>JBFIFO010000121.1:0-12464 GCA_041602815.1 Alphaproteobacteria bacterium | reverse complement strand
GGAGGGACGCAATACCCCGGACCGATCGGGGAACCGGAAGAGGAGCAAGGTCCATGGTACGCTCCAGACGCGAAAATCACATTTCACGCGAATTCCGCCATTTCAACGTTATTGCGGCCGCGGCCGCCCTGATCGTTGGTCTCGTGGGCGGTGCGGCCGACGCGCGCGGCGAGGATGAGACCTGCCTTGCCTGCCACGATTCGGAAGGGCTGGAAAAGGGGCTCTCCAACGGCGATATCCTTTCGCTCACCGTTCGTGGCGATACCTACGCCAATTCGGTGCACGGCTGGGTCGGCTGCGCCGGTTGCCATGCGGCGATCGACCTGGAAAGCCATCCGGGCGACACGACGATCGAGAGTCGGCCCGCCTATGCGGCGGCGGCCTCGACTGTATGCCTGGACTGCCATGCGCGCGAAAGCCTGGCGGAAGGCCCGGCACACCACGCCCGTGCTTCCGCGGCCGACGGGCCGGCATGTACGGCGTGCCATAACCCCCATACGGTCGAGCCGGTGGCCGAGTGGAAAGCGGCCGCGGCGGAAACGACCTACTGCCTGACCTGCCACGAACAGGCTCTGGGCGTGCAATTGACGAACGGCGAATTCCTTCCCCTGACCGTCGACCACGCCGTGCTTCGCGATTCGGTGCACCCGGACCACGACTGCACCGACTGCCATAACGGGTTCTCCAAGGACGCCCACGAGACGGGCGCCTACACGAGCACACGCGAGCACGTCATCTCGCGAGCCCAGATCTGCCGCCAGTGCCACGAAGACAAGTTCGAACAATACGAGGGCAGCATCCACGCCTCGCTGCTCGGCAACGGCAATCTGGCGGCTCCGGTGTGCTCCGACTGCCACGGCTCCCACGCGGTACGGCCCAAGGCCGTGTTCGAGACGGTCGCCGGCGTGCCCTGCAAGAAATGCCACGGCAACATCTTCGAAGCCTATGTCGGCAGCACGCATGGCAAGGCGCGCGGCATATTGGGGCACTTCGAAGCGCCGATCTGCGCGGACTGTCACCGCGCGCACGAGGTCGGCGCGGCGGCGGCGAGCAACCAGCTGCGCGACGCCTGCATCGGATGCCATGCCGATACGGTTTCCGCCCACCGGGCGTGGCTGCCCAATGCCGCCCTCCATCTCGATGCGGTGTCCTGCCCCGCCTGCCACGCCCCGCTGGCTCTGCGGCGCGTCGAGCTCAGACTCGTCGACGGGGCTGCGCAGACGCTGGTTTCGGATACCGGGGATACGCTGCGGTTCGATGCCAGGGTCCGCGCTGCCGACACCGACGGGAACGGGCTGGATGCGGTCGAGCTGTGGAACCTTGTCAGGGATATCAACCGCACCGGCCAGACGGTGGAGATGAAGCTGCAGGGCCGGATCGGTGTCCGCACCGGACCCAGCGCCCACCAATTGTCCGACAAGTCTCGCGCGGTACGGGATTGTGCCAGCTGCCACCAGCAGGGCGCGGAGGCGTTCCAGAACGTCACGGTATCCATCGTCGGCCGCGACGGCAGGCCGGTGTATTACAGCGCCGACAAGGATGTCCTGAATTCCGTGACGTCGGTGAACTCCGTCGGCGGCTTCTACGCCATCGGCGGCACCCGCATCAAGCTGCTGGACGTGCTTCTGGCCCTCGTGTTCCTGGGCGGGATTTCGGTCCCGATCGGGCACCTGACGTTGAAATGGCTATTCGACAAGTACTGGAAGAAGCCGGACGGGGAAGGCGCAGCGCGCGACTCGTGAGGAGCCGAACCGCGGCAGGGCCCGGCAACCGATGAACGGGCCCAGCCCTCAAGCGGAAGGAGAACCAAGATGAAGAAGCTCTATATCCATCCACTCCCGGTGAGAATCTGGCATTGGACCAATGCGTCGGGCTTCGTTCTGCTGATCCTGACCGGCCTGCAGATCCGGTATCTCGGGCTGGTCGACGTGCTGTCCTTCGAAGTCGCCGTCAACCTGCACAACTGGATCGGCTTCGTCCTGATCGCCAACTTCTTCCTCTGGCTCGTGTACTACATGTTCTCGGACAAGATCCGCGTGTATCACCCGGAGCTAAGCCCGGCGAAGCACTTCCGCGACAGTTTCCGGCAGCTCAAATACTACGGTTACGGCATCTTCAAGGGTGACCCGAACCCGCACCACGTGAGCGCATATCGCAAGTTCAACGCGATGCAGAGCATGAGCTACCAGATCATCATGATGATCCTCGTGCCGATCCAGTTCTACACGGGGCTCCTGTTGTGGGACGTCAAGCGATTCGCCGGCGCGGTTGCGTTCTTCGGCGGCGTGCGGGTGGTGGACACGGTGCACGTACTGATCTTCATCATCTTCGTGGGGTTCCTGATCGTCCACGTCTACCTGGCCACGCTGGGCCATACCCGCACGGCCCACTTCAAGGCCATGATCACGGGATACGAGGAGGTCGAGGACACAGCGGCCGACCATCCGTGACCGACAGTCAGGGGGAGCCTTCGAATCGCCGGGCCGCCGTCCTTGGCCCGGCGATTTCCTTCGCGGGGCGTCAGCCGGCCTCGGAGGCGTCGTGGCTCGCGCCGGTGCCGCGAATCCGGATGTTGTACTTCTTCATCAGCGCCTGGAAGTTGGCGCGCTGCATGCCGGTCTCTTCGGCACTCTTGGTCACGTTCCAGGCGTTCCGCTTGAGTGCCTCGATGACGAACAGTTTTTCGATGTTCTCGACCGACTTTTCCCGCGCAACCTTCTTGACGCGCTTCAGTTCCTCGCCGGTCCTCGGCACCGCCACGTCCAGCCGCGGCAGCATGTCGATGATGCTCACCAGATGCGCCTGGCGGATCGCGCTCTCGGTGGCCAGAATCACCGCGCGCTGCATGATGTTCTCGAGCTCACGGACGTTGCCGGGCCAGTCGTAGTTCACCAGAAGGTTCATCGCCTCGGCCGAGATGTCGGTCATCTTCTTGTCGAGGTCGGCGGCAAAAACGTTCAGGAAGTGAAACGCGAGCGCGGGTATATCCTCCTTGCGCTCGCGCAGCGGCGGCACCTGGATGGGGAAGATGTTGATACGGTAGAACAGGTCCTCGCGGAACGTTCCGTCGGCGACCATTGCCTTGAGATCCTTGTTCGTGGCCGTGATCAGCCGGAAATTGGCGGCCTGCGTGCGGGTGCCCCCGACCGCCTTGAATTCCCGCTCCTGGATTACCCGAAGGAGCTTGGCCTGGATCGACAGCGATATGTTCCCGATCTCATCGAGGAACAGCGTGCCGTTGTCGGCAATTTCGAACAGTCCTTTCTTGTGGGCCACGGCGCCGGTGAACGCGCCCTTGACGTGGCCGAACATCTCGCTCTCCAGAAGGGATTCGCTCAGCGAGTTGCAGTCGACCGGCACGAAGGGCTTTTCCTTGCGCAGGCTGTTGTAGTGGATGGCGCGGGCGATCAACTCTTTGCCGGTTCCGCTCTCGCCCTGCAGCAGGACGGTGCTGTTCGTCGGCGCGCACTTGGCGATCAGCCGGAACACATTCTGCATCTGCGGGCTGGAGCCGACGATGTTCTCGAACCGGTATTTCGAACTCACCTCCGTTTTCAGATTGAGGTTCTCCGCAAGCAGCATCCGCCGTTCCAACGCCCGCTCGACGATCATTTGCAGCTCGTCGGGATCGAACGGCTTCGGCAGGTAGTCGAACGCGCCCAGTTTCATCGAGCGCACGGCGGTCTCGATCTGCGAGTGCCCGGTCACCATGATCACGTCGATGTCGGGATGGGATTCCTTGACCCTCTGGAGCACCTCCATGCCGTCGATCTTTGGCATCATGATGTCGAGGATGACGAGGTCGTAATGACTCTCCTCGATCTTGCTGAGGGCCTCCCAGCCGTCCCGGACCGCGTCCAGTTCGTAATCCCCGGTATCGAGGATGCGAAGGCAGCTCTGAATGACGATCTCCTCGTCATCGACGATCAGGATCCGAGCGCTCATGTATCGCCCTCGCCGTCGGTCGACTTGGGATCGGGCGCGGGCGGGTTGAGGGGCAGGCAGATGCGGAAGGTGGTTCCCTTGCCCACCGCGCTCTCGACTTCGATGCATCCGCCGTGCGCCCGCACGATCCCGTGACTGACCGAGAGGCCGAGACCGGTCCCTTTCCCGACCTCCTTCGAGGAGAAGAACGGGTCGAAGATCCGCTGGAGGTTTTCTTCCGGAATGCCGCAGCCCGTGTCGATGATCGAAATCTCCACCATGGGCACGGGATCCATGCCGATATCGGGAATTCGCGGCTCCGGCGACATGCGGCTGCGGATGGTGATGCTGCCGGCATCCTCGATGGCGTGCTGGGCATTGACCAGCATGTTCATTAAGACCTGCTCTATCAGGTCGGGTTCGACCCAGATCTGCGGCAGGTTGCGATCCAGTTCCAGCGTGATTTCGATGTCGTGCAGGTGGGCCGGCCGTTCGACAAGGTGGACCGTGCTCTCGATGATCCTGTTGATGTCGGCAAACTTCTTTTCCGGCGCCTTCTCGCGGGAGAAATCGAGCAGCCGGCGGATGATCGTGGCGCAGCGCTTGGTTTCGCGGATCACCAGATCGAGGTCTTCCGCCTCCGGGCTGCCGTCCGGCACCTTCTTGCGCAGGAGGTGCGAGAAGGTCAGGATGCCGGTCAGCGGATTGTTCAGCTCATGCGCGATTCCGGCAGCAAGGAGGCCGATGGACGCAAGTTTCTCGCCGCGTGCCGCCTCGGCCTCTGCGATGCGCAGCTCCCTGGTCCGCTTTTCGACCTTCTGTTCCAGCGTGTGGCCCCATTCGCGCAGTTCGACCTCCGACTTCTTGAGCGCCAGGGTCATGTCGTTGAACGCTGTCGCCAGCTGGCCGAATTCGTCGCCGCTGCGCACCGGGATCAACTGCTCCAGATTCCCCGATGACAGCCGCTTCGCACCGCTTTCGAGGTCGCGCAGGGGCACGTAGACGAGGCGGTGCACCAGAATGCTGAGCAACAGCGAAGCGACCAGGATGAAGGCCAGGGAGATGCCGCCCACCGTCATCGAGTTGGCGTGAATCGTCTGGTCGATATCGTCCAGGGAGTAGAGGATGTCGAGGACACCGAGCACCGTCTGGTCCTGCGTGTGCTGATGGCAGGCGGCAGTGTAGCAGGACGGCTCGTTGCGGATCACCCCCATGCTGCCGAGCAGGCGCCGCCCGTCGGCCGTCGCGAAGATCCGCGGCCGCTTGCACGCCGGGATCTGCTCCAGGGTCTGGCGGGTCAAATGGCACTGGCCGCATTCCTCGGCCTTCTCCTGCACCGTGGTGCCGATCTCCTCCGGAAAGGTCGAATGGATGATCGTCCCGTCCTTGCTGAGGATCCGGACCTTCTCGATGTTCTGCTGGTTGCCGACGTCCTGGATGATCTGGCCGACATAGGCGGGCTGGTTCTGCAGCATCGCGAAACGGGTGCTCCGCGTGATCACCTCGGACAGCTGGTTGACGTGGCCCGTCGCCTCCTGCAAGAGCTCCTGCCGGTTGTGCCGCACCACCAGAAAGGTGAACAGCAGCATCGCCACCGCCAGGGTGACGGCGAGGAACACGCCCATCTTCAGCTTGAGGGAGACCTTGCGCATTCCCTCGCGCACCCCGCTACCTGTTTCAGACGCAGAAGGAAATTGCCCTGATGTAAGGCAACACCATCATCCGGGCGATCCGGAGACACAAATCACCCAAGACTACGTGTAAAATAACAATCTAGCAGTGGGGTGTCGGTGAGGAATTGATCCGAATCAATCTGTGTACGACCGATCCCTATGGCGTACCAGAATGCTGGACCGACCCTTCGCGACCTTTACATCCGCCGACTGCGAAGCGAACGGCGGCGTTGCCACCCCCCGGCGGCGGCGTCATAATCCGCGCAGCGCGCCGGCGGAGGGAGGCCATCAGATGGCGAGTAACGAGTCGTCGCCCCGGTTGCGACGCCGCCGGCGGGATCGGCTGGCGGCGAAGGACGATGCGGCGCAGCAGACCTCGCGGGCGGATGACGCCGCCTTCGAAGTCTCGATTCCCGAGCCTTACGCCGGGCCGACCGCGGCGGCGAACCGGCCGGATTTCGCATATCTCGACGCGGCACGGCTGGAAGCGCTGGTCGAGCGCTGTTTCGCGTTGATCGAGCACCGCGGCGTCGACGTCAATCACGCGGCGGCGGTGAAGCGGCTGGCAAAGGCCGGCTGCAAGGTGGACGCCGACGGTGTGCGCGTGCGGTTGCCGCGGGCGCTCGCCGAGGAGGCGCTGGCGGCGGCGCCGCGCGCCACAATGCTTTGTAGCAAATCCGGGCGATTCGACCTCGACATCCCGCGCCGGGACAACACCTTCCACATGCGCACGGGCACCGGCGCGCACGGCTTTATCGAACCCGGCAGTCGCTATCGCAAGCTCGTGCTTGCCGATGTCAAGACCATCGCCACCGTCAGCGACGGCTTGCCGGAGGTCGGTTTCATCGCCCACCCCTTTATCTACGACGCGCCGGAACGCACAGCCGATATTCACGGGCTCGCCGCCCTGCTGTCGGCGTCCGAAAAGCACAACTGGATCCAGCCCTACGACACGGAAAACGTCGGCTTTTTGATGCGGCTGGCCGCCGTCGCCGCAGGCGGCGAGAGCGCCCTGCGGGACCGCCCGATCGTCAGCTGCATCGCCTGCTCGTTCAGCCCGCTCGAGTTCAAGGAAATGGATGTCGAGGCGATCATCCAGTCCGGCCGATACAGCATCCCCATCCATGCCTGCAGCCTGCCGACCGCGGGCGGCACCGCACCTGTCACGATGCCGGGAACGGTGCTGATGGCCGGTGCGGAAATCCTGGCGATGGCGGTCCTGACCCACGTGCTGGCCGCCGGGACGCCGCTGATCGCAACGCCACTGATCTTCGCGCTCGACATGCGCACGGGCCGCAGTCTGCAGTCCAGCGTCGAGGCGCTGACCGGCGCCGCCATGGCGGTCCAGTTGTGCAAGCGGGGCTTCGGGCTGATGACCCACAGTTACGGTGCCGGGGCGGACACTCCTGATGTCTGCGGGCAATCGCAGGCGGAACGGGCGCTGCTTGGCCTGATGGTCGGTCTGTCCGGGGCCGACATTCTCGGTGGGATCGGGCAGCTGGAATGCGCAACCGTATTCAGCCCGATCCAGGCGATCATCGACAACGAGCTGGGCGCGATGCAGCGAGCCTGGCTGCATACGCCGCGGATCGACGACGACTCGCTGGCGTGGGAGCTGATGATCGAGGTCGAGCGGGGCGGTCACTTCCTGGCCAACCCGCACACGCTCAAACATTGCCGCGAGGTGTTCGCACCGAGCGCATTCCTGAAGCTGGCGCGCGAGCCTTACGAAAAGGCGGGGCGCAGGACGGAGCTGGACAACGCGATGGCCATTTACGAGGCGCTGATGTTGCGGAAGGCGCCGCACGGGCTGCCGGACGCCGATGCGGTTGCGGAAATGGCCGAGATCGTCGCGGCGGCCGACAGGGCGATCCTGGACTGACGCCGGAACCGCCATGACAAATACCCTGGACGATCGCCTGGATGCCATCTTCGATGCGGTGCTGGATTACCAAGACGCGGTCACCGCCGACTTGGTGAAGACCGAACTTGCGCATGGAACCGACCTGCGCGTCATCCTCAACGACGCGCTGATCGCGGCGATGGATGAAGTTGGCGAGCTGTTCAGCCAGGGCACCTTGTTCGTGCCGGAAATGTTGATGGCCGCGCGCGCCATGAAAGCCGGTCTCGAGGTGCTGCGGCCGCGGCTGACCGAGACCGACGCGCAACCGGCCGGCAAGGTCGTGATTGGAACGGTGCACCGTGACCTGCACGACATCGGCAAGAACCTGGTCGGCATGATGCTGGAGGGGGCGGGCTTCACGGTGGTCAACCTCGGCGTGGATGTACCGCCTGAAGCCTTTCTCGAAGCCGTCGATACCCACCGCCCGGACTTGCTCGGCATGTCGGCCCTGCTGACCACGACGATGCCAAACATGGGCAGGACGGTGGAGCTGCTGCGCAAGGAAGGCTGGAACGGCCGCATCATGATCGGCGGCGCGCCGGTGACCCGGGAGTTCGCCGACGCCATCGGAGCCGACGGGTTCGCCGCCGACGCCCCGGCCGCGGTCGGGCTCGCCCGGAAAATGATCGGCGCGGATTAGCAGGTCAGCTGGAGAGCAGCTCCGCGAGCTCCCGCCGGAACGGGGGTTCGTCAATGGGAATTTCAGCATCCAGCTCACGGGCATACCGGTGACCGGCATACACCGCGGCCGCGATCAGGCCGGGCGCGAAGGCGTCGCCGATGGCCCGTACGCTGCGGATCCCGGCCGCGGGCCAGTCGTCCCGGCGGGCTTTCAGTTCGAGATACAGCGCATCGTCGGGCAGGCGGGCCGTGACCAGCACCACGCCATTGGCGGCAAGCGCCTCGGTCCGGCCGGTAAAGACGCAGGCCGTCTCGACGCCGTCGGGCTGTACACGGGCGACCGCGCGGTGCGGCAATATGCGCACGCCGCGTTCCAGAAGGCGCCGCTGGATGGCCGCCTGCTCCAGCGTGTTCTGCGCCCAGTTGGCGACCTCGGCCGCCGGCGTCACGATGGTTACCGGGCACTCCGAATCGATCAGCAGCTCCGCCAGTACGCTGCCCATGTAGAAGTGGTCGTCGTCGTACAGAACGACGGGGCCGGCCGGCCGCGCCCCGTCCATCAGATCGTCGGGTGTCAGCACGCGAACGCCGTCCGCAACCGGGATGGCGCGCTGGTGGAAACGCGCGATCCCGTCGCGCCGCCAATGCGCGCCCGTTGCGACCGCCACATGCTCGAAGCCGAATTCGAGGACCTGGTCGGCGTTCAGTTCGCTGTCGTAGAACACCTCGACATTTGGCAGATCGTTGAGCTGCTGCAACCGGTAGTCGCGCACGCGCGCCCATGCGGCAAGGCCTGGCAGCTGCGACTCCCGGGTGACCCGCCCGCCGGGCTGCTGTCCGGCTTCGGCCAGCGTGACGGCGTAGCCGCGCTTTCCCAGCGCCCGCGCAGCCTCCAGCCCCGCGGGGCCGGCGCCGACCACGAGCACGCGGCTGTCCGAGCCTTTCGCCGGGATGCGCTCGGGATGCCAGCCGCGGCGCCACTCCTCGCCCATCGTCGGGTTCTGTGTGCAGCGGATCGGCGACATCGTCATGTCGCCGGTTATGCAGATGTTGCAGCCGATGCACTCGCGGATCTCGTCGACCCGCCCCTCCGCGATCTTGTGCGGCAGGAACGGATCGGCGATCGACGGCCGGGCCGCGCCGATCAGGTCGAGCACGCCCTTGCGGACCACTGCCGCCATCGCATCGGGGGACGTGAAGCGGCCGACACCGACCACCGGCTTCGACGTGATCGCCTTGACGTTGGCCACGAACGGCTGCTGCGCGCCTTCCCCGGCGAAACGGGAGGTCCGCGAGTCGTTGTCCCAGCCGCTTAGCGTCAGATCCCACAGATCCGGCAGCTCGGCCATCAGCGCGATCACGTCCTCGACTTCCTCGCGGTGCAGACCCGTGTCGCCAAGCATCTCGTCCATGCTGATACGGACTGCAATGCCGCAACGGTCGCCCACGGCGTCCTTGGTATCCTCGATCAGCTCGCGCAGCAGCCGGGCACGGTTCTCGAGGCTGCCGCCGTACTCGTCGCCGCGCTGATTGAATCGGCGCGACAGGAAGTGCTGCGGCGCACCGAACCCGTGCGCAGCGTAGACATAGACGATATCGAAACCGGCCTTCTTCGCACGCAGCGCGGCGTTGCGATGCCAGCGGCGCAAGTTCCGGATGTCCTCCCCGTCCATGGCGCGGGCCTGCACCGGATCGTTGGTGAAGGTGATGATCGGTAT
Source organism: Alphaproteobacteria bacterium (assembly GCA_041602815.1). Taxonomy (GTDB): domain Bacteria; phylum Pseudomonadota; class Alphaproteobacteria; order UBA8366; family JADFVY01. The sequence goes on along the minus strand of JBFIFO010000121.1, from coordinate 2,625 downwards.
GTGCGACGGGCCCAACGGGATCTCCCGCGTATAGAAATTCGGCCCGTTCATGCCGTTGTAGGCAAGCTCGATCCCGGCCAGCGCGCCATGCTCGTGCACGGCATCGCACATGGCCACCAGCGGCGGCAGGTCGCGGTCGTCCCACAGGCGGATTTCGATGAACGGCGTGATCTCGGAGGTATGGTGGATTTCCGCCTGCTCGGTGCAGATCACGCCCCAGCCGCCCTCGGCCTTGACGCGCCGCAGCTCGACCATGCCCGACGGGTCCCGGTAGCCCATGCCGTTGCAGTGCGGCACCTGGTAGAAGCGGTTCGGTGCCGTCACCGGCCCGATCGCCACCGGTTCGAACAGGATATCGTATCGCGCGTCGCGGGCCATGTGTCCTCCCGGTCTGTCGTGCCGCGCCGCCATCATGCCACGGCACGGCAGATCGCATCGAACGCGCGCAGGTTCGCCCTGTCGAGCGCGTCGTCGAGCGGTACCGGCTGCGCCGACAGCTTCACCATCACGGTATCCGCCGCAGGATCGATATACAGCCACTGCCCGTGTATGCCGATGGCGCAGAACGCGCCGGCGGAATTGCCAGTCTGGTACCATTTGCTGCGGTAGCGGCCGTCCGGCAGCAGGCTGACATAGGCAGGATCGCCGCGCAGCCACGCCGCCCGATCGCCGCCCGTGCGAATATCGTCGACCCATCGGCGCGGCAGAACCTGCCGTCCGCCGGCAGCACCCCCATCACGCATCATCGCGCCGAATAGCGCAAGGTCCCGGGCCGTGGCGCAGATCCCGCCGGCCGTGCGCGGCGCGCCGAGCCGGTCCACCGTCATATAGGCGCCGGCGCCCCGCAACGGTTGCCAGATCCGCTCCGACAGCAGCTCGGCCACCGGCTGCCCAGCGGCGGCCTCGATCAGCCAGCCGAGGAAATCGGAGTTGGGCGAGACATAGTGGAACGCCTCGCCATGCTGCCCGCCGGCCCGCGGCAACGTTATAAGAAAGCTTTTCAGGTCGGGCGGGTGGGCCGTATCGCGCGCCGGATTCCAGCCGGTCGCCTCGCGGTAGCGCGCGAAGTCGCCCTCCGGCTCCAGATAGGTCTCCTCGAATGCGATATCGACCGTCATGTCGAGGATATGGCGCACGGTACAGTCCCCGTAGGCGCTGCCGGCGGCCTCGGGGATGTAGCGGACGGCCAGGGCATCGGGGTCCAGCAGACCGTCGTCGACCAGCACGCCCGCAAGACAGGCCGTGATCGACTTGCTGACCGAGAACACGATGTGGGGGTAGTCGGGGCGACAGCCGGGGTCGTACCATTCGTACAAAACCCGGTCGCCGCTGAGAACGAGGAAGGCGTCGGTGTCGCTCTCGGGCAGGAACCGGCCCAGCGTCGTCTCGGCGCCCCCGGCCCCCGCGAAAGAAATCCCCGCCAGATCCTGCAGGTCGCGCGACAATGGATCATTCGCCGGGTGCGCGCCGGCAATTTCCGCAGTCGGCAGGAGCTCCCGCGCGTGATGGAAAGCCCAGCGGCTGTGCGGTGTGGTCCGCCAGTTGGAAAGGTCGGTCGCCGCGTCCCTGTGCCTGAATTCGCCCTGCATGATCGCGCCGCCCGCTCAGAGGTCCGGCCGGCCGGCCGCGTCCGCGAACCACGGGCCGACTGCCGTCTCGTACGCGATCGCGGCGCGGAACACGTCCACATCGCGGTAGGTGCGGCCGACGATCTGGATGCCGGTTGGCACGCCGTTGCGCGCCCGGCCGGACGGGACCGTGATGACCGGGCAGCGGCTCAACGTGTTGAACGGCGCCGTCATCACCCACCCCAGCATCGGATCGACCGACCGCCCATTGATCCGGACCTCGTCCCGCGACTGGTCGAAGTCGGCCGAAACCGCGGGCAACGCCGTGGTCGGGCAGATGAACACGTCGTGCTTTTCCATCATCGGCCCGAAGGTCCGGTACATTTCGGCCGCGACCTCCAGCGACCAGACGAAATCGGCCGCTTTCGAAGCCCGGCCCTTCTCGGCGAAGGCCTTGGCGTAGGTCGTCATTTCGTCCGCGTGTTCGTCGAGGATTTTCGCCACCCAGGCGCCGAACAGGTGCTGGAGATAGCTGAGCGCGGCCTTCTGCACGTCGCCGGTCCAGCCGAGGTCGACCTCCTCGACGGTGGCGCCGAGCGAGCGGAACACGTCGAGCGCGATCTGCGTGTTCGTTGCGACCTCCCGGTCCACCTCGTAACTGCCGAGGTCCATCGAGTAGGCGATCCGCCAGCCCTTGACCGGCTTGTAGGCTTGCGGCAGGCGCAGCTTCGGGCGCAGGGTCGAGATATCGGCCGGGTGCGGGCCGCTGATCGCGTTCTGTAGCAGGATCGCATCGGCGACGGTGCGGGCCAACGGGCCGGTGTGGCAATAGAAGTCGAGGTTGAACGGCGGATCGTCCGGGTTCCGCCCATAGGGCGGCTTGAAGCCGACAAGTCCGCAGGTCGAAGCCGGGATGCGGATCGAGCCGCCGATGTCGGAGCCGGTGGCGATTGCCGAGGTGCCCGCGGCGAGCGACGCCGACGAGCCGCCGGAGGAGCCGCCCGGCGTGTATTTGCGGTTCCAAGGATTCGACGTCACGCCCCACAGCCGCGAATGG
>JBFIFO010000120.1:0-12634 GCA_041602815.1 Alphaproteobacteria bacterium | reverse complement strand
CCCCTCGACCGCCCGCGCGGCGTCCTCGCAGATCTTCGCCCGTTTCGTCAGCGCCTCGACGTCGGGCTCGGTGTCGTCGCAGATCTCCGGGTCGATCAGCGGGCCGGCGAAGATCTCGTCGGGCCCCGGCAGGCCGCAATACGGATCGTCCGGCACGGCGGCGGCCATCGCCAGGGCCCGCTCGACGAGCTCGCCGAGGCTGTCCTGCGTCCAGTCGTTCGACGACGCGATCGCCTGTTTCTTGCCGACCAGGACGCGCAGGCCGAGGTCGTTGCCTTCCGCCCGTTCGAGTTTTTCCTGGCGCCCAAGGCGCTGCGCCACCGACAGCGACACACCGTTGGCCAGAAGGGCATCCGCCGCATCGGCGCCGCGCGCCTTGGCCATCCCGATCAGGTCATCGAGCAGGTTCAGGGCGTCGTCGGTATCCGACAGGGCGGTCTGCGAGGGGTGTTTTGGCATGGCGGTCGGTGTCCGGTTGCGGGCATGCGGCGCTGCGGGCCGGTCACGCCGCACCCAAACCTATATAGCTATCCTGCCGCTGCGAGGCCAGCGGCGCGTCTCCGATTCCCGTATCGGGACACACTCGGCTATTTCCAGATGGGCTTGCCGGCGCCCGGCAGGCCGAGCTCCGGCCACATTGCCGAGACCTTGTCGACCACCTTGTCGTCCATGCGGATCTTGCGGCCCCATTCGCGCTTCGTTTCCGGCGGCCACTTGTCGGTCGCATCGAGCCCGATCTTCGAACCGAGACCGGATTCGGGTGCCGCGAAGTCGAGGTAGTCGATCGGCGTGTTCTCGACCAGCGTGATATCGCGCGCCGGGTCCATGCGCGTCGAAATCGCCCAGGCCACGTCCTTCCAGTCGCGCGCATCGATGTCGTCGTCCACGACGATGACCCATTTCGTGTACATGAACTGGCGCAGATAGGACCAGACACCCATCATTACCCGCTTGGCGTGGCCCGGATAGGCCTTCTTCATCGATACGACCGCGATGCGGTACGAACAGCCCTCGGGCGGCAGCCAGAAATCGACGATCTCGGGGAACTGCTGCTGCAGCAACGGAATGAACACCTCGTTCAGCGCTTCGCCGAGGACGCTCGGCTCGTCCGGCGGGCGGCCGGTGAAGGTGGTCAGGTAGATCGGGTCGCGCCGCATGGTCATCGCCGAGATGCGGAACACCGGGAACTTCTCGACCGCGTTGTAGTAGCCGGTGTGGTCGCCGTAAGGACCCTCTTCCGCGACCTCATCCGGCGAGACGTGCCCTTCCAGCACGATCTCGGCATCGGCCGGGACCTTCAGCGGCACCGTCTTGCAGTCGACAAGCTCCACCTTGCTGCCGCGCAGCAGCCCGGCGAACTGGTACTCCGACAGCGTGTCGGGCACGGGCGTCACCGCCGCCAGCAGGGTGCCCGGGTCCGCCCCGATCACCGCGGCGACCGGGAACGGTTCCGTCCGCTCCGCCTTCCAGCGGGCGTGGTGCTGGGCGCCGCCGCGATGCTTCAGCCAGCGCATAAGCGTCGTATCGCGGCCGGTGACCTGCATGCGGTAGATGCCGAGATTGTGGTCGTCGGTGCGGTGCCGGCCAGGCCCCTTGGTCACCACCAGCGGCCAAGTGATCAGCGGCGCCGGCTCGCCCGGCCAGCAGGTCTGGACCGGCAACCTGGCGAGATCGATCTCGTCGCCCTGCAGCACGACCTCCTGGCACGCCGCCCGGCCGGTCGTCTTCGGCTTCATCGCCATCACCGTCTTGACCATCGGCAGCATGTCGATAGCCTCGCGCCAGCCGCCCGGTGGCTCCGGCTGGCGCAGCAGGGCGAGCGTCTCGCCCAACTCACGCAGTTGGTGCGGCGCACGCTGCATGCCCATGGCGACGCGCTCGACGGTGCCGAACAGATTGGCCAGCACCGGCATCTCATAGCTTCGCCCATCGCGGCCGACCACGTTCTCGAACAGCACCGCCGGGCCCTGTGTCGCGAGCAGCCGCGTCTGGATTTCGGTCATCTCCAGCTCCGGCGAGACCGGGGCGGAGACCCGCACGAGCTGACCGCTCGATTCCAGATGGTGGATGAAGTCGCGCAGGGAGGAATAGGACATGGTTCCGGGTCCGGGCTCGGGTTCCGGTCCTATACAGACCCTAGCGGCTGCGGCGTCAAGGGGATGACCGCGCTTCAATCGAGTGCAGACGTATGTTAGGTCTGTGCCGATGCGGGAAGAGACGGCATATCGCGCGGACCCCGTCGGCCGATCTCCGGACGGTCCGATGACATCCGGCACGTCGCCCGAGCGCGCCGCGAAGCTGTCGCGGGCGCGCGACTATCCGTACGCGATTCCGGCAGGATCATTTCTCTGGCGGGGCGGTGCGATCGCCGAGTTCGACCCGGCCGCCCGGGCCGGACGGACGCCGGTCCTGGCGATCGGCTCCAACCAGTCGCCGCAACAACTGACCCGGAAATTCGCTGAGTCCGGCGAGATCCCGGTGCAGCGTGCGCGGCTGGCCGACTTCGACGTCTATTATTCGGCCCATATCACGGCCTACGGTGCGGTGCCGGCGATGCTGCAACATGCGCCCGGCACCGGGGTCACCCTGTCGGTAACCTGGCTCGACGACCGCCAGCTCGCCATCATGCACGACACCGAGCTGCGCGCCGCCAACTACCGATACGCCGTGATCGAGGATATCGACCTAGCGTTGGACTGCGGCTCGCGCCTCAGTGACGTCCACCTGTATGTCAGTCAGCACGGGCATCTGCTGCATGACGGGACGGCGGTAGCGATGGCCGCGGCACCGGCCGAGGGCCGGCGTCCACGGGCACTGACAACGGCGGAGGTCCTGGATATCGTGCGCCGGCGCGTCTCGCCGACAGCCGATCCGGTGGATTTCGTCGTCAGACTGGTCGACGACGCGGGCTTCCGCGCTGCCTGCAGCGCGGCGATCGCGACCGACGCCGTGCCGTTCGCCCACCCGGCCCGAAAACTGGAGGTCTGATCCGGGCCGGGCAACTCCGGCGGATCAGGAGCCGGCGTGCTGGAGGACGTGGGTTCCCAGGATGCTGCCGTCCTCGGCGACGATTTCAACCTTCCAAGCACCGAGCCATTCCGGCGGCAGGGTCTTCTGCGAGTACACGCGCCAGCGCGACCCGCGGATCTTGAAGGACAGCTCGAACCGGACCTCGTCGTTGTAGATCCAGCGATGCGTCGCCGTGGTGCCTTCGAAATTCCGGAACTCGGTAAAGAAGAAAACGCTCCCGGTGTCGCTGTTGACGCTGGTGACTTCGTCAACAGGCTCGCGGTCGAGAACCGCCGAGGTGAACTGGGCGCGCGATATGGTGCCTTCCGCCGCAACCGCCGGTCCCGTCGCGACGGCAACTACTGCGAGGACTGCAAGCGTACCGATAAGCCGTTTCATCAGGTCCTTCCTCCATGTTCGGCAAAACATCCTCCTGTGTAACCGATACAGATTAATCGGCCCTTAATGCTCCGTTTGCGGTGGTGACAAGCGGCCCGGCAATCCTATATGTCAGACAACCCTGCGCCGTCCGGTGCAGCTTTACCCCCATCGAGGTACCGACGAGAGGCACCATGACGTATCATTTCAGCAAGACGATCGACCGGCCCTTCGACAAGGCCATCGAGGACGTGACCGCCGCGCTGCAGAGCGAAGGGTTCGGCGTCCTGACGACGATCGACGTAAAGGCGACCCTGAAGAAGAAGCTCGACGTCGATTTCAAGCCTTACACGATCCTCGGGGCCTGCAACCCCCACTATGCCTATCAGGCGCTCCAGTCGGAGGACAAGATCGGGACGATGCTGCCGTGCAACGTCATTCTGCAAGGGACTGCTGACGGCAAGGTGGAGGTGTCGGCAGTGGATCCGATCGCCTCCATGGCGGCGATCGACAACCCGAAGCTCGGGGAGATCGCGACCACCGTCCAGGACCTGCTGAAGAAGGTCATCGACAAGGTGTAAGGCCGTCTGGCGCCCGGCGTTCAGAGTCGACCGGCCGCCACGATCCCGGCCATCAGGGCGAAGCCAAACCATTTGTTGGATTTGAATTTCGCAAGGCAGTCGCCGGGCGAATCAATGTCGACCGCCGCCGCCTGCCAGGCGAGCTGGATCGCGGCGGCCGCGAGGCCCGCATAGAACGGCCATGCGAGCCCCGCGGACCAGCCCGACGCGGCCAGCAGCATGACTGTCAGACCGTAGAAGAGCCAGAGGAAGGGCCGGGTCCGGGCGCCGAGCCGGCGCGCCGAGGACTTCACGCCGATCAGGGCGTCGTCCTCCTTGTCCTGGTGGGCGTAAATCGTATCGTAGCCGAGCGTCCAGAAAAACCCCGCCGCGTACATCAGGAGCGGCGCAGCGGCGAGGCTACCGGCAACGGCCGCCCAACCGACCAGCGCGCCCCAGTTGAAGGTGAGGCCGAGCCAGGCCTGCGGCCACCAGGTGATCCGCTTCATGAAGGGGTAGGGGAAGACCAGCAACAGTGACGCCGCGGCGACGGCGATCGCATATGGGTTGAAGGGCAAAAGGACGGCAAGCCCCGTCGCCATGAGGAGGCCCATGAACACGAGCGCGCCGCGGACGGTGACCTGGCCGCTCGGGATCGGTCGCATCGCGGTCCGCGCGACCCTGCCGTCGTATTCCCGGTCGGTGATGTCGTTCCACGTGCAGCCGGCGCCGCGCATTACCGTGGCGCCGACCGCGAACAGCAGGATGAAAAGGGGATCCGGCCAGGCGGGCTCCGGCTGGGTGGCGGTGGCCAGGGCCACACTCCACCAGCAGGGCAGCAGCAGCAGCCATGTGCCGATCGGGCGGTCCAGGCGCGCCAGGCGGATCCAGGGCTGCAACGGCGCCGGAACGAGCCGGTCGACCCAGCCGGCGCGCGGGATGTCGGAGGCGTCGGCACGCCTTGGTGCCCCGTCATTCATGGGATAATCTTGCCGCCGCTGCAACGGCGCGACAAGCGGAGATGATACGGGCGGCCGAAGGGCGAAGCATGGAGCAGAAGATCGAGACCAGGCTATTCGTGGAAGATAAGCTCGCCGCGGGAGCGCCGGTGACGCTCGGACGCGGCCAGTCTCATTACCTCGCACACGTGCTGCGGCTCACGCCCGGTGCGACGATTGCGCTGTTCAACGGGCGTGACGGCGAATGGCGCGCACGAATCGAATCGCTGGCCAAGAACGTCATCTTGCTTTCGATCGAAACCCGGCTGCGCGAGCAGACGCCCGAGACCGACCTGTGGCTTGTGTTTGCCCCGGTCAAGCGCGCCGCGCTCGATTTTCTGGTGCAGAAGGCCACCGAGTTGGGGGTCTCCGCACTGGTTCCGGCGATTACCCGTCGCACCATCGTGGAGAGGGTCCGGCGCGAGCGCATGGCGGCGAACGCGATCGAATCGGCCGAGCAATGCGGACGGCTTACGGTACCGGAGGTCCGCGAGGCTGCGCCGCTCGGGCGTATTCTCGACAGCTGGCCGGACGGCCGCAGGATCCTGATGTGTGCCGAGAGCGGGTCCGCCGCACCGATTCGGGATGTTCTGACTGAACTCGGTCCCTCCGAGCCCTGCGCGATCCTGACCGGACCGGAGGGCGGATTCGAGCAGACGGAGCTTGACGCGTTACGGAATCTCCCCTTTGTTACTGCCGTCGGCCTGGGGCCCCGTATCCTTCGAGCCGACACGGCGGCACTGGCAGCACTGGCGTGCTGGCAGTCCGCGCTCGGCGACTGGCGGGAACGGCCGTCCGGGCGGATGCAAGACACGCGGAACGGTCGGGTTTGAGCGACATGTCAGCACCATCGAGCGCCGGCGGCAGTCCGGTCACCAGCAAGCGTCAGCTCGTCGAGTACCTGGAACAAGGCTGCAAGCCACGCGACGCCTGGCGCATCGGCACCGAGCACGAGAAGTTCGTCTACGACCTGAAGGACTACCGGCCGCTCACCTACGAGGGCCGGCCCGGCATCCGGGCGCTGCTCGAGGGACTCGTGCGTTTCGGCTGGGAGCCCGTCTTCGAGCGCGACAATATCATCGCCCTGCGCATGGCGGATGGCTGCTCGATAACATTGGAGCCGGGCGGCCAGTTCGAGCTGTCTGGCGCGCCGCTGAGCAACATCCATGAGACCTGCCACGAGGTGAACGAGCATCTGCGCCAGGTCAAGGAGATCTGCGGCGAAATGGGTGCCGGCATGATCGGTCTCGGCTTCGAGCCGAAGGCAAGCCGCGAGGACGTGTCGTGGATGCCGAAGGGCCGTTACAAGATCATGCGCCGGTACATGCCCACCCGCGGCAATCTCGGCCTCGACATGATGACCCGGACCTGCACCGTGCAGGTGAACCTGGACTTCTCGTCGGAGGCGGACATGGTGAAGAAATTCCGGGTCGCGCTGGCGCTGCAGCCTGTGGCCACGGCATTGTTTGCCAATTCGCCGTTCACCGAGGGCCGGCCGAACGGCTACCTGAGCTACCGCAGCCACATCTGGACGGACACCGATCCCGACCGCTCCGGCATGCTGCCGTTCGTGTTCGAGGAGGGGTTCGGCTTCGAACGCTGGGTCGACTACATCCTCGATGTGCCGATGTATTTCGTTTATCGCGACGGCACCTATGTCGACGTCGCCGGCAAGTCGTTCCGCGACTTCATGTCCGGCCGGCTCGACGGATTCGAGGGCCAGGTCCCCGGCCTCGGCGACTGGGCCGACCACCTCACCACCGCTTTTCCGGAGGTACGGCTGAAGCATTATCTGGAGATGCGCGGTGCCGACGGCGGGCCGTGGCGGCGGCTGTGCGCCCTGCCGGCGCTCTGGGTCGGACTGCTCTACGACGATGCCGCACTCGAGGCGGCATGGAGACTTTGCCGCGACTGGTCGGCCGAAGAGCGGGAGGCATTGCGCGCCGAAGCGCCACGCCGGGCGCTGCAGACGGAATTCCGCGGCGGCACGCTGCAGGACCTGGCCCGGGACGTCCTGGCCATTGCCAAGGACGGTCTCGCCGCCCGCGCCGCACAGGATCATTTCGGAGAGGACGAGGCGCACTACCTGAACGCCCTGCACGAAATCGCAGAGACCGGCATTACTCCGGCCGAGGAGCTGCTCGACGCTTACGAGAACCGCTGGAACCGCAGCGTCGATTCGCTGTTCAAGGAATACGCCTACTGAAATCCGGGAGTGCGGCGCGCCCTTCCGGATGCGCCGCTACCGGCCGCGAAATCGGCTGACGGTTTCTGTCAGGCGCCGGGCTAACTGCTCCGGAAATACAGCAGCCCGATCACCGTGACCACCGCAACGAGGGAGGACAGCGCGGTCGACGAACTTGCCAGGGCGGCGCCCTGTTGCGAGCGGCTGGCCATGTTGTGCATGTTGAACCCGACAGGCATGGCGGCGACCAGTGCCGCAACCCAGGCCCAGTTGTTCAGCCCCAGCAGCGGGCCGGCGATCCACCAGACGAGCAGCGGGTGGCCCACCAGCTTGAGCGCGGAGACCGCGAACGCCTCGGGGATCTGGCCGGCGAAGCGGTAGCGGACCATCATGCCGCCGAGCCCGAACAGGGCGGCGGGCAGCACCGCGTCGCCGAGAGTGCGGAGCACCGTGTTCGCCGCGTCGGGCAGTCGCGGCAGATCCAGCACGCTGTACAGGACGCCGGCTACCAGCGCGATGAAGATCGGGTTCTTGGCCTGGTTCAAAGTTGTCTGCCAGATCGCCTTGGGCAGCTCGCCGGCCTGTCCGGCACGAATACGGCTGACCACCGTGAGCAGGATCGCCATGAACAGCCCGTGCAGGCCGACGATCAGGAGCAGCGGCATGGCCCACCGGTTTCCCAGGAGGAGCAACACCGCCGGCACGCCGAGCAGGATCACGTTCGCATGCGATGCGCCGACCGCGAGGATGTGCTGTTCCGCCCGGCCCTTGTTGAAGGCGAATCTGGCGACGACGATGCCGAGCAGCATGACCGCGAGCGCGCCGACGTAGTAGCCGACGAGCAGCCTCCAGATGAACTGCGCGTTTCCCGCGACGTCGCCGATGGCCAGGTTCCGGAACATCAGCGCCGGCAGGGCGACGGCAAAGACGAAGCGGGTTATGCCCTCATTGGCGGCCTGGCTGACGAAATCGAAGCGGACGGCCGCATACCCCAGGCCGACGATGACGATGACGGGCAATATCTGCCAGAATATCGCTTCCATTTGGGATCTCCTTGTACCCAAGCGCGGCGCAACGTGACGGGCCCGGTGCGCCGCCGGCACAGCGGACGCGCGCCGGCGGCCTCAGAATCGCCGCAGGGTATTAAGGTCCGGTTAATCCAGCCGGCAACTGCAGGGTCGTTCGTCCGGGCGATCCGGACCCGCCCGGCTTCGAGTCGCTATGGTGATTGGCGGTCGCCGGTCGCAGCCTCAGGTCGCAGTACCACCCACGGTCAGCCCGTCGACCCGGATCGTCGGCTGGCCGACACCGACCGGGACGCCCTGTCCGTCCTTGCCGCAGGTGCCGATGCCGGGGTCCAGCATCATGTCGTTGCCGATCATCGAGACCCGTGTCAGCACGTCCGGTCCGTTTCCGATCAGGGTCGCGCCCTTGACCGGCGCGCCGACCTTGCCGCCCTCGATCAGATAGGCCTCGGTGCAGCTGAACACGAACTTGCCACTGGTGATGTCGACCTGGCCGCCACCGAAATTGACGGCGTACAGCCCCTTGTCGACCGAGCGCAGGATCTCGTCGGGCTCGTGCGTTCCGGCCAGCATGTAGGTATTGGTCATGCGCGGCATCGGCTCGTGTGCGAAGGACTGGCGGCGCCCGTTGCCGGTCGGCTTGGCACCCATCAGCCGGGCGTTCTGGCGGTCCTGCATGTAGCCGACGAGGATGCCGTCCTCGATCAGCGTCGTGTAACTGGTCGGCGTGCCCTCGTCGTCGACGGACAGCGAGCCGCGGCGGTCCGCGAGCGTGCCGTCGTCGACCACGGTGACGCCCGGCGCCGCCACGCGCTCGCCCATGAGGCCGGCGAACGCCGACGTCTTCTTGCGGTTGAAATCGCCCTCGAGGCCGTGGCCGATCGCCTCGTGCAGCAGGATGCCCGGCCAGCCGGGACCCAGCACCACGTCCATCTCGCCCGCCGGGGCCGGAACCGATTCCAGATTCACCAGGGCCTGCCGCAACGCCTCGTCGACCTGGTCCCTCCAGATCTCCGGATCGAAGAACGCCTGGAAGCCGAACCGTCCCCCGGCACCGTAGCTGCCGCTCTCCATGCGCTCGCCGTCGCCGACGACCACAGAAACGTTGAGCCGGACCAGTGGGCGGATGTCGCCGACCCGCTCGCCGCCGCTGCGGAAAATCTGCACGGCCTGCCACTCGCCGGCCAGCGAGGCGCTGACCTGGCGCACGCGGCTGTCCCTGCCGCGCGCGTAGGCATCGATGTCGCCGAGAAGCTTGACCTTGTCCGCGAACGCAAAACCGCCGAGCGGGTTCTCGTCGCTGTAGAGACCGCGGTTCGTCCCGGTCGGCGGCGCCGCCATCGTGCCGCCGTGGCCCGCGTGCACGGCCTTTACCGTGTCGGCGGCGCGCTCGATCGCCTCCCTGCTCAGATCGCTCGCATGGGCATAGCCGATCGCCTCGCCGGCCACGGCCCGCAGTCCGAAACCCTGCGCCGTGTCGAAGCTGGCGCTGCGGATCCGCCCGTCGTCGAAGGAGACTGCTTCCGACTGGCAGTACTCGAGAAACAGTTCGCCGTCGTCGGCGCCGTCCAGCGCATCGTCGACGATCTTCTCGACCTCGGCCCGGTCGAGTCCGGCCCGCGTGAAGAACAGCTCGTCCGTCCTGCTCAGGTCACTCATCGTTCGTCCTACCCGCTTTTCCACATTGTCGCGACGCCCGCTTCTGCATTACACCATTATATAGGTCCCTGGCGCGCAATTTCCGCGCCCGCGCAATCTCGGCAGGCAATCCCCGATGGCGAACTTCACCGAACACGGCCTGCGCCGGCTTCTGGTCAACGAGGTGCACGCCCGCCCGTTCGAGATCCTGGCGGCGCCGGCGCGCGCCTCGCACATGGCGTGGCTGACCGGAGAGGGGGCGGCGGCGCAGGACCGCGCGCACCTCGCCGAGCTGTGCCGGCGCTTCGGCGTGGCGGCACCGGCCGGCGACGCCAATCATTTTTCCGGCGATCTCGGCCCGTTCCGCTGCCGCTGGGAGCGGCATACGGAGTTCACGAGCTTCACGTTCATCGCCGAGGGGGCGGCAACGGCACCGTTCGACGAGCCGGTGACCGATCTGGTGCCGGCCGACTGGCTCGCCGCGTGCCCCGGCGAGCTGCTGGTCGCCTGCCATCTGCTGTTCGAGCCCGCGGGCAAGACCAAGGGCAGTACGCGGGGCCTGCAGAAGATCTTCGCCGAGGACAGCCTGGCGGGCAGCGCGATGTCCGGCGGCAATGCCGAGGCGTGGACGGATTTCCGGCTCCACGACGACGGTTTCGGACGGTTCCTCGTACGCGATGCCGGCCTCCGCCCCCGCCAGGCCGGGCGCCTGGTGCAGCGGCTTCTGGAAATCGAGACCTACCGGCTGATGGCGCTGCTGGCCCTGCCTCTGGCCCGCAGTGCCGGACCGGAGATCAGCGCCACCGCCGGGGAGCTGACCGGGATTACCGAACGGATGACACGGCTCGAGAGCCTCGATGAGCAGCGCAGCATGGTCGAGCAGCTGACGGGGCTCGCCGCACGCATCGAACGCCTTGCCTCCGCCAACACCTACCGGTTCAGCGCCACGGCCGCATACTATGCGCTCACGGAAAAGCGCATCGCCGAACTGCGCGAGCAGCGGATCGAGGGTCTGCAGACGTTCGGTGAGTTCGTGGAGCGGCGCATGGCCCCGGCGATGCGCAGCTGCCAGGCGATCGCCGCGCGCCAGGACCGGCTGGCCGAGCGGATCGCCCGGGCGACCTCCATGCTGCGGACCCGCGTCGACATCGCCATGGAGGAGCAGAACCGCAACCTGCTGCGCTCGATGGACCGGCGCGCCAAGCTGCAACTCCGCCTGCAGGAAACCGTCGAGGGGCTGTCCGTCGCCGCGATCAGCTATTACCTCGTCGGGCTGGTCGGCTATGCCGCCAAGGGCGCCTCTGCCGCCGGCGTGCCCGTGCCGGTCGACCTCGTCACCGGACTGTCGATTCCGCTGGTGATTTTGGTGGTCTGGTGGGCGGTCCGCAAGGTGCGCCGACGGATCGGGAACGACTCTTCGGACGTCGCGCGTTGATGTATGTCAATTATACCCCGAAATCGGTTGCGACAAAATGTCGCGCGGCGTAAAGATTGAGAAAGCCGGCGAATCCGTGGACAAATCCCCCAACCAATGTGGGGATGCCCGCATGTTGCGGGTGCGGCGCGGTGTCCATGGCGCTTGATCGGCGGTGGCGACTGAATAGAATGCCGCGAAAATTCGTGTCGGATCGGACTGCGGACCACGGGTCCGCAGTCAGATAATCGGCTCTTGTGTAGGGTCAGAGACGGGAGAGACTACCGTGACAATGCGACTGGCCGCGCTGGCGGCGCTTCTGCTGACGTTCTTCGGCGTGCCGGCGATCGCGGGTGAGCCAGTGCCCTGGCAGATGGGCTTTCAGGAGCCGGCCTCGCCGACGATGCAACGCATCAATGACTTCCATTTCGAGCTCCTGCTCTGGATTTCGGCGATTTCGCTGTTTGTCCTGGTGCTGCTCCTCTGGGTCATCTATCGCTATCGCGAGTCGAAGAACCCGACGCCGTCGCGGACCACACACCACACCCTGATCGAGGTGGTATGGACGGCCGTTCCGGTCATCATACTGGTGATTATCTTCGTGCCGTCCTATCGGTTGATGGTCTTCGCGGACAAGGTCGTGGACGCCGACATGACGCTGAAGGTCATCGGCCATCAGTGGTACTGGAGCTACGAGTACCCGGACCACGGCAATTTCACGTTCGACGCTTACCTCGTCGCCGAGGAGGACCTCGAGGACAAGAGCAAGCGCCTGCTTGAGACGGACAACCGGGTGGTATTGCCGGTCGGCAAGAAGATCCGGCTGCTGCTGACCGCGGGTGACGTGCTGCACTCCTGGGGCGTTCCGGCACTCGGGATCAAGCTCGATACCGTCCCCGGCCGGCTCAACGAGACCTGGGTCGAGATCAGCAAGGAAGGCGTCTATTACGGGTTCTGCTCCGAGCTGTGCGGCGTCAATCACAGCTACATGCCGATCGCCATCGAGGCGGTCAGCGAGGACGAGTTCAACGCCTGGGTCGAACGGGCCCGGGAGGAGTTCGCGCGGGTCGAAGAACCGTCCGCGGACTCGCCGGTCCGCATGGCGCAGACCGCGCCGGTCGAATAACGCAGCGCGAGTAAAGAGGGACGATCATGGCCGAAGTGACGACGGGCGCGCATGCGCATGACGAGCATCACACGCCAACCGGTTGGCGGCGCTGGCTCTACTCGACCAACCACAAGGACATCGGCACGATGTACCTGATCCTGGCGTTCATCGCCGGGCTTATCGGTCTCGCCGCCTCCGTCTATATGCGCATGGAGCTCATGGAGCCGGGCGTCCAGTACATGCAGGACGACGGCGTTCCGGACGGCCACCTGTGGAACACGGTGGTCACGGCGCACGGGCTGATCATGGTGTTCTTCGT
>JBFIFO010000119.1:0-12667 GCA_041602815.1 Alphaproteobacteria bacterium | reverse complement strand
TGGTCCGACCTGCACCACACCGACAAGGAGCGGTATAACGTCCTCGCCGAGGATATGCAGACAGTGGCGCGGCGTCTGCTGATCTGCGGCATGCACGTGCATGTCGGCATCGACGACGACGACCTGCGCACCGACCTGCTCAACCAGGTCGCCTATTTCCTGCCACACCTGCTGGCGCTGAGCACGTCGTCACCGTTCTGGCGCGGCGAGAAGACCGGGCTGATGTGCTATCGGCTCAGCGTGTTCGACGAGCTGCCGCGGACCGGGCTGCCGTCGCGCTTCGAAAGTTACGGCGAGTACCTGCGGCACGTCCAGGTCCTGATCAACGCCGGCGTGCTCGAGGATGCATCGAAGATCTGGTGGGACATCCGCCCGCACACCCGGTTCCCGACCCTGGAGATGCGGCTCACCGATATCTGTACCCGGCTCGATGACGGTATCACCGTTGCCGCGCTGTATGCCTGCGTGATTTCCATGCTGATCCGGCTGCGCCGCTCGAACCAGCGCTGGCGCTATTACGCCAACATGCTCCTGAACGAGAACCGCTGGCGAGCGCAGCGCTACGGATTCGATGGGGGACTGATCGATTTCGGCCTCGGCAAGGTGGTGCCGTATGCGAATCTGCTGGAAGAGTTGCTCGAGCTGCTGCGCCCGGACGCCGAGTTGCTCGACTGCGTGGCGGAGATCGAGCACGCGCGCGATATCATAAGGCGCGGGACCAGCGCCCACCGCCAGGTCGCGATTTTCGACAAGGCTATCAAAGAAGGCGCGAGCAAGGACGAAGCGCTGGCAGCGGTCGTGCACTGGCTCATTGAGGAGACCGTGCGCGACCTCTAGACCGGCCGGAATATCAACTGCCGGTCGTGACATTTTATCGCGAATTTCAACCGCTTACGATAACCATCCCTTCATCTTTCCCGTTCATTGTGAATCCAAATATTAACGGGACAAGGATGGGTGCCGTGGCCGATGACATCGGGCTCGATGCCGAGTTTGCGCAGGAGCTCTGCGACGTGCTGTCGAGGGAGCTCGGTTCGGTCGTATCTTTCATGGTCGAGGGCGGCGTGATCGTCGCGTCCAGCGCCCGCGAACGGATCGGAAACGTCCACGAAACCGCCGGCCGCATCATGGCCGGCGAGATCGACGAGCGCGAGGTCACCAAGTGGCAGGCAATGCGCTCCACCGGCATGCGCGAAGGCTACAACGTCGCAATCGATTTCGAGGGCAGGCGCATCGCCAATCTTGGCGTGGCCAACCGGATCTCGGTGGCGAAGAAGCACGCGAGGCTGGCGAAATTCTGCGCGCTGTCGCTGATGCAGGCGCGTCGCGCCGAGCAGGAGCGCCAGTCCGCGTCCGCCTCGGAACGCGAGCGCTGGGCCAGGGACATCCGCGAGATTGGTGAGGAAGTGGACCGGGGAATCCGGGCCATCGCCAACGAGGTCGGCGCGGCCGGCATGCAGCTCGCCGGTCTGTCCGAACAGCTGAACAGCTCAACCAACGTCCTGAACGAGCAGACCAAACGGGCCCAGGGGTCGGCCGACCTCGCGCGGCAGAACATCGAGACGGCGGAGGCGTCGTCGGGGGCCCTGGAGGCCGCGGCGCAGGACATCGCCCGCCAGGTGGAGCAGGCTGGCGGCGTCGGCGAGCGCGCCGAGGCCGATATCGAAAGCGCCTCGGCCACCGTTGCGGAACTGAGCGAGGCCTCCGGCAAGATCGGAAACGTCGTCGAGCTGATCAACGACATCGCCGGGCAGACCAACCTTCTGGCGCTGAACGCGACGATCGAGGCGGCGCGCGCCGGCGAGGCCGGTAAGGGCTTCGCGGTGGTGGCCCAGGAGGTCAAGAACCTGGCCAACCAGACCGGCAAGGCGACCGAGGACATCTCGCGGCAGATCGCCGACCTGCAGGACCGCATCTCCGACGCAACCGAGGCGATCCAGCGCCTGCGTTCGCCGATCACTGCGCTGACCAACATGACGTCGGGCGTGAAAACCGGCGTCGAGCAGCAGCGCATCGCGACGGCGGAGATCGCCGATGCGGTGCGCGTCGCCTCCGGCGGCGCGACGGACGCGAACACCGCGGTCGCCGAAGCCCGCAAGGCCTCGGCCGAGCATGGCCGCACCGCCCGCAACATCGCCAAGATCGCCGAGGGCCTGTCGAAGAAAGTCAGCGATCTGACCGCCCATGTCGACTCGCTTGGGCACCGGTTGAAACGGTGATTGGTCCGACGTCAGGGTCTTTCCATTCCCCGACACCATGCTAAATAAGGCTCCATGCAAAGCAAGAAACCGGACGGGAAGAGAGACATGGACGACAAGACCCGCACCGAGCTGGAGGCGGCGGCCTTCCGCACCCTCGTGGCTCATCTGCGCGAGCGCACCGACGTGCAGAACATCGACCTGATGAACCTTGCCGGCTTCTGCCGCAACTGCCTGTCGAAATGGTATCGCGCCGCGGCCGAGGAGAAGGGCATCGAGATGACCTACGACGAGGCCCGCGAGATCGTTTACGGGATGACCTACGACGAGTGGAAGAGCCGCCACCAGACCGAGGCTTCGGCAGAGAAGATCGAGAAGTTCAACGAGGTCAATCCGGGGCACTGAAACGGCGACGCAGGGCCCCTTGCACCCCTTCCGGCGGCGGGATATCTTCGCCGCCCTTTCCCATCTTACCGTGACCAGCCGGGAGGATTTCATGGCCGACGTCGGAGGCATCGCGGGCAGCCAGCTTCGTTCGTTCATCGAGCGAATCGAGCGTCTCGAAGAGGAAAAGGCGGCACTGGCCGCCGACATCCGCGAGGTCTACGCCGAGGCCAAGGGCAACGGGTTCGATCCCAAGACCATGCGCCAGATCGTCCGGCTGCGCAAACTCGAGACCGCCGACCGGCAGGAACAGGAAACCCTCCTGGAAGTCTATAAATCAGCCCTCGGGATGGTCGGTTAGGGGATTCCGAATCCGTCCGTCAGACCGGCTTTTATCTGCTGCGGGCGGGTGGCCTCTCTATTCCCTGAGCTCGAGATAGCGGCTCGGGTGGATGTCCCGGACGTTGTCTTCCCAACCCGCGACGCTGGGCGCGACGAGATTGCGCGAGGCGTGATGATAAAGCGGGATGATCGGGAACCGCTTCATCGCAAGCTGCTCGGCGCGATGCAGCGTGATCGCGCGCGCCGAAGGCTCCTGCTTGGATGCGGCGGCCAGTAGCCTCTCGAATTCCGCATCGCCGAAGCGGCCGTAGTTGAAGCGCTCCGATTTCGGATCGAACAGCATCAGGTAGGCCGTCGGATCGTTGTAGTCGGCAATCCATCCCGCCCGCGCGATGTCGAATTCGCCGAGCCCGAGGTCGCCGTAATGAACGGTGTAGTCGTTGCTGTACAGGTCGGCGCGCACGCCGATGCGCTTCCACATCTCGGCGACCGCCTCGGCGACCTTCTGATGGATGCCGTTGGCGTTGTAATGCAGGGTCAGGCGCAATGTATCCTGGACCCCGAATCCGGCGTCGGTCAGCAGGAGCTTCGCGGCCTCGCGCTTTTCCTGCGCCGACAACGGCCGCGGCAACGGGTACGGTCCCTTGCGCTGCACCGTCTCCGGCTCGCGGATGCCGGCCAGCCCCTCGGGCATGAGGCCCTTCGCCGGAATGTCGCCGCCGTCGAGCACCCGGCGTACCAGCGTCGGTGAATCGACCGCCAGTGCCAGCGCTTCGCGGACTCGCGGGTCGTTGAACGGTGGCTTTTTCGTATTGAAGACCAGATAATCGACGGTCAGCGACGGATAGAGCCGCACGGCCTCCGGCGCTTCTTCCATCAGAGCTGAAACCGCTTCGCGCGGAATGTCGGACAGTGTGTGCAGCTTGCCGGCGAAGAAGCGCTCCCTCGCGCTCTCGATGAACTCCACGACGTCATAGAAGACATTGTCGATGGACACCGACGCCGGATCGTAGAAGCGCCAGTTCTTGGCGAGTTTGAGGTAGTTGCCGGGCAGCCATTCGCTCAGGATGTACGGGCCGTTGGTGACCATCTTGCCAGGGCGGGTCCAGGACTCGTCGGCACGCTCGACATGGTCCTTGCGCAGTGGGTACGCGCTGTGATGAACGAGCTGCGCCAGGAACTGAGGGCTCGGCTCGACCAGCCTGAAGACGAGGGTCGCCTTGTCGCGCGCGGTTACGCCGAGGGCGCGCGGATCGTCCGCGCGGCCATTGTGCAGCGCCTCGGCTCCGCTGATGTTGTAGAACATCGACGCGAACGGTGCGCCGGATTGCGGTGACAGCAGGCGCTGGAAGGCGTATTCGAAATCGCGGGCCTCGAGCGGCCGCCCGTCCGACCACTTCTGGTCGGCGCGCAGTTTGAAGATCCATGTCAGGCCAGCGTCGCGTACCTCCCAGCTTTCTGCGGCGCCGGGCTGGATGCGGCCGACGCCATCTTCCGTGACCAGCCCGAGAAAGAGATCCGCCAGCACCGCTCGCTCGGACGACAATGTCGCGAATTGCGGGTCGAGCCTGACCGGGTTTTCCATAATGCCACGACGGATTTCCTTCTCTATCAGCTGCGCCGTCGCCTCGGCAGCCGGCATGATCAGGACCGCCGCAATAGGGATCAGGAACGTCAGGAGGGGCCGTACAAGATTCGTCGTCACCGGGTACCGCCATGTCTCTGTTCGGTCGTGTGGGCGGACCCTAACCGCCCCGCGGATTGTCCGCAAGCAGCTTGGGGGTCGGCCCTGTGTTGACAGCCTACCCTGCGTTAGTAAGGCCTATGTTAACGCCCGCACGGTCATAGTGCGGCCGACGTTTCGGTTACTCGGCGGAGGAGGGCGATCATGGCGATAACGATCGAACTTGGCGGCCGCGGCAAGCGGTGGGAACTGGATCTGTCGACGCCGCCCGTGGAGCGGGTTCAAACAGGCAGCCGCGTGTTGGGGCTCTTCCTCATCGTTTTCGCGCTGCTCTGGGGCGGCATCCCGGCGATGGGCCTGGTCTCCGAAGCGCAGGCCGGCGGATTCGGCGCCGAGTCCCTCTTGTTTCTCATATTCCCGACGATCGGTGTCGGTGTGCTGATCTTCGGCATCCACAACCTGATGTGGCGGCGACGCATCGCTTTTGACGGCAGCACTTTTGCGGTGGCGGAGCGCGGCCTTAAAGGTACGCGGCAGTGGAGCGAACCGGTTTCCGCCTATCACGGCGTCCTGCGCCACACCAGGCGGGTGCGAACCAAGAACCGCAGCTATACCCTCTACCTGATCGACCTCGTCCATCCGGACGATGACCGCAAGATCAATCTTTACACGTCGACGAAAGAGGACAGGTTCCGCGAAAAGTGGGAGCAGTTTGCCCGAGACCTCGGCCTGCCGGCCCTCGAGGAGGGCGAGGCGGGTATGGTGCGCCGCGAGGCGGGCGATCTCGACAAGTCTCTCGGCGACCTGATCGCCGAGGGCAAGGTCGCGATCGACCGCGAAGCCCTGTCACGGCCGGCGACGGGACTCGCCGTCGGGTACGAGGGCGACGTCGCCGTGCTGACCCGTACTGGACCCGCCAGCCCCTGGTGGGGCTCTCTGATAGCTGTCCTGTTTCCGCTGATCTTCATCGGCGTGGCGGTGTATGCGCCGGGCATGCCGGCAACAACCCGATACCTGATCGGCGGCATCGGCGCCCTGTTCGAAATCGCCTTCGTGGTTGGCGTTCTGACCGACCTGCTGTCGCGACAGCGGCTGCGTATCGGTCCTGCCGGCGTGTGGGTGAATCGGGCGTACAGACACAGCGAGAGCAAGGGCAAGCGAATCGAGGCGGACCGTATCGAAACCGTGGCAATCATCCGGAAATCCGATGCGTCGCGCCCCGCACTGGCGATCGCCAGCGACGACGGGACCCTGACCTTCGGGAACGGGTTGCCGCGCCGCTCGCTTGAATTCGCGATGAATACGATCCTGGCCAAGATCGCTGAAACGCGGCGGCGCCGACGCCATTGACGGGCCGTTCGGCGCTCGCCTTACAGTTCCAGGAAGGTATCGAGATCGAGAACGAAGATCGCAAACACGCCCAGAAAGGCGAAGAATTCGAGGGCCGAAATGACGACCAGGGCGAACACGACCCGCCGTCCCATCGGCGTCATCGGCAGCCAGATCCGGTTCATGTACCAGCGCCATGCCGCATAATGTGACCACCGCTTCCACCTGCCCAGATAATGGTGCAGGTCGTGACCCCACTGGATCAGGCTGCGATCGACCTCGTCGGCGCGGGCCTGTCGTTCCTCGGCGGGCGATCCGGAATAGTCGTCGGTCACGGTCAGAGTCGATCCGCCATCGGAGTCCGCGACGCGGAACTGT
Source organism: Alphaproteobacteria bacterium (assembly GCA_041602815.1). GTDB lineage: Bacteria > Pseudomonadota > Alphaproteobacteria > UBA8366 > JADFVY01. The sequence continues at coordinate 6,352 of JBFIFO010000119.1, read as the reverse complement.
GTGAACGATTTCAGGCCGGTGTCGTAAACGACACGGAGGCCGTCCGGCAACGGTTCGACATGCAACTCGGTTTCGAGCGCGCAATCGTTGCTGAGATTGCGCAGGCGCACGCGGTGGTCGTTCGGGCCCAGCCGGCGCCATTCGTCGAACCGCAGGAGGGTGTTGATGCGAAAGAGGCGCTCCGGACTCTCGCGGCAGAACGTGAGGAGCGTATCGCCGCTGAGCGGCGTCTCGATAGTCACCCATGCGGCATCGCGGTGGTCTGCCGTCTCGGTCGCATCGCGCGCCATGCTCGCCCCCTTCATTGCCCAGGATGGGGGACGATCAAAAGCGGCACCGGCAGGGATCGGACGAGGATCTCGATTTTCATGCGCGATCGATAGCCGGGCATTCCGCGCGGCCGGGGCGAGCCGATGACGACGAGGTCGGGGGCCTGCGCCGCAACCGCCGCCAGCAGGCATTCCGCCGGCTTGCCCAGGACCGAGACGTTCTCGTATCCCAGCCCCCTGGCCTGGGCCTCGCGGCCCAGCGATTCGGCATGTTCGGCGAGTTCCCTCTGCAGCTCGGATTCGACATAGGTCCCGAACCGGTCCTGGGTGACGGCGTTGTTCAGCCAGTCGTCGCCGCGCATGCCCTGCCAGAAGTCCGGGACGATCTCCAGATGGCGGATGGTGCCGCCCGCGTTGCACAGCGCCAGCGCAACCTCTTCGGCGGCGCGGGCGCCGGCGGTGCCGTGGCTGGCCAGAAGGATCGTCGAGGGCGTCATTGCACTCCCTGTCGCACGGGCAAAAAGAACGACCCGGCGCGCCCCGAAGAACGCACCGGACCGCTCACTCTGGCGCCGGCCGTCAGCCGACGAAGATGTAGACACCAAGCGCGATCAACAATGCGCACGCAAGCGCCACGAGATCCTCCCGCCGATCGCTCTTGAAGATCGACAGGGCGGAACCGCGGTGGAACTTTGCCTTCCCTTCGGTCTGAAGGTCGATGTTCTGGCTGTCATTCTGTGACATCACGTTCCCTCCAATCAAATCGTTTCGCGGACGAAGAGCAAGATCACGATCAGCGACAGCACCGCTTTGACCGTGCCGACGATCCCGCCGATGACCAGCGGCTGGCCGCCGGCCTGACGCATCGCCGCGCCGGTGATCTGCATGCCAAGGCCGGTGAGGCCGAACGCGAACAGCCAGGTGATCCATTTGCGGAAGGAGCCGACCATCTTCGCCGTGTGGTAGACCGCGCGATGCGCCTTCTTGAGGACCTTGTTGGCGTCGGACGAGAGGATATTGGCGTTGGTGAGGCCACGAATCGTCGCGTCGTCGTCGATATTCATGATCTTCCGGTTCTTGATCAACCGGTCAACTGCCGTGGCCTGAACCGGGCTCAGGATCTTGCCGGCCTCGGACGCGAGCAGGGCCACCTCCGTGTCGGTCAGCAGCTTCGACTCCGCGATCTTGTTGTCGAAATACTTGCCCTTGTAATGTTGCGCCGGGGCGAAGATACCGGTCGACGAGAGTGCGAACATCAGAATGAAGCCGAGCACGAACAGCGGGAATTTCTCGACCACGACTTTGCCGACATTGACCTGGGTGTCGGCCGCGCTTTCCTCCCGGCGCACGTACCAGACGGCCAGCCACAGGACGATCAGCGGCAGGAACAGGACGCGGGTGATGTTGAAGATCTCGGCGACCTTCAGGGTCTCGATGCCGGTCGGCTGATACGCCAGCGCCGCCCCCGCGACCTGGGCCGAATTCAGGATGCCGGTGCCCGCCCAGGCGCCGAACTGGATGTGCCCGAGGTTGAGCAGATGGCCAATCACCGGAAACAGGAACATGCAGCCGACGCCCCAGATCAGGATCGTGCCGATGGTGTAGGCGATCTCCGTCGGCCTTGCCTGCACGACCGGCGCGGCCGCCACCGTTGCCGACACGCCGCACACGCCCATTCCCGCCGACAGCACGCCGCCCATTGAATTGGGGATCCTGCGTCGGCGGCCGAGGAACAGCACGAGGCCGACCGATCCGAGCACGAAGAAGCCGATCATGACCACCGACAGCCGGCCCAGATGCGCGAGTTCGGCCAGGCTGTAGAGTGTGCCGAGCAGGATCACGCCGGTCTTGAGGCCGAGGCGCGACAGGCGCACCCCGTTCTCCGCCCAGGCCGGGATGCGAAAGACATTGACCGTGATGATGCCGGCGAGGATACCGAGCACCACGTAGTTCAGCCCGAGCACGTCGTGCAGGTATTTGTCGGCCATAACCGGGCCGAGCGACTTGCTGATGACGGCGACGAACGGGGCGACGAACCAGGTCACGAGCATCGCGATCAGCAGGATGAACATCCCGCCGGCAACGGCGGACAGGTAATAGTCCAGGTTGCCTTCCACGTGCTTGCCCCACATGTGCCACGCGCCGATGACGATGCTGATGACGGCGAACACGTAGCTGAGATCGATAATCTCACTCGTCTTGCTGCCGACCTTCAGGTATCCGATCACGCCATCCAGCACGCCGTACTGCGTGGCGACGGCGATGGCCAGCAGCAGGACGCCCATGATCAGTAGAGCCGGATGCTTCTTGGTGTAAACCATCGCGAAAACCTCCGCTGTTGTTTCCTTCGAAATTCTCTAAGCGTCTGTCTTACCCGCGGCGCGCACGCGGCCGCGAGGAGCTTCGGACAGTCTGTCATTCCGGTTGAAGAACGGGCTCGGTTCTTGAGCCGGCACGCGCCGGGCAACCGGCCGTGCGTTTACCGACGCATGCCGCCGCACACAAGCGGTCGCGCTATAGCGCATCGCTGCGTCCAGCCGCCGATGAGTCGTTCGTGGCGTCCCCGAAGGCCCCTGCCATGCAGGTTCTGGCAGGTGGGGCCGCACCGATCGTCGTGATCAACCACACGATCATTCGTCTGCCCGTCCGTTATGCCGCCCGTCCCGCTTCGGGCAGTAGGTCAAAGAACCCCTCACTTGGGGAGCACGCCGGCCAGTCCGCACGCCGAATCGAGTCGTCGTGAAGGCCACTGCCAGCGGAGACTCCGGTTGCGGCGTTGCCCACCGCCAATTCTGAATCCCGGATGCACCACCGTTCTGGCACCGGCTCCGACCAAGATCACGTGCTGCGATCTTCCGGGCCGAGCGTATCCTCCCGATTCGCACGAAAGATTAAAGAAAATTGAATATATTGTAAACTAAGTACCGCACATGACCTGTTTTGGTAAGAAAAATACGCAATTTGGCTAAGGCGCGAGGCACCATCGCGCGCGGGCGCTGCACCGCGGCGTCCGACTCGAAGGACTAGCGGTTGGCCCGCGAGCGCAACTCCAGCAGGACCAGGAGCACCGCACCGTCCCAGTTCACGTCGCCGGCCGCGCTGTCGGTCCGACTGCGGCGCAGCGCCGGAATCGTGTCGGCCACGAGATCCCGTGGGCTGTTCGCATCCGTTTCGGTAACCGTGACGCTTACGAGGCCCAGCGGTCGGTGAAGATCCTCGCGCGTCACGGTGCCGAGCCACAAGGGCTGCGATTCGCTGTTTCCCCCGATGCGAATGTGCGAATCCCAGAGCCGCAGGACGAACCGCTTGCGATCGGTCGGGGCGGGCAGTTCCAGCATGAGCACCGGGGGCCTTCCGTCGTGAAGTTTCGGTAGCACCGGCAGCGCGGCAATGCCGCCCGCGGCCAGCCAGGCCATGGTGCCGACCGCATCCCATGCGGCCGGTTGTCGCCAGCCGGCGGCGCGCAGCGTGTCGGCGAGATCGTCGGGCGCGCCGACCAGCTGCAGGACGAACGGTTCCTCCAATTCGCCGACAAGATCGACGCGGTAGGACGGCAGGGTTTCCCACCCATGGGAGCGCCACGCTTCTGCGGTCATGGTGACCGTCTCCTGTCTGGGTTGGTATCGAGCCAAATCGTGAGCGTGGGAACCTGCGATGTTGACGAGGCCGGCGATCGTCAGGCTCACCAGGACCACCGGCAACAGGCCGCTGGTCTGCGGACCCTCCGGGCGATGCCGGAGATAGGCGATGCCCAGTATACCGACCCAGGCGGCACCGAAGCCAAGTCCGCCCGCGACGTCGGAAAACCAGTGTGCGCCCAGATACAGGCGCGACAGTGCGATCAGCCCGATCAGCAGGGCAAGCCCGCCGGCGATGGCAGGCCGCAGGACGGGGCCTGCCTGCCGGGCGATCATAACTCCCAGAAACCCGTACATGACGGCATTTATGGTGGCATGGCCGCTCGGGAAGGAAAACGCGCTCCACCCACTGTACAGCTCCGGAATCGGGCGCGGCGTGTGGAGCGCGACTTTCACGCCGGCAGCGAAGGCCTGCGCGAACACGAGTGCCGCCGCAAAATAAGCGGCGTCGATCCAGCCCCGTCGCCACACGAGCCAGCCGATCGCCGCAGCTGCAACCGGCACCGTGACCTTGGCGTCGCCCAGTTCCGTGATGGCCACCATGATGGCGTCGCCCCATGGCGATCGCAGCGCCTGCAGCGCATGGAAGATCGATGCGTCGGCGCGGACCAAAGGATCGCCTGTGGCGACGTCTTCCAGGATGGCGAAGAAGCTCCAACCGCCGAGGATCAGAAGCACAAAAAGAATGGCCAGCGCCTTGGCTTCCCGGTGCGTTGGGTCGAGCAGAGACAGGATCTCGCGGCCGACGAGATTGTCGTGCGCGCGCGCCCACAGCAACGCCCGCCGCAGCGCGGCCGCGGCGGCCGGGATCCCCCACTGCACCACGACTCGCACCGCGATGATTATCAGATACGCGAGGAGTAAGAGCAGCAGAATGAACGCCGCCAGGCGCGCCGTAACCTCTCCGGCCAGCTGCAGACTCGCTCCGATCAGCGCGCCGGGAATGACGTGGGACGGTGCCCAAACAAAGGCGGCGATCGTCGTGGCGAGCAGAAACCTTCCCCAGGCGATGCCGCTGATGCCCGCGATCGCGGGAACGATGCCGCGGAGCGGTGGTATGAAGCGCCCGAACAGGATGCCTTTGCCGCCGTGCCGGTCGAGAAAGCGCCGCGCCCGGTCCACCAGCTCGGACCGTCGTTCCAATGGTCCGAACGACAGCAGATCCCCTCCATAGTGCCGTCCGACGGCAAAGGAGGCCGCGTCGCCCAGGATCGACGCCAAGACAGCGGTGACGAGTAGCGGCGTCAGCGACAACGCGCCGGACGGCACCAGGATTGAGGCGGCAACGATGAGCGTGGCACCCGGCACGAACAAACCGAGCAGCGGCAGCGATTCGAGGAATGCGAAAAGAAAGACCATCGCATACGCGAGTTCGCGATGGTCGGACACCACGCGGATGATCGACTCGAGGAGGCCCATGACGCCGATGTTAGCATGGCGGGACCATCGATTGCCCAGTGCTCTACAACTTGAAGCACCGGCCCGGTGCATCGATCCGTTCCGTGCCGATACGGCGAAGCCGACGCGTGACGGCCGCAGCCGCACCGTGATATGGCTGCGCCCGGGCAACCAAGCCGACGACGGGATACCATGGCCGACAGCTTCGGCGTGCCTGTGAAGATCAGCAGCCTGCGGCGCATCCCCGGCGGCGTCTGGGCCCTCGGCGTCGTCAGCCTGCTGATGGATGTCAGTTCCGAGATGATCCACAGCCTGCTGCCCGTCTTCCTCGTGGCGGAAATCGGCGTCGGCGTGCTCGCCGTCGGGATCATCGAGGGCGCCGCCGAAGCGGCCGCGTCGGTGACCAAGGCGTTTTCCGGGGCGCTGAGCGACCGGCTCGGACGGCGCAAGCTGCTCGCTCTGGCGGGTTACAGCCTCGCGGCGCTGACCAAGCCGGTCTTCCCGCTGGCCGGTAGTGCCGGGTGGGTCTTCTTCGCGCGGTTCGCCGACCGCATCGGCAAGGGCATTCGCGGCGCGCCGCGCGACGCGCTGGTGGCCGACCTGACGCCGGCAGATCTCCGCGGTGCCGCGTACGGGCTGCGGCAGGGCCTCGACACCGTCGGCGCGCTGGCCGGCCCGCTGCTTGCCGTCGTTCTCATGGTCGTCCTGCTCGACGACATGCGGGCCGTGTTCTGGCTGGCCGTCATCCCCGCCCTTGCGGCGGTGCTGGTGCTGGCGCTGTTCGTGCGCGAGGCGCCGCTGCCCGGGCGCGACGCGGCATCACGCAACCCGTTTCGGCGGGCGGCCCTGCGCGGTCTAGGCCGGCCGTTCTGGGCGACTGTCGCGGTAGCGGGATTCCTCATGTTGCCACGGTTCAGCGAGGCGTTTCTCATCCTTCGCGGTGGCGGCTCAGCGCTGGCTGCATCGTTCGTCCCGCTGGTGCTGGTTGCCATGAACATCGGTTATCTGCTCACCGCCTATCCCGCGGGTACCCTGTCCGACAGAGTG
>JBFIFO010000118.1:0-12881 GCA_041602815.1 Alphaproteobacteria bacterium | reverse complement strand
CCAGCCCTTGACGTGCCGGGCCACGAGGTTCTTGGAAACGTAGTAGTAGATCGGAATGACCGGCTGGTCCTCCATGGCGATTGCCTCGGCCTTCGCCAGCAGCTCGGCCCGCGCCTCGAGGTCGGCGGTGCGCGACGCCTGGTCCATCAGGTCGTCGAACGCCTTCACGGAATATCCGCCGTAGTTGTTGGCGCCCGTCCGCGTCTCCAGCAGATAGAGGAAATTCTGCGGGTCGTTGTAGTCTGCGATCCAGCCGGCCCGGGCAACGTCGAACAGGCCCTGCTTGAGGTCGGCGTAGTGGACCTTGACCTCGCTGTTGTAGAGCTCGACATCGATGCCGAGCTTTTTCCACATGGCGGCGACCGCCACCGCGATCCGCTTGTGGTTCTCGGAGGTGTTGTAGCGGAGCTGGAACTTGAGCGGCTTGTCCGGGCCGAATCCCGCCTCGCGTAGCAGTTCCTTCGCCTTGGCCACACGCGCGTCGTGGCTCATGCCCTTGAACGACGCGTAGGATGGCTCCCCATAGTTGAGAGTGCCGGGCGGAACAAAACTATAGGCAGCAATCTCCCCGGTCTTCATTACCTTGTCTACGATTGTTTCCCTGTCGACCGCCATCGACAGCGCCTGCCGCACCCGCCTGTCGCTGAACGGCGCCTTGCGGGTGTTGATCGGGTAATAGTAGATGCCGAGATACGGCGCGATGCGCGTTTCGTTCGGAAGGTTGGCCTTCAGCCAGTCGATCTGGTCCGACGCGAAGTCCGTGGCGATATCGATCTCGCCGGCCCGGAAGCGCCGCTGGACGGCGGTCCGATCCTCCTGCGGATACAGGATCACGGTATCGATCGAGACACTGGCGGCATCGTAGAATTTCGGGTTCTTGACCAGCTTGATGTGCGAGTTCGGCACCCACTCGCCCAGCACGTAGGCGCCGTTGGAGACGATGTTCTCCTTCTTGATCCACTCCTTGCCGTGCCTTTCCACCACATGCCTGGGCACCGGATATGCCGTGTAGTGGGTCAACTGCCCGGTAAAGTAAGGTGCCGGCCCTGAAAGGGTGATTTGCAGCGTCCGGTCGTCGATGGCCCGCACGCCGAGTGTCTCCGGCGCGGCCTTGCCGGTATTGATCGCCTCGGCCCCCTGGATGGTGTACAGCAGCGACGCATATTCCGCCGCCGTCTCGGGCAGCAGGATGCGGCGCAGGGCGTACACGAAGTCATGGGCGGTGACGGGCGTGCCGTCCGACCAGACATGGTCGCGGATCTTGAACGTATAGACCAGCCCGTCGCTGCTGACCGTCCAGCTTTCCGCCGCACCCGGGACCGTCTTGCCGTCGGGTCCCTCGGTGGTCAGGCCGAGGAACATGTCGCCGACGATGCGGTTCTCCCACGTGCCCGAAACGTGATGCGGGTCGAGCGAGGCCGGTTCGCCCATGTTGCCGACCCGAAGGACGGTTTCCGCCAGGGCGGCCCCTGAAGTGGTGGCGAGCACGATCGCAGCGACGGTGCCCGCCAGCGCGCCATGAAGGCGCAATCTGCGCATGATGTTCATGGATACTCCCTGAATATCTTGTTCCGTATTTTCCGCATGGTGCGGTTTGACCGGATCCGATCCGGTATTGCCGGCAAGGTACTCCCGACTGATCTGCCGGGCAACAACCGTCGCGAGGATTCAGAAGTCAGTCGGCGCGCCCCCCTCCTCCTTGCGGCGAGCGACGAACGCCGCCAGTGCGTCCCGGATCGCGGGGTCGAGCGGCGGCGCCTCGTAATCCGCCAGCAGCGCTTTCCAGACCCGGTTGGCCTTGCCGGCGGCATCGGGGCTGCCGGCCTCTTGCCAGCTCTCGTAGTTGCGCCAGTCGGACAGGATCGGGCTGTAGAAGGCATCGGTATAGCGCGCCATCGTATGCGCCGCGCCGAAGAAATGCCCGCCCGGACCGACCTCGCGGATCGCGTCGAGTGCCAGCGTCGAAGCGTCCACCGCGATGGGCTCGAGGAACGACGCGACCATCTGCAGCAGGTCGGCATCGAGAATCATCTTCTCGAACGAGGCCTGCAGGCCCCCTTCCATCCAGCCGGCCCCGTGCTTGACGACGTTCACCCCGCCCATGATCGCGCCCCACAGCGAAAACACGGATTCGTATGCCGCCTGGGCATCGACCGAATTGGCCGCACACACGTTGGACGAGCGGTAGGGCAGGCGATATCGGCGAGCAAGCTGGCCGCCGGCCAGGGCCGCCTTCATGTATTCCGGCGTGCCGAAGGCCGGTGCGCCGGACTTCATGTCGACGTTCGAGGTAAACCCGCCGTAAACGAAGGGGGCGCCCGGGCGCGCCGACTGGCTCAGCACCAGCCCGGCCAGCGCCTCCGCATTCTGCTGCGCCAGCGCGCCGGCCAGCGTCACCGGCGCCATCGCCCCGGCCAGCGTGAACGGCGTGAGCACCACAACCTGGTTGCGCCGGGCCATCTCGATAATGCCGTTGCACATCGGATCGTCGAGCTTCAGCGGCGAATTGGTGTTTACGATCGTCAGCAGGCTGGGCTCGCGATCCAGCGTCGCATCGTCGATGCCGCGGGCGATGCGTGCGATCTCGATGCCGTCGCGGATGCGCTCGCGCCCCAGCGAGTAGGCATGGAATACCTTGTCGGTCATCGTCACGAAATCCGAAAGGCATTCGAGGTGGCGGATCGAAGGATGGATATCGAGCGGCTCGACGGTGTAGCCGCCACTCAGGTGGATGATGTTGAGCGTCTGGATAAGCTTCACGAAATTCCGGAAATCAGTCCTGTTTCCGGGACGCCGGCCGCGGTCCATGTCGGCCGCATTGGGCGCGCTGGCGACCGCACAGAAGGCCGCCCAGTCGCCCCCGATCGTCAGCGACCGGTCCGGGTTGCGGGCATGCAGGGTGAACTGCTCCGGCGCACGGCCCAGCACGCTTTCGACCAGGCCGCGCTCGAACCGGACCCGGTCGCTGCCAGCTTCGACATCGGCGCCGGCGGCCCGCAGGATCGACCGGGCCTCCTTGCTCAGGATATCGAGCCCGATTTCCTCGAGAATCGAAAGCGACGCCTCGTGAATCTCCTCGACCGCATCCGCCGAAAGGGCCTCGACCGGGCGGTATGGATTGCGCGGCTGTTTCCACGACAATTGCGGGACGGGATTGGCTGCACCGGAACCGCTCCGTCCGCCGGAATGCCGGCGACGCGACGCGCGGCCGTCTGCGCGTCTGCGACCCATCCGGCCGCGGCGTGCAGGGTCGCTCGGATCGTTCATCCCTCTCCTCCCGTCTGCCGGTAGAAGGGCACCAATCGGCGAACCGGTCAAATACAAATACGACGGGAGCGGGCCCGTCGGCGTCCCACTGTCGAGTCCCGCCGCCACGGCCCGGTGGATCCTGTCACTTCAGATAACTCGAATAGGCCTTGTCCGAGACCAGAATGTGGTTGACCAGCCAGGTCTTCAGATAGCTGCTGATGCTGTCGCGCAGGAGTCCGACGACCTCGCCCGAGCGACACGCTTGCCGGGACGCCTCCAGCCATTCCTCGAAAGCGGCGTGCTGCAGCTTGTGTGCCGCAAGCTCCGGATAGCCTGCCTCCTTCATCATCCGTTCCTCGTCGCGGAAATGCTCGTCGACATAACTCTGCAACTCGTCGAGCACGACCGGCACCGGTGCGCCGCCGCCGAGCTTGTTGATGAGCTGGATCAGACCCTTGTGCTGTTCGTCGAGATGACGGTCCCCGACGCTGTACGAGTCATTCCACTTGAGCGTATCCATCCGCTTCGTCCCTGCGTTCAGGCAAATATCGTAGCACAGGGCAACAAGATAGAAAGCCGGCACTCCCCGGAGGCGCCGTGCGGCCGCAGCGGTCCGCGGATTTTGCAATGTGTCTTGATTATATCCGCGATCAGCGGCATGTAACGACTCTCCCGGGAACCCGTCACTACCCAGCTTTGCCGGCTGGCGGGATTCTGCGGGAGTTGACGCATTTGACGGGAGCATCGATCGGATCATGGCTGCCAAGACAATCAGCTCCGGAAAACCCAGGTCACGCCCGACATTGGGCCCGCTCGCCGATCTCGAAGCCCACCTGCCGGCCGAATGGTGGCGGGAGCTTTTTACCTCGCTTTATCTGAAGACCGATGGTGACGTCGTGGAGAATGCCGAGGCAACCCGCCAGGAGGTCGACACGCTGCTCGCAGCAGCCCCCGTCGAGAAGGACGCGGCGATCCTCGACCTGTGCTGCGGTCAGGGCCGACACAGCCTCGAGCTTGCGCGGCGCGGATACAAGCGTGTCACTGGCATCGACCGATCCGGTTATCTGATACGTCTGGCGCGCCGCCGGGCGAAGAAGGAAGGACTCGCCGTCGCGTTCAAGGAAGGCGATGCGCGCAATTTCCGGGTGCCCAAGGCCAGCCTCGACCTTGTGTGCATGATGGGGAATTCGTTCGGATATTTCGAGCGTGACGAAGACGACCTGGCCGTGCTTCTGGCCGTAAAGGGCGCACTGAAGCCTGGCGGAATTTTCAGCATCGACATCGCCGACGGCAGCTGGATGCGCGAGAATTTCGAGCCGCGCTCGTGGGAATGGATCGACCAGAACCAGTTCGTCTGCCGCGAGCGCAGCCTGTCGTCCGACGGCGACCGGCTGGTCAGCCGCGAGGTGGTCACCCATGCCGAACGCGGTGTCATCGCCGACCAGCTCTATGCGGAGCGGCTGTATTCACGCGACGCGATCGAGCGTCTGCTGACGGCTGCCGGGTTCAAGAACATCACGTTCCACCAGACGATCACCGGAACCTCGACCCGCGGCCAGGATCTCGGCATGATGGCGCACCGGCTGTTCCTGACCTGTGAGGCGCCGCCGCTGCAGGCGCAGGCGCCGTCGAAGGACGGCGGTCCGCGCGATATCTGGGTTGTGATGGGCGACTCCTCGCTGCCCGATACGGTCAAGGCGGGCGGCAAGTTCAACCCCGAGGATTTCGAGACCATCAACCGCCTCAAGACGGCGCTGGCTGAACTTCCCGGATACACGTTCCGCTATATCGACAGTCATGCCACGCTGATCGAAGATCTGCGGGACGGCAGCGCCGACCTCGTGCTCAACTTGTGCGATGAGGGCTTTGGAAACGATGCCTTCAAGGAGCTGCACGTTCCGGCACTGCTCGAAATGGTGAACCTGCCGTATACCGGTGCTGGTCCGGCGTGCCTCGGCATCTGCTACGACAAGGCGCTGGTTCGCGCGATGGCGCAGTCGCTCGATGTCCCCGTCCCGCTCGAGACATATGTGCGTGCTGGTGATCGCCTGGCGACTCTGCCATCGGTCTTTCCGGCACTGCTGAAACCGGCCCATGGCGACAGCTCGATCGGCATCACCCAGGATGCCGTGGTCCGCGACGCCGAGGCGCTGCTCGCCTACCTTGCCGATCTCAACGAGACCCTGCCCGGCCGGGCCGTTCTCGTGCAGGAATACTTGACCGGGGCCGAGTACAGCGTCGCGCTGCTCGGCAATCCTGCGACAGGGCTCGAGGCGCTTCCCATCCTCGAGGTCGACTACAGCCACCTTACGCCGGGCCTCCCGCGGATTCTCGGCTACGAGTCGAAATGGCATCCGGATTCGCCCTACTGGACCGAAATCCGCTACATCGAAACGGGCCTCGATGCGGACCGCCAGCGCGAGATGGTCGTGCAGGCGAGTCGGCTGTTCGACGTTCTCGGGTGCCGGGATTACGCGCGTTTCGATTTCCGCGCCGATGCGAACGGCATCATCAAGCTGCTCGAGGCCAATCCCAATCCGGGCTGGTGCTGGGATGGCAAGCTGAACCTGATGGCCGAATTCGCGGGCATGGCGTACAGCGAGTTACTCGGAAGAATACTCGAGGTCGCGCTCAACCGCATCGAACGGGTGCAGCCCGGGCGCGCCCGGCAGGTGACCCATCCGGTGGCAGCCGCGGGCTGACCCGCGGCGTGGAGAACCTCCGACCGGCACTCAGCGGGCGTACTTGGCCTTTGCCTCGCGGCGCCGGGCGTGCAGGATCGGCTCGGTATACCCGCCGGGCTGATCGCGGCCCTTGAAGACGAGGTCGCACGCCGCCTGGAAGCCGATGCTTTCGTCGAACTTCGGGGCCATGTTCCGGTAGACGGGGTCGCCGGCATTCTGGCGATCGACGACGACCGCCATGCGCTTGAGGGTCTCCATCACCTGCTCTTTCGAACAGACACCGTGATGCAGCCAGTTGGTGATGTGCATGCTGGAGATGCGCAGCGTCGCCCGGTCCTCCATCAGTCCGACGTCGTTGATGTCGGGTACCTTCGAGCAGCCGATCCCCTGCTCCACCCAGCGGATGACGTAACCGAGGATGCCCTGCGCGTTGTTGTCGAGTTCCTGCTGGATCTCCCTGGGCGAGAGGTTTCGGCCGCCGAGCAGCGGGATGGTCAGGATCGCGTCGAGGTCGGCGCGCGGGCGCGAAGCCAGCTTCTTCTGGCGCTCCGCGACGTTGACCCGGTGGTAATGGATTGCGTGCAGGGTCGCAGCAGTCGGCGACGGCACCCAAGCGGTGTTGGCGCCGGCCATCGGATGTGCGCCCTTGGTCTCCATCATCTCGCGCATCTCGTCGGGCTTGGCCCACATGCCCTTGCCGATCTGGGCGCGCCCCGGCAGGCCGCATTCGAGGCCGATATCGACGTTCCAGTCCTCATACGCCCTGATCCAGGGCTGCGTCTTGATCTCCTCCTTGGGCAGGAACGGGCCCGCTTCCATGCTGGTGTAGATCTCGTCGCCGGTACGATCGAGGAAGCCGGTGTTGATGAAGACGATACGGTCCTTCGCCGCGCGGATGCATTCTTTTAGGTTCACCGTGGTGCGCCGCTCCTCGTCCATGATTCCGACCTTGAGCGTGTTGCGCGGCAGCCCCAGCACCTCCTCGACCCGGCCAAACAGCTCGCAGGTAAACGCCACTTCCTCGGGCCCGTGCATCTTCGGCTTCACCACGTATATGCTGCCCGTGCGGCTGTTGCGGACAGTGCCGAGCCCCTTGAGGTCGTGCAGTGCAATCAGCGTCGCGACCATGGCGTCGAGCACACCTTCCGGCACCTCGTTGCCGTCCCGGTCGAGCACCGCATCGCTGGTCATCAGCTTGGCCGCATGGCGGACCAGCAGCAGGCTGCGGCCGTGCAACGTCAGCGTCGAGCCGTCCGGCGCGGTGAATTCGCGGTCCGGGTTGAGGCGGCGCGTCATGCGCGTACCGTCCTTCTCGAAGGTCGTCTCGAGATCGCCCTTCATAAGGCCGAGCCAGTTGCGGTAGACCAGCACCTTGTCCTCGGCATCGACCGCCGCGACCGAATCCTCGAAGTCCTGGATCGTCGTCATGGCGGCCTCCAGGACGACGTCCCTGACGCCGGCGGGATGGTCCTTGCCGATCAGATGATCGCGGTCGATCTGCAGCTCGATATGTAGACCGTTGTTGCGCAGCAGAACCGAGTCGGGCGCGTTCGTCGCGCCACTATGGCCGACGAACTTGTCGGCCTCGGCGAGGCCGGTTTCACTGCCGTCGGCCAGCGAGACGACGAGCGCGCCGCTGGCAACGCGATAGGCGGTGGCGGTCTTGTGGCTTCCGGCCGCAAGCGGGACCGCCTGGTCCAGCACCTCGCCGGCATAGTCCATGACCGCCTTGCCGCGGGCCGGATTGTAGCCGGAGCCCTTTTCGCGCCCGCCCGCTTCCGGAATGACGTCGGTGCCGTAGAGCGCGTCGTACAAGCTGCCCCAGCGGGCGTTCGAGGCGTTCAGCGCGTAGCGCGCGTTGTTGACCGGCACGACGAGCTGCGGACCCGCGATCTCTGCGATTTCGGCATCGACATTCTCGGTGCCGATGGTGAATTTCCCGCCCTCCGGCAGCAGGTAGCCGATCTCCTGAAGGAATGCCTTGTAGGCGGCGATGTCCAGAGGCTGGCCCTTGCGGGACCGGTGCCAGTCGTCGATCTGCATGTGCAGCGCTACGCGCTGGTCGAGCAGCGCCGCGTTCCGCGGCGCCAGATCATCGAGGATGGACTCGAACGCGGCCCAGAACACGTCCGGGTCGATCCCGGTGCCCGGAGCTGCCTTTTCAGCGACGAAATCGTGGAGCACGGCGGCGATCTGCAGGCCGCCCTTCTTGATCCGGTCGGTCATTATTCTCGTCTCGCTGATTGCCGCAGTTGCGCGGTCCTTACCGGTGACATCCCGTGCCTGACGCAGCGGCACTATGCCGCCCCCGGCGGCAGCGGTCCACCGCTTTTTCCCTTTTGTTCAGCTGCTGGTAGCGCGTCAGACGTTCTCTTCCGTCAGTTCGGCCGGGAAGCCTTCCGCGCGCAACGGCTCGCCCAGCGCATCCTCGAGCAGCTTGACGACCATCGGCGACCAAGCCGTGCCACCGTAACGCTCGCGCGCCTCGACGAATAGCTGCTCGACCAGCCCGGCGAGCTTCAACGGCACGCCAAACTCGCGGCCCATTGCCATGGCGAAGCCGGCGTCCTTGCAGGCAAGGTCCATGGTGAAGCCGATATTATAGCTTCCGTTCAGGATCACCTGGCTCTCCGTCTCGTGCACGAAGCTGTTTCCCGAGCTGGCACGGATTGCCTCGAAGGATTTTCGCATATCAAGTCCACCGCGCTTGGCCAACATCAGCGCCTCGCCCGCGGCGACGAGATGGATGAATGCGAGCATGTTGGTGATGACCTTGACGATCGAGGCGGACCCCAGCGGTCCCATATGAATGACCTCGCCGCCCATCGCCCGGAACGCCGGCAGGTGGGTGCGATAGGCGGCGGCGTCACCGCCGACCAGAACGGTGATTCGGCCCGCAGCCGCCCGGTGCACGCCGCCCGTCACCGGCGCCTCGAGTGTCGCCACGCCCCGCGCCGCCGCTGTTTCGGAGATCTTTCTTATCTCGTGGGCATCGCTGGTGCTCATCTCGATCCAGGCGGCGCCCGCGGGAATGGCGTCGAGCGCGCCGTCGCCGCCTGTCATGACGCTGCGGGTCGCCTGCGGCGAAGGCAGGCAGGTGATCAGACCGTCGCAGCCATCCGCCACCGCCCGCGGCGAATCGGCCCAGCGGGCGCCAGCTGCCACCAGAGGCGTCGCCGCCTTGCGGTCGAGATCATGGACCTTCACCGCGAAACCTTCACGAACGAGGCTTCCCGCCAAGTGGGCGCCCAGATTGCCCAGCCCGATAAATCCGTATTTCATGTGTTGCCACGCGTAGTTTGAGAACATCTGCGAGCTGCGTCACGAGGAAACTGGCGGGTGGGCTAACGGCGCCGCTCCTTTCCGCCACCGCCCAATAACCACCCCTTCCGGAAGAAATAATAAAGCATTCCGAGCGCCAGCGCGGCCATCAGCCCCATGACCACCGGATAGCCCCAGTACCACTCGAGCTCCGGCATATTCCATGGCGAGGCGCTGCGGTCGAAATTCATACCGTAGATTCCGACAATGAAACCGAGAGGTATAAAGATGGTGGCTATGATCGTCAGCACTTTCATGATCTCGTTCAGCCGCGTGCTGACGCTGGAGAGATAGACGTCGACGAGTCCCGTCGCGATCTCGCGATATGTTTCGATGATGTCCATGAGCTGGATCGTGTGGTCGTAGCAGTCCCTAAGATAGAGTCGAGTCTGGTCGGTGACGTACGGGTACGTGTCGCGGGTCAGTGCATTCACCATTTCCCTCTGCGGCCAGACCGCGCGCCGCAGCAGCAGAAGTTCGCGCTTGATCTCATGGATTTCGCCCGCCTCCATGTCGGCGGGCCGGGCTATGACTCTGTCCTCCAAGACCTCCAGCCGCTCGCCCAATGTCTCAAGGACCGGGAAATAGCCGTCGATCACGGCGTCGAGGAGAGCATAGGCGAGGTAGTCCGCCTTGCGATCGCGTATCTTTCCACGGCCGGAGCGTAGGCGCGCGCGGACCGGCTCGAAGCAATCGCCCGGCCGCTCCTGGAAAGTCAGCAGGAAGCGTCCGCCGAGAAACATCGACACCTGTTCGGTCGCTGGCGATGGCCCGTCTTCCATCATGCGGGTTACGATGAACGCATGTTCCGCGTAATCCTCCACCTTCGGACGCTGATGAAGATTCACGACGTCTTCCAGTGCCAGCCCGTGCAGATCGAACATATCGCCCAAGCGACGGATCAGATCGAGATCCCCGAGGCCGACGACGTTGATCCAGGTGACAGCGTGCTTGCCGATCAACGGTTCCAGTTCCTCGACGTCACCGATTTCGATCTCCTCAAAATCATCGGCGCCATAGGCGATCAGACGGACCGTCGGCTGGGACGCCGTCGGGTCGGCCACGAGAGTACCTGGCGAAGCGCCGGGCGGTACCCGTCGCTTGCTTTGAATCATGCGTTTTGCGGAATCTTTGCCTGTTGTTGATCTTCGCGTCATGGTCCAAGCACCTTATGTCCCCGCAACCCCCAGACCGCCATTACAAGGGCGTCGTTCCGCGCTGCCGGGATTCACCGGATCGGGCCCCGGCATGATGGCGCGGCACCTTTCTGCGCATCGATCGGCCGCGCCGCAGAGATTGGCATAAAGAGTTCGTCTTGTAAGCGGCTTCCGTGCCGGCGCCAATACAGGCCCTGCGGGCACGGCGGTATTCGTAGAGCACCTGCTGTCAGAACACGATCACGTTGCGCAGCGCCTCTCCGCGCTTGACGGAGGCGATCGCCTTGTTGATGTCGGACAGCGGATAGCGACCGGAAATCAGCTCATCGAGTTTCAGACCGCCGGCGCGATACAGGTCGATGAGCATCGGGATGTCGGTCTGGATCCGCGAGGTGCCCATCTTGCTGCCAAGTACGCGCTGGTTCAGATCGGCAATCGTGCCGGGGTCGATTTCGGCCATCACCCCGGTGGCAGGCATGCCGACCACGACCACCGCCCCGGCCGGCGCGACCGCACTGAGTGCCTGGTCGATCGCAGATTTCTGTCCGACCGTGATGAAGACGTAATCGGCGCCGCGTCCGGCGGTCGCCGATCGAACCGCTGCCGCCACGTCCTGCTTGCTGGCATTGACGCCCGTGGTCGCACCGAACTTGCGGGCCGCCCTGAGCTTCGATTCCGAGACGTCGACCGCAATGATCGGCTCCGCACCCTGGAAGACCGCGCCCTGAATGCTGTTCAGGCCAACGCCGCCGACCCCGATGACGGCAACGCTGCTGCCGGGCTCCACCGCGGCGGTGTTGACGACGGCCCCGAATCCCGTGATCACGCCGCAGGCAAGCAGTGATGCATTGTCCAGCGGAATGTCGCGCGGGATGACGACCGCTTGCGATTCCTGGACCACGACGAACTCTGCAAAGCCGCCGGTGCGCAGACCGTGCGTGATGGGGGCGCCGTCGGCGGTTGTGAGCGGACTCTTTTTGTCGAGCGGGAAGGTTGTCGCACAGGCCACCGGTGTGCCGCGGTGGCAATAATAGCAGTGGCCACAGGAACGGATGAGCGTGACCACCACGTGATCGCCCGGCAGGAAGGCGTTGACGCCTTCTCCGACCTCTTCGACTACGCCGGCGGCCTCATGCCCGTATATCGCGGGGAGTTGGCCGCCCCAGGCGCCTTCCGCGTAATGGATATCGCTGTAGCATAAGGCGCATGCAGCCAGTTTGACCCTGATCTCTCCCGCGCCAGGAGACGCCAGATTGACCTCCTCGATGACCAGCGGTTTACCGAATTCACGACACACGGCAGCTTTCATGGCGACAGTCCCGGGCCGATCCAACTTACCGAACTGTATACGTGCAACGCAGCCGGCGTCCCTCGAAAAATCCGCATGGCCGCCATGCGTTTGAAGCCCGATTCCGGTTCAGCCGCAACGCTTCCGGCGGCGACAATTTAGGAGATCCGGCCCGGCACCTAGCGCGGCATATTCTCGGCAGCGTGACGCAAAAACAACGCGTATTCGGGCCAGTGCGCCAGGGGGCCGAAATGCGAGAACATGATGACCCCATGTCGATCCAGAACATACGTTGCCGGAAAGAGCGGCGCAAAGATCCGATCCTCTATGCTGCTGCCGTCGGCGATCCTGAATTCGTCGTCCGAGGGTCCCCTGGCGCCGGAGTCGAACAGCGGGATGGTAATGCCGCGACGGTCCGCCCACTGCCGCGAACGTGCAATATCTTCACGCGACTGGACCAGAACGAAGGCGATTCGCCGGTCCGCCTTGAGCGAGTCGTAAAGCTGTTGCAGTTCCGGGAACTCCACCTGGCAAGGCGGGCACCAACTGCCCCAGAAATGCAGGAACACGATGTGCCCGCGCAGATCGGACAATTTCGTCGGCGCGCCCGCCGGATCGGTCACCACGAGGTCGGGGAACCGCATCGACCGCCGGGTGCCGACGGGGCGCGCCGCGGCGGCCCCGGAGTCGAAATAAGGGCTCCATACGGCCGACCAGGCGCTGGCATCCAGGACCATCTGGTCATCGACGGCATACACCAAGCAACGCTGCTCGGTATAACCGGCACAGGCGCGAATCGCCTCCGCCTCAGCGACATCGGGATCGGGCATTCCGGACACCCAGGCCCAGGCACCACCGGGCGCAATGGCAAAGGCGCGATGATTGGCGGCCGCCAGGTATTCCTGATACCCGGCCAGCCCTTCGTCGCCGAGGAGTGGTGGAACGGCATCCGGACTCTCTGCCGGGAAGACTGAACTGCCGGCTGCGAGATAGGCGACGGTGCCCAAGAGTGCGGTGACGGTGATGTGCCGCCGCGGCGCTAAAAATCCGATGAATCTCATCATTTTGCTCTCCTGCACCAACCGGCCCAGTTGGAGCCGCCCCATTAACTACACGAATATATTAGTAAAATACTCGGAAATTATTTTGCTTCAATAATTTACTTGACTATATTAGCAAAAT
>JBFIFO010000117.1:0-12960 GCA_041602815.1 Alphaproteobacteria bacterium | reverse complement strand
GTGCGGCATGACGACCGCCTCGAAGCGCATCTCGACGGGCTGCGGGTCGCCGGCGATGCGGGCTGGGAGCTGTGCGCAGAGCAGCTTGCCCACAACGAGCCGGGCGAGGTGTTCGCGGCCGCGGTGCTGGCGCTGGAATCGAAGAATATCAAGCGCTTGGAGCGGGTGCTGGCGGTCGCCGAGGCGGTGCCGGAGACGACGCGCGGCTTCGTCTCGGCGCTCGGCTGGGTGACGCCGCAGACGCTGCGCGGCACCGGCAAGATGTTCCTCAACGGCGGCACGCCCTTCGTGCGCCGGCTCGGCATCGCCGCCTGCGCGCTGCACCGGGCCGACCCGGGCGAGATGCTGGCGGCGGCGCTCGACGACGACGATGCGGCCTTGCGCGCCCGCGCCCTGCGCGCGGCGGGCGAGCTCGGCCGCGCCGACCTTTTGCCGGCGCTCAAGGAGCGGCTCGCCGGCGATGTCGAGGCGGACCCCGCCTGCGCCTTCTGGGCCGCCTGGTCGGCGGTGCTGCTCGGCGAGCGGGGCAAGGCGCTGGAGCGGCTGCGGCTTGCGGTGATCTCCGGCTCGCCATTCGCCGGCCGCGCCCTGCAGCTGGTGCCGCGGGTGCTCGACCGCGCCGCCGCCGGCGCCTGGATGAAGGGCCTGGTCGCCGACCCGAAATGGCTGCGCGCGGTCATCCAGGCCACCGGCGCGCACGGCGACCCGCACTATGCGCCGTGGCTGATCAAGCAGATGTCAGAGCCCGAGGCGGCGCGCGTCGCCGGCGAGGCCTTCGCCATGATCACCGGCGTCGACATCGCTTACGACGACCTCGAGGGCGAGGCGCCGGACGGCTTCGAGGCCGGGCCGACGGAGAAGCCCGAGGACGAGGACGTGGCGCTCGATCCGGACGAGGATTTGCCGTGGCCCGACCCGGAGAAGATCGAGGCGTGGTGGGCCGGCAACAAGGGCCGCTTTACCGCCGGCACGCGGTATTTCGTCGGCGCGCCGGTGAGTGCGGAGCAGTGCCGCGCTGTGCTCTCCGGCGGGTTCCAGCGCCAGCGCAACGCCGCCGCCCTCGATCTGGCGCTGAGCGCGCCGCAGGAACCGCTGTTCGAGACGCGGGCGCCGGGCCACCGCCAGCGCCAGGCGCTGGGCCGCACCGGGCGGGCGGCGTGATCCCCAAGGATCGAAGATATCGGTGCGCTGCCGGCGGTGCGGTATAGGCTTTCCGGCGACCCGTATTTTCGCACCCCATGCTCCGCCCTTCTCCCGTCCGCAGCATGTCGTCGCGCGTTTCCTGCCAATCGCGTCTTTCCGATTGGCCGGGGGCGGGGCTATAATCGGGCGCACGGCCGACCGGAACGCAAGCGCGGCGCGGCCGCGCGGCAGGGCAATAGCGCGGCAGTCGTATATGGCACAGCGGCGTTCCCTGCGGGACGCGGCACGGGCCGGGCCGGCGGACCGGGTCAAGAAGCTGCCGGAAGGGATGGCGATCGATGGGCGCAGAGCCCGGGGCACTGAAATGGCAGTCTGCGGCGGCCACGCATGTCGGCACCGTGCGAACCGTGAACGAGGACGCCTATCTGGACCGGCCGGAGATCGGCCTGTGGCTGGTCGCGGACGGGATGGGCGGACACCGGGCGGGGGACGTCGCCAGCCGCATGATCGTCGAGTCCTTCGACGACTTGACGCTGCCGAGCGATCGCGACGAATTCCTCGAGGCGATTCTTGACCGGCTGCAAACGGTGAACGGTGACCTGCAGCGCTACGCTGCCGAGAACGGCGCGTCCGTCGTCGGCAGCACCGTTGCCCTGCTGTTCGGGTTCGGCGCGCAGGCGAGCTGCCTGTGGGCCGGGGACAGCCGCGTCTATCTCGGTCGCGGTGGCCGCCTGCAGCAGCTGACGCGCGACCACTCGAAGGTCGAGGAACTGGTCAGTCTCGGCCTCGTCGATCGCGAGGATGCCGACACGCATCCGGTGGGCAACGTCATCACCCGGGCCGTCGGAGCTGCCGAGAGTCTCGCCATCGACGTCGTCGGCCAGGAACTGCGGCCCGGCGATCGCTTCCTGCTGTGCAGCGATGGCCTGAACAAGGCTGTGTCCGAGGCGGAGATTGCCGACATCCTCATGCGCCACGATTGCGACGAGGCGCCCAAAGCGTTGCTGTACCGGGCGCTGGACAACGGCGCCCGCGACAATGTCACGGCAATCGTGATTCACATCGAAGGCGGTGCGGGCAGCGACCCGGACTGAGGCACGTCACCGTACCGGGGTCACCACCGCGGTCGCAGCGGCTCATGCGGTGGCAGGGCCGAGGAAGGCGGCGAAGTCGGACTCCGCGGGCAAGCCGTCATGGATTCGCAAGCCGGCCCGCACCCGCTCGGAACCGGCGGTCCACCACAGGCTGTAACGCGTGAACCTTTCACGCACCATGCAGTCGAGCAGGCCGCCGTACTCGTCGGGGAACCATCGGTCGATCTCTCCGCCGTCCATATGAAATCCGACGACCCCGTGCCCGACGCCCGGCATTGAACGGACTCCGGCATCGCTCCCGTGCCGCGCGTCCGCAAGAACCGCGAGATCCGCGAGGCCGTCGTCGAAGGCGGCCAGATCGAAACCGTCGTCGAGACAGCCGAGAACCGCGTTTTCGGCCGCGGCGAACCATCGCCCTGCGCTTGCGACGATTGCAAACGCGGTATCGGACCCGGGCTGAAGCAACACGATGCTCATTGGGTAATAGCGGCCGACGGAGTCGACGCTGGGCATCAGCACGCCGGCCACCGCCGTGTCGCCGCAGATTCCCGCCGACAGGACGAAGCGCCAGATCGGACTGGTCAGGTAGCAGTCGAGCCAGGCTCCGCCGAGCTGTGCTTTGCTGGCGGCAACTGCACCCTGCAGCCAGTCGTCCCACGGGCCTACGAACGATCTCGGCAGCCGCCGCTGAACGAAATCCCCCCGCGTGGGGACCTTTCCGAAATAGCCGACGGTATGCGGGTCCGGCGCCGCCTCTACAGCTTCTCGAGGCATCGCAATCCCTCCATCGCCCCGAGTCGGAATGGATTCGCCACGCTTGCCGCCTTGAGCTCGAAAATCGCCGTCAGGCCGTCGACCTGGAACGTCACGCGGAACCGGTCGACGCTGTTCGAGACCTGCCGCATGTCCCCCTTGTCGAGAAGGCGAAACAGTGCCCACGGGCCTTCGGCACTGAGGCTTACGCCCGCCGTCGAGCCGCCGAGCGGTGTGAACACGAGCCGTGCCATCATCGTTCCGTCCGGCGGCGGCCACTGCATGTTCTCGAGCCGCGTCGGACCGTGCCGGTAGATCAGGCGCTGCTCGCCAAGCTCCACCAGGACCTGGCTGGCGTATTTGTCCAGCTCGAGCGGCTTGAGTGCGAACCGGACCTTCGGTTCCCCGCCGCCAGCGAAAAAGGCCTCCTTGATCCGCGCTGCGCCCTCGATCACCCGCAGCGACTCCTCGGAGATTCCGAGCTCCGCGCCGCCAATGTCGACTTCTCGCCACGGCCGCACCGACGTGTCAACGTAGGGCTTGAGCTCCGTATTCACGAAGCCGTCGACCAGCCCCTGCGGCCCGAAATAGCGCGAGAAGTCGCCGAGGTTCGAATCCTCGCGGCTGCCACGCGACAGCGGGTAGCGATTGTTCAGCGCGGTTCGGCAGAACGGCGCGATATCGCCGGCCCAGACCTCGTTCAACCGACCGCGCACGGACCGGACGGCAACCAGCGAACTCTGTCGGGACAACGTACGCAGCCAGTGCGACAGGGGGCTCGGCGACCGGCCCGCCACCTGGCGAAGCCGCACGAGAACATTGGTGTCGTCGGGTGACGCGGGCATCGGGCCGGCGCTCCGCATCGCGATGAGGTGGGCATAGAGCTCGTTCACCAGGGCGAGGGTATCGTCGATCGGCGGCGCGGCTCCCTCCTTCGACGCGGTCAGCACTTGGCGCAGATCCTCGAACTGGCGGTTCACCCTGTAGGCCGGATTACCGGCCAGGATATCCGAGCCGGTGTCGGACTTGATCAGGCCCTTCAATGCGCCCACCACACCCTTGTCCCCGGGCAGTCGCGCCAGCCTCGTTTCCTCGGAGACGATCGCAAGGAAGTCCTTGATCGGCGAGTCGACGGCGGACAGGACCTTGCTGACCTCGGCGGCTTCGGCGAAGCTCCGGAACGGTACGATGTCGACGTCGTCGAGATAGCTCTGCCACTGTCGGATGTAGTCGTCGTAATAGAGTTCGAAGACGGCGTCGGTCACAGCCTTTACGTCGGTATCGTCGAGATTCTCGGTATGTGCTGCCCCCATCACCCAGGTTTCCTCGGCGGCCTGCTGCGCGAAGCGAGGCACGCGCACGAGAAACTCGCTCGTATAGCCCTTGTAGGTGTACAGGCCCTGCATGCCGGTCGTCATCGGTGCGCCGCTGCGGCGCGTGAAATAGCGGGCGACACTCTTGACCTGGTCCGTGGGGCGCCAGTCGGCGAGCTTGGCCCGCTCCGCCGCACGCTTGACTTCGGCATAGACCCGCTCGGCCAGAGGCCTCTGGGCGAGGATCTCCCTGGCACTGGCAACGAGCGCACCGTCGAGCGAAGGCGGCGTCAATTCGCCGTCGAGAAGGGCGGTAAGGTGCATCTGCAGTCGGTCCCGCACTTCCTGATTGCTTGGACCGGGGAAGCGCAGCGCCCAGTCTACCGTGAACCAGTCCTCGACGAGCTCGCGGTCAAGGTGCCTGGGGTTGCCGAGCATGAGATACACCTTGAGTGTCTGGTACAGCGCCTCGGTCTGGTCGATGTTCTGGCGAATCCGCACATGGACGCGATCCAGCATGCGCGGCAGGATGGCAGCGTTGAGGGCGCGCCGGTATGCCGCCGTCGCCGCCTGGCCGAGCTTGTCGCCCTGATAGAGGCCGAAACCCATCATCAGCGGCGTTGACGTATGACGGTCATTGTAGCCGCCGGGCATGTTGCCGAGCATGTCGAGCGGCGGCAACACGTCGAGCAGGGACTCACTGCTCGCGCCGGCGGCTGCGGCAACCTCCTCGTAACGGGCAATCTTGCCAGCGACGTCCGCGATGTAGGACTCGTTCTGTGCGTAGCTCACGAGCCAGCCACCGGTGAGCGCGATCAACGCCACCGCGGAAGCGGCATAGACACCCCGGCTGACCCAGCTGCTGTAGCGCGTCGCTAACGAGGTATCGCCGACCAGATCGGCTTCCTGGAACACGACCTCGCGCAGCAGCCGCGTCAGGAAATAACTGCGGCCCGGGCCGCTGAATGCCGGCATGGACTGGCGATCGAGGCCGAAGGTCGCAGAGATGGAGCTCAGGATACGGTCGATCGGCGTGCCCTCCTGGGTCCCGCTCGTGAAATACACGCCGCGGACCAGGCTGGAGTCTTCGAACCGGCTCGGATAGAACGCATCGTTCAGGAACTGCGTCAGCGAGCCTTTGAGCGATGCCATCTGCTGGATGAAACCGAGCATCATGCCGCGCCGCCGAGGATCCCGCTCCTGGTTCAGCCGTCCCAGCAATCGCCCGTCGAGCCGCTCCATCAACGCATCGAATCGTGGCCCGAACGCGTCGATCACCTCCGACGGCTTCTCGGACTCGGCGATCGGGAACGTGATGCCCCAAACATTCCCGCGCTCGTCGCGGCCGAGGTCGTCGAAGAATTCGAGAAAGCCGGAGATCAGGTCGCACTTCGTAAACATGACGTACACGGGGACCCTGACCTTGAGCTGCTCCTGCAGCTCTTGCAGTCGTTTGCGAATCGCCAGGGCGTGATGCTGGCGCGTGTCCGCGCCGCCAGCCGCCAGGTCGGCCAGGCTGATCGCGATGAGCACCCCGTCGACGGGGCGACGTCGGCGGTATTTCCGGAGGAGCTGAAGGAAGCCGCTCCAAGCTGCCCGGTCGACCGTCTGGTCGCTGTCCTGCGTTGTGTAGCGGCCGGCCGTATCGAGCAGGACGGCCTCGTCGGTGAACCACCAGTCGCAGTTCCGCGTGCCGCCCACGCCGCGAACGGCGTCCTTGCCGAACTTGTCCATCAGCGGGAAATTGAGGCCGGAGTTCCTCAGCGCGGTGGTCTTGCCGGCCCCCGGCGGGCCGATTATCAGGTACCAGGGCAACTGGTAGAGCCGCCGGCGGCGCCCCCGCCCGCCCAGCTTGGCTTTCTTGAGGCGCGCCAGCGCCTCGCGGAAACGTTCGCGCAGGACGGCGACCTCTTCTTCCGACGCCTTGTCATCGGCATCCGGTGCGGTACTGAGTGCGTTGACGACCTGGGCATTGTTCTGGGCCGCGCGCACGATGCTCCAGATCGTCTTGATCGCCCAGAGTACGAACACGACGAGGATCGCCAGAAGACGCGACTCGCTGCTCGCCAGCGGTTCCCATCCGCCGATCGCGATCAGCGGCCCGACGAACCAGATCAGCAGCGCGACGAGCAACAGGCCGAGAACGGAGAACACCCAGCGGTTCGCCATCCAGCCGAAGAGAGTTCGAAACAGTTTCATCGTTTGTTGCTCCCGACCCGATCCCCTCGTGCCGCCCCGTGCGGCCGTCCTTCAAATGCGCCGTGCCGTACCGTTCGCCTCGTCATTGACGCGATACCTCAATCTCGATTCGCCTGTTCTGCTCCCTGCCCTCGGCGGTGTCGTTGGGAGCCAGCGGCTCGGTGTCCGCGCGGCCCTCCGCGACCACGCTGGATTTTTCGCCGAGCGAGCCGGCGAGGAGCGCGCGCACGGCATCCGCCCGCGCGACCGACAGGTGCCAGTTCGACGGGAACCTGAGCGTTCGGATCGGCACGCTGTCGGTGTGACCCGTCACCAGGATCTGTCCGCGCGCGTCCCGAAGCGCCGCGCCGATCTTGTCGATCAGCGGTTGGAAGCCCTTGTCGACGACCGCACTTCCCGAACGGAACAGGCCCTTGTTGTTTATCGTTATCTTCACGGTATTGCCCTGGTCCTTCACGGCGACAAGGCCGCGCTTCGATTCTTCCGCCAGCTGCGAGCGGATTTGCTCATAGATGCCCGGTCGCGCGGGTTCCGCGACCGTCGCGACCACCGGCTCCGCCGGGAGCGGCTCGGGCGCCTGCAGAACGAGCGTATTCTCCCGGCCCAAAGCGTTCAGGCGGACGAAGACGTCGTCGGACGAGCGATTGATGCTGTAGCTGAATCCCACATAAGCCATGACGGCCACGGTGGCGACGGCGACCGGCACGACCCACAGCGGGACGTAGCGGGCCACCCGCGGCCTCGGGTCCGCGACACCCCTCCACTGCGGCGACAGCTCACGCTCGGCTTCGCCGCGCTGGTTGGCGATGGAGCGGTACAGGTTATGCGTGACTTCCTCGAGCTGCGCGGACCCGCGCTCCATTACCGCGTACTTGCCCTGGAAACCGAGGCTGAGGCACAGGTAGAGGAATTCAAGGAGGTGCAGGTTGCGGCCCGGGTTTTCCGACATGCGGCCGACGATCTGAAAGAACCGTTCGCCACCGCTCGTTTCGTCATGCAGCGTACCGAGGATCGTCTGTCCGCCCCAGTCGCTCTGACTGCCCCACGGCGTCGACAGGACCGTTTCATCGATCAGCGCGCAGAGGGCGTAGCGGGCTGCATAGGCCGCTTCCGGACTGGCGCCGGCCTTGCGGGCATTGACCTCGAACTCGCGGACCATCTGGAGCACCTTTTCCCGCAGGCCGACGACATCGTCGTGCTGGGGGGTGTCGGCAAGCCGCCGGACCAGGGCAAAGCACGCACCGCCACTGCGCACCAGCGGGTTGTGGCTTGCGCCGTCCACCACCGCCAGCTCCTCGGCTCGTGGCGCTGGCCGGGGCGCCGGAGCCTCGCTTGTTACGCGCCGTTTGCCGCCCGGCGCCGGCAGGATGATCGTCCGCTCGACCTCCTCCGGTTTCGGCTCGAATTCGTCGAAAGGATCACGTTCTGGCATAGTCCTTACCGCCTGATTGCCCAGAAGGCCAACTCGAGCCCGGGGAACTTGCCGCCAATATGCATGGCCAGCCCGCCGGAGCCCTGCAGCTCCTTCCAGAGGGCGCTCTTGGTATCGAGCGCGAAATAGGTGACGTTGGTGTGAAACGGGATCTGACGCGGCGCCACAGGCAGTGCCTCGATCCCGATGCCCGGCAGCGCGCGGTTGACCAGGTCGCGAATCTTCTCCACCGGGCCGATCTTGATCTGCGCGGGAAAGCTGCGTCTCAGCGATTCCGCCGATACGTCCGCGCTCACCGCAAGCACGAACATCGCGCTGGTGAGCAAGCTCGTGTCTGCGATGGAGGCGACGCGGATGCCGAATTTGCGCTCTTCCAGCGGTATGGAGATGGCGCTGCGCTCGAAGACCATGCTCAGGGATTGCCGAAGCGATGCGACAACGGGCGCGAACGTCTCCTGCAGGTCGTCATGGCGGTATGTGCCCAGCGCTGGCGGCCGCTTCGACCCGCTCGAGAACGTGGCCAGTTCTCCCGCCATCCCGAGCAGAAGGCGATACATGGACTCCGGATGGACTCGCGCCGTCTCGGCCAGGTGGGCTACCACGGGCTCATAACGGTTGACGGCCTGGAGCAAGAGGAAGTCGGCGATTTCCGCCGCGCCGCCCCGACCGGCCTCGCTGGCCCGGCCGGCGAGGCTCTCGCCCCGCTGGTGCAGCAGACCCTGAAGTTCCTTGACGAATCCGCCGAGTTTGGCGGGGACACGATAGTCCAGGCACGGCGGCATGAAGTCATCGTCGATCAGGACCGTGCCGTCGGCGCTGACCTGGACGATCCGCGCCACCGCCAGACACTGGAAGCCGCCGCGCTCCTCCGTTTCGAGCATGAGCCGAAAGCGCAGTCGGCCGACCTGGATGCGTTCCGGCGTATCGGTGGCATGGGCGCTGTCACGTATCTCCAGCTCCGAGACGCCGTAGCGTAGGCTGCCGTTGACCGTACCCTGCAGATCCGTCTCGAGGCCGCGCGGATCCTCCACCGGCAGCGCCAGGTAAACGGTGCTGTCCTTGACCGCTTCGCTGAGGTCGAGCGGTTCCGGCGGATCGGCGCCGTCCGGCATATTGAACCCGGTTCCGTCCCGAAACGCGCCGCTGCACTGCAGGACGCCGAACTTCCCGGTATTCAGAAGGTCGTGGTCGATCGCCAGCTCGGAAAAGCCCCAGGCATGCGGTCGCGACGCAACGGAGCTCTGCCGCAGCATGTGCTCGAGATAGCGATCCTGCTGCTGGAAGTGCTGGGGACGAAGAAACATCCCCTCGGACCATATGACCTTATTGAACAGAGACATGTATCGTCCCCCACACTCCCCGACAATGAATTGCAACGCCGCACGACAAGTTCGGCCGACCGTCACTCCATCCACGCAGACGCACTGAACCCCCCTTTTGAGTCACCTGGCCCCGCACCGAAGCCGCCCGCCTAGTCGCTGGGCAACACCGACACCTTGAGTCGGGCGAAGTCGAGCTTCACCTCTGTTGTCTTGCCTTTCCTGACCGGCGCGACCGCCCGCCACGACGCGTTCTCGATGTCGCGATAACCCGCAAGGATGCCCACGTACCGCGTCTCGGGCCCGAGCTCTCGGCTGTACACCAGGTCCTGCCCAGGCAGCAGTTCGAGCTCCTCCTTGCCCAAAAGGTCGGTTCCCAGCTCGGCCGTATCGTTGTCGTACAAGGCGAAGAACGATGCGTTGTTGAAGGCGAGATCGGATTTCAGATGGTAGATCCGCACCACGAGCGGCGAGGCCCGGCCCTGATAGTCCGGATTGAGATCCTGGGCGACCGCGATGTTGGCTTCGATCCTGGTCGGGAAGCCCACCATGCAACCGACAAGCGACAAGGCCATTGCAAGGCCCGTCGCTGTCTGGATCACCCGTCTGGTCATACGTGTCATCGCGTCCTCTCCCTGTCGACGGACGTCTCGCGCGCAAACGCTGCCCCTCTCAGCCGTGCCGCGTCTGCTTGCGCACCTGCGATTCGTATGCCTTGCCGAATTCGCGGCCGAAGACGCTCTGGAAATCGTCCTCGGCTTCGGCGGCAATCGTCGCATAAAGCTTGGCAAACTCGTCCCAGTACCGTGATTTCTTGTTTCTCAGTAATCCGCCCACCGCGCTGCTTTCCTGATTGATCCGCTCCTCCAGGGCGTGCGGATTGAACCGTGCCAGAAGGCCGGTCAGCGCCGCCTGCATGCCGACCATCACCGCCACCTGGTGGGCCTTGACGTCGCCGAACGCTTCGTTGACCGCCCGCGCCGGCGGCAGATATCCCTGGCCCGTCTTGGTCAGTAGCGCCGTCATCGCATCGTCGTCGCTCAGCGAGAACTTCAGGGGGTTGTTCTCGACCGGTTGAATCGTGGTCTGGGTCAGCCGGAACTCGCTCTTGATCGTGCTGCGTGCCGCCAGGATTTCCCGCAGGCCGCTGATGAACTCCCGGTAGAGCGCGCCGACCAGCCGCATCGTCTCGTCCGCCTTGTCATCGGGGATCTTCACACCGCCGAGTGCAGCTCCCTTGAGGAACGCCGCGACCATGGCCCGCGCGGCGGCGTCGGCCGGACCGCCTCCCTCCGGGGTTGTTCGGGGCCGTTCTATGGTATCTGCGGGTGCCGCCGGCCGTTCGGCTGCCGGCGGGGCCGGCGGGGTCGGCGCGGGTGGCGCCGGCGCGACGACTTCGGCTGCAGCCGGACTCGCCGCCTCCGGCAGCACCGGCGCAACCGCATCGCCGCCGGGTGCCGGTGCGTCGGCCCAGTCCTTGTCCCAATCGTCCGGGATCACCGCGCTCGCCGGCTCCTCCGGGATCGCTTCCGGGGCGCGGAAATAGTCCTGGCCGGACGGGCCGCTGTCGACCCCCAAGCCCTGTCCGCCGGCGCCCTCTGCGCCAGACGACCGGGATGCATCGCCGGCCGGCTCATCCAGCCAGCCGGTCCCGGCTTCGCCGGCCGGCAGCGACGGGGCCGGTTCCGCCCCATCGCCGAGGAGTCCTTCGAAGGCCTGCTTGCCTTCCATCTCGGCGAAACCCCTCTGGCCGAACGGATCGTCCGCTGCGTCCGGCGCGATACCGGAGGACTCGGACACGTCGGTCGCCGCCTGTGCGTCGGTCAGGGTCACCTCGATGCGAAAATGGCTGATCCGCAAGTGATCGCCATCCTTGAGGACGACCGCCTTGCCGCGCCCGACGGGCGTGTCGGACGCATTCACGAACACGCCGTTGGAGCTCGTATCGGTGAGCTCGTAAACACCGTTATCCGCCTCGATCACGCAGTGCTGCTTGGAGATGACGCGCTCGGGATCCGGCAGGACCCAGTCGTTTTCCGGCCCGCGCCCGATGGTCAGCCGGCCGGACTTCAGTGTGCGCGACTTGTTGGCCGCGTCCAGCAGATGATGATCATCCCTGACCTGCAGGACCACGCTCACGACCGTACCCCGCACGCAAAACCACATGCGCCGAAGCCGGTACGGCTATCTGTCCGGGATCCGGCACCATGGCTGTCCGGTCCCGGCACCCCTGTCCGCAATGCGTCCGTCATGGACGATGCCTCCGGCGCCATGTTCCAATGCATCGGCTTCGGCGCTCAAAGACATCCCCGACATAAGACAACGCTTACCGTGACCCGCGAAGCGTCGCAGATAACACTACGTCCCTGTCTCTCTGCCGGTCCTTAACGCCAGCCTGTTAACGAAACTGATACCATAAATTACGCCGGAATGCCATTGTGTTAGCGGTCCCGACCACCCGCGAGGGGGTGCTGCGGCCCGGGTCGGATGCGGCGAGTCGACGGGACGCGCGATCCGGCCCGCTCGACCCGCTGTCGCGCGGCCCGCCGCGATCCCGGGCAGGGCCGGATATCCGGTGCGGCGGCGGGCGGGCCGCGCACGCACCGCCGGCGCGGAACGAGCCCATGCGTTAGGGTTTTCTGCGGGTTTCAGATCGGCGGTTTGGAACATGAACGGCTGGCCGGATGGCCGCCGGGCGCCGCCGTCGCGACGGCGCCTCAACGCGTGGCCGCGAGCAGCCGGACCATCTCCGCATAGCCGCGGGCCGTTGCGTGGTCGAGTGGCGTCCTGCCCTGCCGGTCGGCGATCGACCCATCGGCGCCGCCCGCGAGCAGCGCCCGCACCGTTGCGATATGGTCGGGGCCGCCATCGCCGAGGATCACCGCCTCGATAAGCGCCGTCCAGCCGAGATTGTTGACGTGGTCGACGGGCGCGCCGCCCGCGATCAGGCGGGTGACGATGCGGTGATGCCCAAGATGCGCGGCCGCGATCAGCGCCGTGCCGTCATAGGGGCTGGTCACGTTGCCGGCCCCGGCGCCGAGCGACAGGGCGAGGTCGAGCAGCGCGTAGTCGTTGGCGACGGCGGCGATGGTGACGATGTCGTAGGCCTGATGTTCGAACGCATCGAGGTTCGCCCCCGCCGCGGCGAGCGCGCGCACCGCCTCGTCCTGCGATGCGAAGGCGGCGACATGGAGCGGCGTCCGGCCCGCGCGGTCGCGCGATTCGAGATCCGCGCCGGAAGCGACCAGCCGGCGGACGGCATCGACGTCGCCGCGATGCGCCGCCGCGTGCAGGCCGCGATAGCCGGCGATGTCGGCCTCCGACGGCGGCGTCTGCGCTGCCGCCGACCCGGTCCCGAGCAGGTGCGCCGCGGCCGCTAGAAGCCCGACGGTGATCGCCAGTGCCGGTCTCGCCATGTCGGCTCCCTTACCGTACCGTTGCATCGGCATGGCGGGGATCCCGTACCCGTCATGCGCTTGCGGCCGGCAAGCCGGACTCACGGGCCGCGGTCGCGAGTATCGCATTCTTTGCGCCGGACGCCCAAGCCCCGTTGCGTCGGCGCGCGATCCCGCTATAAGGGACGGGCCGCGGACGGGGCGGGCGATTGCCCCTGCCGATGTCCGCCAGACGACCGCTCAGGAACCGAATCGACAAGAAAGAACACCGCATGAAGATCGTTGCCTACGAGAAGGACGGCGCCCCCGGCG
>JBFIFO010000116.1:0-13012 GCA_041602815.1 Alphaproteobacteria bacterium | reverse complement strand
GGCGGGTAGTCGTGCCGCTTGAGGATGGTGTCGACGGTCGGGCCGAGGCGGACGAGCCGGCCACGCAGGCCCGGCGCCTCGATCTGGAACGGCTGCACGATGTCGTCAGCCGGCCGGCCTCCGGGGTGTTCCATCACGCCAGGCACCAGGCGAGAATCGCCTTCTGCGCGTGCAGGCGGTTCTCCGCCTCGTCCCAGACCACCGATTGCGGGCCGTCGATGACGGCAGCGGTCACCTCCTCCTCGCGGTGCGCCGGCAGGCAGTGCATGAAGATCGCGTCCGCGTCCGCCAGCGCCATCAGCCGCTCGGTCACCTGATAGGGCTTCAGCATGTTGTGGCGGCTTGCGGCGTCCCTGTCGCCCATCGAGACCCAGGTGTCGGTGACCACGCAGTCGGCGCCGGCGACCGCTTCCGCCGGGTCCCGCGTCTCGCTGACCTTGGTGCCGCGCGCGCGGGCCCAGGCCATGGCATCGGGCAGCGGCGCCAGCTCGGCCGGGCAGGCGAGTCGGAGCTCGAACTCGAACTGCGCGGCGGCGTGGATCCAGCTCGTCGCCACGTTGTTGCCGTCGCCGCACCAGGCGACGCGCGCTCCGGCGATCGGACCCTTGTGCTCCTCATAGGTCATCACGTCCGCCATCAGCTGGCAGGGATGCGATCTGTCTGTCAGGCCGTTGATCACCGGCACAGTCGCGTTCTCGGCAAGCTCCACGAGCTTTTCCGGTGCGTCGGTGCGGATCATGATGGCATCGACGTAACGCGACAGCACTCGTGCCGTATCGGCCACGGTCTCACCACGGCCGAGCTGCATTTCCTCGGGACTCAGCACGACGGCTTCGCCACCGAGCTGGCGGATCCCGACCTCGAAGCTGACGCGCGTGCGGGTCGACGGCTTCTCGAAGATCATCGCCAGGGCCCGGCCGGCAAGCGGTTGCGGGTCGGCGGCGGTACCGTCCTTGAAGGCGCGTCCGAGATCGAGGATCCGGCGCAGCTCACCGGGGTCGACCCGATCGAGATCGAGGAAATGCCGCGGGCCCGCGCTAGCCATTGTCCCCGGCCCACGCCGCGGCGACCCTTTCGATGATGGCCGCGGCCTCGTCGATATGGGACTGCTCGATGATCAGCGGCGGCAGGATGCGGACGACATTCTCGGCCGCCGACACGGTCAGGAGCCCGGCGTCGCGCAGCCTGCTGACCATGTCGGCCGCGGGCACTACGCATTCCAGGCCCAGCATCAGCCCCGCCCCCCGCACCGAGCGCAACACCTCGGGGAACATCCTGACGATCGCCGACAGGCGGCCGTACAGCGACTCGCCCATTTCGCGCACCCGCTCCATGAAGCCGTCGGACAGCATCACGTCCATCACCGCATTGCCGACCGCCATGGCCAGCTGGTTGCCCCCGAACGTGGTTCCGTGGACGCCAGGAACCATGCCGCGCGCGGCCTCCGCACGGGCCAGTATCGCGCCCATCGGGAAGCCAGAGCCGATCCCCTTGGCGACCGCCACCACGTCGGGCGCGATCTCCGCCCATTCATGGGCGAACAGCCGGCCGGTCCGGCCCATGCCGCACTGAACCTCGTCGAGGAACAGCAGCAGGCCGTATTCGTCGCAAACGGTGCGCAGGTCTTTCAGGAACTGCAGCTCCGCCTTACGGATGCCGCCCTCACCCTGCACCGGCTCGACGAGGATCGCCGCGGTCTCGTCGGTGACCGCCGCGCGTACCTCGTTGAGGTTGTTGAAGGGCACGTTGTCGAAGCCGTCGACCCTTGGGCCGAAGCCGTCGAGGTATTTCGGGTTGTTGGCGGCGGCCAGCGCCGCAAGGGTGCGCCCGTGGAACGCGCCATCGAAGGTGATGACACGCCAGCGCGACGCATTGCCGCCGGCCGAATGGTACCGCCGGCACAGCTTGATTCCGCCCTCGATCGCCTCGACGCCGGAATTGCAGAAGAACACGGTGTCGGCGAACGAGGCCGCGACGAGGCGCTCGGCGAGGCGTTGCTGGCTCGGCGACCGGTAGAGGTTCGAGGTATGCCACAGTTTCGCCGCCTGCTCCTGCAGCGCCTTGACCAGGTGCGGATGGGCGTGGCCCAGGCTGTTCACCGCGATACCTGCCGCGAAGTCGAGGAAGCGCCGGCCGTCCTCGGCGAACAGGTAGACCCCCTCGCCGCGCTCGAAGGCGACGTCGTAACGGCCGTAGGTCGGCATCACGGGTTGAATCACGGTCTTCCCCTCCCGGGGCACTCGGCTCGGCAATGTCAACGGAAGCCGCGGAGTATCTGCATTTGGCGCCTGGGTGTCAACGGGGGCAGGGACACGAGCGTGACAGCGTCCACAATTGCGCCGCAGCGCCGTGTCAGCTGCCTGCTCGCAGAATAGCCGCGCCGTAATAGGGGTCGCAACGGCACTCGGAAATCAGGAAAAATCAATTCATAACCCATGGATTTGATCTGATTTTAACCGTTTTTTAAGGGTATTCCTCCTTATCTTTGACGGCAAACGGGCCTTGCCTCCGGAATAATGGTCGACGCTCGCGAATGCCCTTTATTGAACAAAACCAGCATATGAGTGAGACGCTTCTGCGTGCGGTGATCAATACCGCGGTGGACGGCATCATGGTCATCGACGACCAAGGTGTGGTGCGTCTCTATAACGCCGCTTGCGAGAGACTCTTCGGTTATTCGGCGGCCGAAGTGGTCGGCCAAAACGTCAAGATCCTGATGCCGCTTCCGTATCGTGAGGAACATGACGGTTACATCGAGGCGTATCGCAGGACGGGTGATGCGCGCATCATCGGTATCGGACGCGAGGTCACCGGCCAGCGCAAGGATGGTTCGCTGTTTCCGATCGGATTGTCGGTGGGCAAGGCCTGGTACAAGGACCAACAATTCTTCGTCGGGATCGTGCATGACATAAGCGCGCAAAAACTGGCGGAGGAGAAGCTACGTCGGGCCAAGGAAGAGGCGGAAGCCGCCAATCGAGCCAAATCAGACTTTCTGGCCGTCATGAGTCACGAGATCCGCACACCGCTACACGGCATTTTGGGAACGGTGGGGTTGCTGCAGCATGCCGCCTCGAGAAAGAAACACAGCCAGTACGCCGCGACCATTCAGCAATCGTGCGAGGGACTGCTCGAAATCGTCGACAAGATCCTCGATCTCTCGAAGATCGAGTCGGGGGCCGTAGTACTCAAGCAGACACGGTTCGAGGTTCGCGATCTGCTCGACAGCGTCGAGTTCCTTTGGGAGCCGCGGATTCGTGAGAAAGAACTCGAGTATTTCACAAAGATTGCCCATGACGTGCCGCCGGAGATTATCAGCGACGCCGACCGCATCCGGGAAATCCTGAACAATCTTGTCAGCAACGCGGTCCGTTTCACCGAAGAAGGCTACATCGCGGTTACTGCGCGCCGCGACGACGCCATACCGCCGACCGAGGACGGGCGCGTGAGTCTGCGCTTCGAGGTGAAAGACACCGGCGTCGGAATCGACCCGGAAGACCAGGCACGCCTGTTCGAGCGATTCGAGCAGGGGGATACCTCGCTGACCCGCCAGTATGGCGGCTCGGGCCTTGGGTTGGCGATCTGCAAGCGGCTCAGCCATCTGCTTGGCGGCGAGATCGGAGTCGTCAGCGAACCAAACCGGGGATCTCGGTTCTGGTTTACGATCACATGTCAGACCGCTGCGTCCGATTCGCAGCGGTCCTGGAAATCCTCGGATTTGGTTTCGAACATCAATCCCGGGCGGGATTGCCAGGCCGAGGGGAAATTGCGCTCGCTGACTGTCTTGGTCGCGGAGGACAATCCTGTCAACCAGGTCATCATTCGCGACATTCTTGAGCAGAACGGACACGACGTGGACATTGCGCCCAACGGGCGGGAGGCCGTGCGGGCGGCAATGCGGGGCCGATACGACCTGATCCTCATGGATGTGCGTATGCCAATCATGGACGGCCTCGAAGCAACGCGAAGAATTCGGGAGATTCTCCCGGGACAGCCGCGCACCCATATCATCGCGCTTACGGCCCATGCCATGAACGGTGTCCGCGAAGAATGCCTCGAGGCCGGCATGGATGACTATATATCGAAGCCGTTTACGATCGTACAGATCAACGAAGTACTGGCGAAATACTCCAACGCGGCCTGATCTGCCAGTTTCGTCCGACCTGTTGGCATTCAGGTTGGGGTGCGTGCCTGTTTGGCGCTGTCCCCCGGTCTGTTGCTCGCTGTAGCCCAAGGCCGGGGACGTCGCCGCTGGCCGCCTACCGGTCCATGGCGTGGTAGTCCGGGTTGGGCATCATGTCGAGGCCATGCGCCATGCGGTTGGTGTAGTTGAAGAAGGCGGCAACGTCGGTGATGTCGAAGATGTCGGCGTCTGAGAAGCCGGCGTCGCGCAGCACCTGCCGGTCGGCCTCGCCCACTGCGTGCGGGTCTGTGGTCAGCTTCCACGCGTGGTCGAGCATGGCCCGCTGGCGGCCGCTCAGCTCCGCGACGCGGTAGTTCATTACCATCATCTCGCCGAGCTGCGGGTCGCCGGACAGCTGGCGCACAGCTTGCCCGTGGGCGACGAGGCAGTAGTAGCAGCGGTTGGCCGACGAGACGACGACCGCGATCATCTCTCGCTCCAGCTTGGAAAGGCCGGATTCTGCCAGCATGAGCTCATTGTAGAAGGCGGAGAACTTCCGCAGCTTTTCCTGATTGCCCGTGTACGCACGTAACACGTAGGGCACAAGGCCCAGCTTCTCCTGGCACTTCGCGAAGTAAGCCTTGATGTCGTCGTCCAGCGATTCCTGGTTGGGCAGCGGCAAGCGGACGATATGATCGGGCTGCGGCATGGCAAGTCTCCCGGATGGTCACGATACCGCCCGATCCTAGCGCCTGCGGCCGCACGCGTCGCCCGCGCAGATCATCGCAGCGCGGGACGGCTGTGATCCTGGTTCCGCGATGTGGACAGGACTGTTATGCGGCAGGCGCCCTCGCCCGGTCGCCCCACCCGGCGGCCCCGGCGCCGCCTACCACTCGAACACGCCGCTGATGATCAACGCCGCCGCGAAGAGCACGAACAATGCAAACGTGGTCGAAACGACGCCGAAGAAACACAGCGCGAACCGACGCCGCCAAGCGCCCGCGGGCATTCGCCCGTCGTTGTAATTCGCCATGACCTCCTCCCCAGGATTTGATGCAATTATGCAACAAATTGCAGACAAATTCCAGATTGTTCAGATAACCGTTACAGGAGGAAATGCAAAACCGAGGCCGTTTCCCGCCTTAACCAAGGTCAACGCATCGCCACGGACCGTCGTATCGGGCATTGCCGAAGTTAGCGACGGTTTCCGCCGGCCGCGTCAGCCCGGATCGCAGCGGTGACAAGTCTGGTGCGGGGACGTCGTTCACACCGCCGGCCCCGCTATCCATCGCAGCTCGGTCTTCCCTGTCTGTCGATTGCAGATTTTTGTCATGCAGATCAGGCTGTTGTGCCCGATCTGCGCGCGGTTTCTACCATTCCAGAACGCCACTGGCGAGCAGCAGGCTGCCAAACAGCAGAATCAGGGCACCGGTGGCACCGGTGACGCTGAGGAAATAGAATGCAAACCTTCTCGCCCAAATCAAAACCGTGTCACGGACAGCATTGGATTCGACCATTGCTTCCTCCACGATAAATTGACTCGTCAACCATGATATTTGATAGGAAATTCCTTATTAACTTGTTAACGATACTGTTTTTGTTTTGCGACGCATTTCACTAACGGATGACGTCGTTCGTCTTCGGGCCAATTGGCCAGTTCACGGCTTCAACTTGTAGCCGCTCTCGAGAAGGCGCCAGCACAGCATCCACAGGGCCGTAACTGCCGCAGCAATGACGGCAAGGCCAGTCTGCGGGTCGGCTTCTGCACTGCCGCTGATACCGTAGCGCACGCCGTCGATGACGTAATAGACCGGGTTGAGTTGGGCCACTGTGCGGATTTCCGGCGGCAGCCGGTCGAGCGAGAAAAACACGCCGGACATATACACGACCGGAACGACGACGAAGCTGTGCACGGCGCTAATATGGTCCCATTTGTCGGCCCACAGCCCACCGACAAGGCCGATCAGCCCCATCATCAGGCCGCCGCCGAACGCGAACAGCAGAAGCAGACCGGGCGCGGCTGGGACAGCAGCCAGAAACGGCAGCAGGGCGAGCCAGGTCGCTAATCCGGTCATGATCGCCGAGACCGCCGCCATGAGCGCAAAGCCGGTCACCATCTCCGCCGCGGTCAGCGGCGCCCCGATGACGTCGGTGATCATGCCCTCGAGCTTGTCGTACACTATCATGTAGGCAGTTGATTCGAAGCCCCGCTCGAGCACCACGAAGGCGACGAGTCCCGGCACGAGAAAGGCGGAAAAGTCGAGCCCGGCCATGGTCAGGCTGGCGCTGCCGAGCGCGAGCTCGAAGATCAGCGCGAACAGCACCGCCTGAAGCGCCGGCGCGGCGATGGTGATTTTCCAGATCTCGAGGTCGCGCAGCAGGTCCCGCAGGAAAAGGGTCCACAGGCCGATCCGGTTGAGCCAGCCGATATGACGGGCCCGGAGGGACGGTGCCGGCGTCGTGTTGCCGCCGCTCGGCGGACCGCTTTGCGAAACCGCTTCGGGCGGGGCCCGGCGCGGCGTCATGCTCAGGCCTTCAGCTTGTAGCCGGCGACGAACAGGCGCCAGCAGATCAGGGCCAGCAGGGTATCGATCGTCACCATGACGGCGACGCCCAGCATCGGCGCGGTATCGGTGACGCCGGTGAAGCCGTATCGGAATCCGTCAATCATGTAGAAGAACGGATTGGCGTGGGCGAGACTCTGAAAGAACGCCGGCAACCGCTGGATCGAATAGAACGTGCCCGACAGGAAAGCGAACGGCGTGATCACGAAATTGGTCACGGCCGCCATGTGGTCGAACTTCTCGGCCCAGATCCCGCCGATCATGCCGAGCAGCGCGAGCATCAGCGAGGCCGCGAAAGCGTGGAACAGCACGAACACGACGTTGTGGATACCGAACGGGACGAACATCCACATGCCGGCCAGGGTCGCGAGTCCCACGATGAGGCCGCGGGTGGTGCCGCCGAGCGCGATGCCGATGGTCAGTTCGGCCGGCGACAGCGGCGGCATCAGGATGTCGACAATATTGCCCTGGACCTTCGAGATCACCAGCGACGAGGCGGTGTTGGCGAAGGCGTTCTGCACCATCGCCATCATCACCAGACCGGGCGCCAGGAATTCCGCGAACGGCACGCCGTTGACCACCTCCACCGCGCGGCCGAGGGCCAGGCTGAACACGGCAAGGAACAGCAGCGTCGTGACCATCGGCGCCGCGATGGTCTGCGTGGCGACGGCCATGAAACGCCGTACCTCTTTTACGTACAGGGTCCACAGGCCGAGCCAGTTGACGGCGCCGATGCGCCGCGGTGCGGGATAGTCCGTCATGTTTTCCGAATTGCCGGTGCCGGTTGCGCCGAACGGCGCGCACCATACAACCGGTGCCCGTGGCGGGCAACCGCGCGAAGCGAGGATTTGGTGCCGACCATGGACGGCTGCGGCATTTCCGCCTTAACGCAGGCTTAACCGGAACGGGCGCCTTGTAATGGAGTTGCGCGCCGCTCCGCCGCGGCGCCGAGCATGGAGCTGCGATGGAGCCGGACACCCTGTTGCGCGATGCGGTCGCGCAGATCGTCGCAATCGCCGGGGATCGCCGCGCCGTTACACTCAATGGAGCCGAGATCGTGATCGCCGGCGGCGAGGCCGACGCTGATCGCGTGCCGCTCGATGCGATCGCCGGCCTTGTGGCCAAGCATCCCGGCCCGTCGTGGTCGGCGGCGGCGCTCGCGGCGCTCACCGAGCGGTGTGCCGGGGTCGTCCTGCGTGGCCCCAATCACGAATCGCGGACCCTGACCTGGCCCGTTGCAGGCCGGCGCTGGCCGGCACGGATCCGTGCCCAGCTCGACCTCTATCCGCCCTATGCCCGGCACCTGTTGCGGCAGCTCCAGAGGGCGGCGGCCGCACAGCGCGTACTGGCGCTCGAGACCATGGGCGGCCGGGGCCGGTTGCGCGCGCTCGCGTCGTCATCGTTACCGTTGCGCGCCCGTCGCACGGGGCGCCGCACCAGGGACCAGGTCGAAGCAGAGATCGCCCGGCATTACTGGACCTGGTTGATCGGCCGTGGCTTCCGCCGCGACCTCAAGCGAGCGGGTGCGAATGCGGTGGTCAACTGCGGCCACACCGCATTGCGTATCGAGGCGATGGGCGCGGTGCACGCTGCCGGGCTTCTGCCCGGCGTCGGCCTTGGCGATCGGTCCGAACGGGGCGGTCTCGTCGACGATCTGATGATTCCGTTCCGCCCGGTCGTCGAGCTTGCCGCCGCGGTCTTCATTGCCACCGGCACAGACCGGATAGACACGCACATCGAAGCCGCCTTCGAGCGACTGATGGCGGCGCCGCTGCGCGGCCGTCGCGGGCCGGCCCAGATCCGCCTCGGTGTTGCGGAGCTTGCACGGGTGCTGGCGCGCTGCTTCGAGACCGGCGAGACGCGCCTCGACCTCATGCTGCCGGCGCGCCAGGACCCGGATGCGCTGTTCGCACTGCTGGATACGCCGCAGGTCGCACCGGAATAGCCGGAAACCTCCGCGAACCCGGACTCGCCCTGCCGCGGCCGATCGGTTTCAGGTGCGCCAGAAGCTCGGCATCAACAGCACGAGAATAGTGAACAGCTCCAGCCGACCGAGCAGCATGCCGGCCGACAGCATCCATTTGGCAACATCCGGCAGGTCCGCGAAGTTGCCGGCCGGCCCGATGATCGGCCCGAGGCCCGGCCCGACATTGGAAATCGCCGAGGCGGCGCCGGAGGTGGCGGTGATGAAGTCGAGACCGGCAAGTCCCAGGCCGACCGCCAGCGCAACCCAGCACAGTATGAACAGGAAGAAAAAGGCCATCACCGACGCGAGGACCGAATCCTCGATCGGCTTGTTGTTGTAGTAGGGGATGAACACGCCGTTCGGCTGCAGCAGTCGGCGCAGCTGGATGTGCGCCGCCGCGTACAGCACCTGGATCCGGAAGATCTTCAGACCGCAGGTCGTCGAACCGGCGCAGCCGCCGATGAACATCATGCAAAACAGCGCCGCCACCGCGAACCCGCCCCAAGCGTTGAAATCGGCGGTCGCGTACCCGGTGCCGGTGATCACCGAGATCACGTTGAAGGAGGCGAGGCGCAGCGCCGGGAGCGCCTCGACGCCGTTGACGAGGTTCAGATAGAACGTCATGCCGGCGACCGACAGTGCGACGATGGTGATGAACAGCCGCACCTGCTGATCGCGCCACAGATGCCCGGGGGCGCCGCGCACGGCCCGCAGGTACAGCACGAAGGGAAGACTTCCGACGATCATGAATACCACGGCGACCGCGTCGATGAGGGCACTGTCGAAATGGCCGACCGAGTCGTCATGGGTCGAGTAACCGCCGGTCGCCAGCGTCGTCATGGCGTGCGCCACGGCATCGAACCCGTTCATCCCCGCGGCCCAGTAAAGCGCCGCGCACAGCATTGTCAGAGCCAGGTAGATCAGCCCGGTGAAGGTGGCCACCTGCGCCATCCGCGGCATTGCCTTTTCCGACTTGTCGGAGCTTTCCATGCGGAACAGCTGCATGCCGCCGACCTGCAGCATCGGCAGCACGGTGATCGCCATGGCGATGATGCCGATGCCGCCCAGCCATTGCAGCAGCGCCCGCCACAGAAGGATGCCCGGCGGCGCATCGTCGAGCCCGACGAGCACCGTCGCGCCAGTCGTGGTCACCCCCGACATCGCCTCGAAGAACGCGTCCGTGTAGTCGAGCTCGAGCAGCGCGAAGGTGAACGGCAGGGCGCCGACGGTCGGGATCACCAGCCAGCACGCCGCCACCAGCACGAAGGCCTGGCGCAGGTTGATTCGCCGCTTCGAGCTGCGGGTGGTCAGGATCAGCACCACGCCGATGAAGAAGGTAAAGGCCGACGACGCAGCGAACACCTGCCAGTCCGGATGGCCCGAAACGGCATCGGCCAGCGCCGGCAGCGTCATCGCTACCGCCAGCGTCGCCAGCAAGAGGCCGACGATGAACAGGATGGGACGGAAGTCGATCAAGCTAAGGACAGTCCTCCGGGTGGGGGCGCGCCCCCTCGCGGGGCCGGAGAGTCGGCGATTTGCGGGCAATTGTCCACCCCGAAGCAGCGCATGCGGCGGGCGCATGTCCCCGAGGGCGGGCCAGGCACGCGCGTTCCAGAAGCTGCCGAGGCACGGGCGCGGGAACGGACCCGGTCTTTCGGCCAAGGTTGTGTCTTGACTTGGCGCTGCGATTTGCATGATAGAAAATGTCAGTCATGTCATTTGGATTTGCGGAACAAAAGGCCGCGCGGCGGCGCCGTTGGCGGATCATCCGGTGGTCGGTGACCACCGCGTTACTGCTGGTTTTGGGGATCGCTTCCTACTGGACCGGCGCGAAGCTTGCCGTCAGCGAGGTCTCGCGACTGGAAGACAAGGTAGCGGATCTCGAAAAGGCCGCCGCCGAACTGCGTGACCGGAATGCCGCGCTCCAGTCGGAGGCGGCCACGGCCAGGGACGCCGAGTCGAGGTGGCACGCGCGGTACCAGGCAGAGGTTCCAACCGGCACATCGCGCGAGCTACTGAGGCTGATCGAAAGCCAGATTGCGAAGGGCGCGAACCCGGACCGGGTTGCCTTCCTGGTCACAACGGCGGCGCAAGAGCAGTCCTGCGACAACGAATTGCAGACCAAGCGGTTCATCTTGCGCACGCCGCTTTACTCTGGCGCGAATGACGCGGTGAGCTTCGCCAGCAACGCCATTATCGTGACCGGCGAAGGGGCATCGTCGATCGATGCGGACGGCAAGCCAGAGGCGTGGTTCGACGCCGGACAGGCCGTTACGCTGCGCTTTGCTCAGCCCGGCGGAGCGGCGTCCGAGGCATCGGGTCTTCTGCCACTGCACCATTCGGTGGTGCGTGGCGACACGGAGTACCGCTTCACGGCCGTCGCCAGCGAGAGCCGGGGTTTCATCAGCGTCACGGCCGAGCGCTGCGCCTTCCCGTAACGCGCACCGGGCGCCGTTTCCCGCTGCCCACCGACATCCCGCAGCGTTGCGCTGACCTATGTCAATGCCGGCACTCGATTTTCCGCGTATAGCCGGTTGCGTTGCGGTCGTGCCGGCCCGCGCGCCACCCGGGCACGCAACACCGATGCAGGGGGAAACGGCTTGAGCTCAAAAATCCTGCCGATTCCTACCGTCACGCAGTACGAGGCGCCGTTCTGCCTGTACGCCTGCACCGGTATGGTTCTGTCGTGCTTCGGGATCACCCGGTCAATCTCCGAAATCGCGTATGAAGTGAGCCTAGACTGGCCCGGCGATTCCCTGGAAGCGTTTCTCGGGGAGCTGGTGGGGGCGGTGACGGACTACCTCGCGGACAACGGCCTCGAAGCGCGTTACGGCACTGACGGCGATTGGGACGGGATCCGTGACCATATCGACCGCGGGCATCCAATGATTGTCTTCGTAAAGCCATACGCGAGCGACACCCAGATCAATCATGCCTGGGTAATTCGCGGATACGACGGATCCGGTGCGCGGGCAGTCATTTACAACGATCCGCGCAACGATCCCGGCAGCGAGGAGCCTGTGGCCTTCGAAACGGACCGCAACGGCGCGCCCGGCGAGACCATGGATTACCAAGACTTCGTTGACGGCCACTGGTCCGGCCCGCCGGGAACCGCCAGCCGGGTGTATATTGCGGTCTCGTGCAAGGGGCAGGGCGCCAGGCCCAACCACCGGGATTGGCGCGGTGCCGGCAGCCGCAGTTTCGGCCGGTGCCGGTACCACATGGCGCGCATGACGCGCAAACTGCGTGGACTGGAACTGACCGAGTCCCTCCTGGAGGGCCTGATCTCCGCTGTCGCGTTCACCGGACTCGTGGTCGGCGGCATGCAGCTGATTGGACAGGCGCTGACGGCGGGTGGTCGTGCGCTGGCGGAAACCGGGCGGGCGTCGTGCGCTTCGCGCGCGATCTTGTGCCGACCGCCGGGCGCGATCCTCGTTGGCATTGCTGCCGTCATCGCGGCGGCCGGGCATTTCGTCGACGCCGTTGCCGGGTTTGTCGGCCTGCTGATCGACGCATTGACCTCACTCGCGGATTCGGTCGGATCGCCATTCACCGGCGCCACCGGCGCTAGCGCGGCGGCGCGGCTCGGCGAGACGGATGTCAACCTCGGCCTGGTGTTGAAAGTGCGCCCGTGGGAAACACGGTGGGGCGACAACTGGGAAAAGATCAGCGGCAGTTGGGCCGCCGCGACCGCGACGGGGGTGCACCTCGAAAGGCTCGAGGTCCGGTGGCGCGTGAACATTTGGGGCTGGGGGCTCGCAAGTTGGAAGCTCGACCACCGGGCGCTCGAGATGGTCGGGACTCTGACCGAGAACAAGAAGGTCCTGGACCGCAGCCGCGACAAGAG
This sequence comes from Alphaproteobacteria bacterium, assembly GCA_041602815.1. Classification (GTDB taxonomy): domain Bacteria; phylum Pseudomonadota; class Alphaproteobacteria; order UBA8366; family JADFVY01. The sequence goes on along the minus strand of JBFIFO010000116.1, from coordinate 515 downwards.
GTTTTGCATTGCGGCCACCGACGCGCAGCGCATCCGCATGGGCTTCGGCGAGGCCACGTGCCCCTACCGCAGGGGCGGCGCGATGACCCGCGTGCAGCTGACGGTGGAAGCCCGCGCACTGCGAGGCGACGAAGAGGTGATTTTGAAGAAATCCGCCGCGGTGTGGGGGTTCTCGGCGTGAGGGCGATTCCGGATCCCCGACAAGAGCGCCAATCTTAGGCCGTCAAGACTTGCGGACCCTTGCCGCAGTACCGGCTACGCCTTCCCGCTATACACTTTTAGGTAGCAACCCAACGATCGCTTCTGTCGGCGCGTGCCTGGCGACTCGTTACTGTCCGAACCATTGATTCTAAAATGACAATCAGAAAGATACCCCGTTTTCTTCAGATTCAACCTTAAACAGCGGACGGCCAGTTGGCCATGAACGTTGCCCGGCAATACAATTTATGGTAATTTTCTGACTCTAAGCCCGGTTCCCACCAAAGTATAGACGACGGGCGCGCAAAGCGAGCCGC
>JBFIFO010000115.1:0-13029 GCA_041602815.1 Alphaproteobacteria bacterium | reverse complement strand
GGGATGCTGCCGTCCCGCCTTATGCGCACGACCTGGCCGCGGTTGACGGTCGTATCCTGCGCACGCTCGCTCTCACCGCGCTCGCCGACGGTCACGAACAGGGTACCGTCACGGGCCAGAACGAGTCGCGACCCGAAATGTCGGCCGCCGCCGGATTTCGGTGTCTGGCGGAACAGAATCGTAAGGTCGTCCAGCCGGTTGCCGTTGAGGACCGCACGTGCGACCGCCGTGCCGGCTCCCCCCGCGCCTGGTTCCGAGAACGAGACGTAGATCGTGCGGCTGGTCGCGAAGTCGGGGTCGACGAGCACGTCGAGCAGCCCGCCCTGCCCGACGTCGGCGATCTTGGGGAGTCCGGCGACCGGAGCCGAGAGCGTTCCGTCGGACGCGACGATCCGCAGCCGTCCCTCACGCTCCGTGACGAGCATGCGCCCGTCCGGCAGCCAGGTGAGCGACCAGGGATGTTCGAGCCCCTCGGCGACGGTTGTGAGGCGCAACTCGTAATGCTGCGACGGATAGGACTCGGCGGCGACACAGGCCCCGACCAACGGTACCGATACCGCCACCAGGGCCGTCGCGCGGCGCAATGTTCCTCCGCGGGTCATGTCCGGCTGCCTCCATGTCAGACTGCGGGGCCGCCGCCCCGAAAACGGTTTGCACCCGAAATCTAGGGCGCCGCGCCGCATGCGGCAAGGCGCGGAACCGGCACTGCATTCCAGGACCGTCGAGTCTCCGGCAAGGCGGTTGTCGCTACTTGTCGGCAAGGAACTCTGCCAGCGCCGCGAGGTCGTCTTCGCTGTACGATTCCATCAGCGAGGACTTGGCGGGCGAGTTCGCCCTCGCCTTGGTCTTGAAGTCCACCATGGTCTTGTAGAGATACGCCGGATACTGGCCGGCCAGCCGCGGCACCCGGCTGTTGCCCTCGTAGCCGCCAAGATGGCACTGGACGCATTGACCCGCGGAAGCCGCGCGCGCACCCGCTGCCACCTTGTCTGCGGCACCGCGATAGCCGATATCGGGCCAGGGTTGCTCGGAGAAGTACTGGGCAAGCAGCTTCATTTCATCGCGGCTGAGCTCTGAGGCCACTGGCTCCATGATGTCGGACGCGCGGCGACCGGCCGCGAAGTCCCGCAGCTGGACGTAGAGATAGTAGTACTCCTGGCCCGCCAGGATCGGGAATGCCGGGTCCGGTGTGTATCCGTTGGCGCCGTGGCAGCCGAAACACTGCGTCAGCTTTTCCTCGACCGGCGCATACGCTTCCGGTAGGTTCGCCGGCCCTGCCGGCTCCGGGATGCGGGAGTGTATGTCCGCTGTCGCTGACGGGACCGCGCCAAGCCACAGGGCGGCGTACAGCGCGACAGCGAGATTTCGAAGCCTTGTCATCTCGTCAATCTGTACCGCGGTTGGTCCCCGTGGATCGGCAACCCGCTCCCCTGCCTTTGCGATCGGGCCCATCGCAGCGGATACGCCGCCGGTGGCGGAAATGGGCCGGCCGCCCGTGGGCAGCCGGCCCGGCCGAGGGTTTCGACCTTCGCCCTGGTCCGATCAGTCAGGCAGCGCGAAGGCGATGATGTTGTTCCCGCGCTTGTAGTTCAGCTGCACGTTGCCGCCGGCCCCGACGACGATGTACTGCTTGCCGTCCACGGTATACGACGCGGGCGGCGCGTTGACGCCGGCGCCGGCCTGGAAGCTCCACAGCACGTTGCCGGTGGCCGAATCGTAAGCCTTGAACTGGCCGTTGCCCTCACCGGTGAACAGCAGGCCGCCGGCCGTGGCCAGGATGCCGCCGATCATCGGCTGCGGCGTCTTGACCTTCCAGCGGATCTTCCCGGTGTTGTAGTCGACCGCGGTCACGTTGCCCCATTGCTCCTCCGAGGGGATCACCTTGAAGGCGCCGCCGAGCCAGAGCTTGCCCTCGGGATAAGGCGTGCTCTCGACGTGATAGGTCATCGGCTGGTGCAGGTTGATCGCATAGACGAGGCCGAGCTTCTCGTCGACCGTCATCGGCGACCATTCGACGCCGCCATTGGCACCGGGCAGCATGCGCGCGCCCTCCTTGGTCGGCAGGGTCCACATGTCTTCCTGCGGCACCATCGCCTCGGAGAAGCGGATGAGCGAGCAGTCCTCGCGGTTATGGACATAGACATGGCCGGTCTTGCCACCGTGCAGCAGGCCGTCGACCGTATTCCCGGTCTTGTCCTTCACCTGGATCAGGATCGGCGGGCTGACCGCATCGAGATCCCACACGTCGTGGGCGATGTACTGGAAGTGGCAGACGTATTCTCCGGTATCCAGGTCCACCGCCACCAGCGAGTCGGTATAGAGGTTGTCGCCCGGGCGGATCGAGCCGTCGAGGTCCGGCGACGGATTGCCGACCACGAAGTAGATCCGGTTACGCGCGAGGTCGACGGCCGGGTTCTGCCACACGCCGCCGCCGAGCGTCTTGTACGGGTCGCCCAGCTTCTGCAGCACCGCCTTCTCGCTCTCGATGTCGCGCTTCATGTCGCGACCGGTGGCATCGTGCGTCGCCCACACGCCGACGGAGTTCTCGGGGATCGTGTTGAACGTCCATAAGAGCTTGCCGGTGTTCGCGTCATAGGCCTTCACGAAGCCGCGAATGCCGTACTCGCCACCGTTGGTCCCGATCAGGATCTTGCCGTTGACCGCCGTCGGCGCCATAGTTTCGGAATAGCCGAGCTCCGGATCCGCGATCTGTTGCTCCCAGACCAGCTTGCCGGTCTTGGCGTCGAGCGCCAACAACTTGGCGTCCAGCGTGCCCATGAAGACCTTGTCGCCATAGGCGGCCACGCCGCGGTTGTTGGGCCCGCAGCAATAGGTGGTGACCGGGCCCATCTTGTGCTTGTAGTGCCAGATCTGCTCACCCGTCTTCGCATTCAGAGCATAGACATGGTTGAACGACGTCGTGATGTACATGATGCCGTTCACGACGATCGGCGTGGTCTCCTGGGATTCGACGATCTCGGTCTGGAAGATCCACGCCGGGCGGAGTCTCTTCACGTTGTCGACGTTGATCTGGCGCGCCGGGTAATAGCGCGTCTGATCGTAGTTGCCGTTGGTGTGCAGGAAATTGTTGCCGTCCCCGGCGGCGAAATTCAGCATATCCTGCGTCACGGCCTGCATGTCGCCGTACCTGGTGCCGCTGTCGACTTCCTGCGCCGATGCGGCGGTCGCGCCGATGGCGAGGACGGCCGCGACAGCGACGCCCGCCAATTTGCATGTTCTTTCTGTTGAATGTCTCATAATACCTCCCTGGTCTCCGGGCAGAGGCCTCCGGCCACCTAGACACACTGGGGTTTCAAGTGATCGCTCCTGCCCCCGCATTGCGGATCGCCGTGCCGCCATTGCCAGCGCCGCACGCCGTTCCCGGGCGCCCCGGTTGGCCGGGGTCATATCCGGAAACGTCCGTAACGATCCGACGACGGATTATTGCGCCTTATCCGGTTGCAGTCAATTTTGTGTGTGACATTCTGTCGCATTCTGTCGCGGCTCCGGCAGGGCACACGCGAAACCGGAGCGGGCAGCGCTGCACGGTAAAGCGATTGGCAAACCGCCGCCGGTGTCGTTACCATCCGCCAAAACGACGATCGCAATAACAGGGTTCAGGCGGGCGTTCGATGTATGGCACGCGATTCCGCAGGGCCGTTTCGGCCGCCGCACGGGTCGGTGCGGCGCGGTTCCTGGGCGGCCAGGCGGTGCTCTTCTGTGCCTTCGCGCTGGCGACGGCGCCGGCGCGCGCCGAGCCGACCGGTCGCATCTACGTCACCAACGAGAAGAGCAGCACGATCACGGTTCTCGACGGACGCAGCGATACCGCCGTCGACGAGTTCGCGACCTGCGCGCGGCCGCGCGGGATCCATTTCAACCTCGACCGCACCCGGTTCTTCGTCGGCTGCGCCGACGACAACGTGATCGCCGTGTACGAGGTCGCCACGGCGAAGCTGGTCCAGCGCATCCGTAAGATGGAGGAGCCGGAGACCTTCGATCTCAGCCCCGACGGGCGCTACCTCGTGGTCTCCAATGAGGAGGACGCGACGGCGACCAAGGTCAACGTCGAAACCGGCAGGATCGAGGGCGAGGCCGAACTCGGCGAGGAGCCGGAGGGGGTCCTGTTCACCCGCGACGGCAGGACCGTCTACGTCGCCTCGGAGGCCGCCAACCTCGTCCACGTCATCAATTTCGAGGACATGGAGGTGCGCGCCGACGTCTTCGTCGGCACCCGGCCGCGCCGCTTCGCGCTGACGCCCGACGAGAAGGAGCTCTGGGTGTCCGCGGAACTGGCGGGCGAGGTCGACATCATCGATACGGCGTCGAACAAGCTGATCGGCGACATCCTGTTCCTGCCGCCCGGCTTCCGGCGCGAGCAGGTCACCCCGGTCGACCTGCTGATCACGCGCGACGGCACCACCGCCTATGTGGCGCTGGGGCGCGCCAACCACGTTGCCGTGGTCGATGTCGCGCGCCGCGCGATCCTCGAATACATTCTCGTCGGAAAAAGGCCGTGGGGCCTGGCGCTGACCCGTGACGAGAGCCGGCTCTACGTCGCCAACGGTCTGTCGGACGACATCTCGATCATCGACACGAAATCCCGCCGGGTGCTCAAATCGGTGCCGGTCGGCATGGTTCCCTACGGCATCCTGATCGACGACTGATGCGCGCCGCGACGATCCTCGCGCTGCTGCTGTTCGTGCCGCTCGCCGCGGCCGCCGCCGAACGGACGCCGTTCACCATCGGTTATCTCGAGATCGCCGACGATGCGCGCTACGCCGAGGTCCGCAGCTATGCCGGCCTCAAGCTGAAGACCCGCCATCGGCCGTATGCCGGCGCCGAGGCGGCGCTGCGCGAGAGCCGGGTGATCGGCCGCGCCCTCGGCCTCGACCTCAAGCTCTTGCGGACAGTGGCGGCGACGCCCGCAACGCTCGCCGCGGCCGTCCGCGACCGTCGGGACGAGACCGGAGCCCGCTTCTTCGTCGTCGACGCCGACGCGGCGGCGCTGCTGGCGCTGGCCGATGTGTTGCGCGACGACGGGGTGCTGCTGTTCAACATCTCCGAGCCCGCCGACCGGCTGCGCCGCGCCGACTGCCGCGCCGGGCTCATGCACGTGATCCCCAGCCGCGCCATGCTGAGCGATGCGATGGCCCAGTACCTTGCGGCACAGAACTGGCACCGGGTCCTCGTGCTGCGCGGCCCGCTGCCGGACGATACGGCGCTGGCCGACGCCTTCGCCCGCTCGGCCACCAAGTTCGGCCTCAGGATCGTCGCCGCGAAGCCCTTCGTGCTGAGCAACGATCCGCGCGAGCGCGGCCGCAACAACGTCCGCCTGCTGACCGCCGATCCGGCCCACGACGTCGTCTTCCTCGCCGACAGCGACGGCGAGTTCGGCCGCTACGTCCCCTACCAGACCCACCAGCCGCGCCCGGTCGTCGGCACCGAGGGGCTGATCGCCAGCGCCTGGCACTGGGCCTGGGAGCGGCACGGCGCGCCGCAGCTCAACCAGCGCTTCGAGAAGCTGGCCGGGCGCGAGATGGTCGATGCCGACTGGGCCGCCTGGGCCGCCGTCCGGCTGATCGTCGAGGCGCTGACGCGGACCGGCAGCACCGAGTTCGAGGCGCTGTCCGCGTATCTCAAGGGCGATGCGCTGACCTTCGATGCCTACAAGGGCAACCCGGCGAGCTTCCGGCCGTGGAACAACCAGCTGCGCCAGCCGCTGCTGCTGCACACCCACAACGCAGTTGCCGAACGCGCGCCGCTCGACGGGTTCCTGCACCGCACCGACATCCTCGACACGCTGGGTGTCGATCGGCCGGAGAGCGACTGCCGCCTGTGAGTCGCCCCGCGCACGTGGAACGAGCCCATGCGTTAGGGTTTTCTGCGGGTTTGCGCGGATCTATTCGGCGGCCTGCGAGCCGATCCCGTTGGCGGCCAGCGCCGCGAAGACCTCGTCCTGCGGCATCGCGAAGCCGAGCGCGGTGCGGATGCACAGCAGCGCCGCCTCGTGCTGCGCCGCCCCGTCCATCGAGCCGACGCAGTCCGCGACGACGATCGGAAGGTAGTCGAGCGTGTTGGCGGTGGCCGCCGTGCACAGCACGCAGCTGTTGGTGTTGACCCCGGTCAGCAGCAGCGTGTTGACTCCGCGCGCCCGCAGCGCGAAATCGAGGTCGGTGGCGTAGAAGCAGTCCTTGCGCTTCTTGGTGTCGATGACGAGGTCGCCGTCCTCGAACAATCCGGGCATGATCTCGGTGCCGGGGCTGCCGGCGAGGTTGTGGCGGAACTGGTTCGCCCTTGTGTCGCCGGCCCGGCCCGCCTTGGTGCGCCAGTACGGGTTGCCCGCGGTCTCCGACGGGTCGCGGTACTGCGAGACGACATGGACGATGGGGATGCCGAGCGCCCGGCAGCCTCCGTTGAAGGCCCGGTTGGCGGCGACCACGCGGGCCGCCACCTCCGGCGGTGCCGGCAGGGTCGCGACCTCCATATCGAGATGTCCGCGATGAAGGTCGATGGCGACCACCGCGGGCCGCACCTCGTCGAGGCCGAAATTCATGGCGCCCTCCCTGTTTTCGGCTGGCGACGAAGTATCCTGCCGCGGCGGCGGCGTTGTCAAATCGCGGCACCACGGCGCCGCTCGTGGATGTGCCGGCGATCCCGATCCCGGCGCGACGCGGGATCAGCGGGAACAGGCTTTCCGTGTTTCAGGGTGCTGTGCAGGCGCCCCTAAAAGAAATTGCCAGGCGCCCCCCACCCTGGCGCCTGGCGTGGCGTGACCGAATCCCTGTCCACGAGCTGGTCACGCCTGCAGATGAACTGAGGAGAAATTACGATGTCGTTCAGGCAGGCTTTGCGGCGGCTCCGATGCCGGTGTGCGAATGCGTATCCGTGGCTTCGCAACTGGCCATATCGTCTTGCGGACACAGCTCGTCGATCAGCGCCTCGTTGTGCGACGCATCGTGCTTGTAAAAATCGTTGTCGAGCGCATTCGCCATGCGTAACGAAGCAAAGAACATCTTCAGGAAGCGCATCGGAACCCCCGGGTTTGCCCGTACTTCTGGTTGTAGAACGGTGGGGCGCGTAAATTATTCCTTAGTACTAAAAATTTCTTTATGGCCTCGCCCGGAGGGCCGGTCCCGTGGAGCCTCGCACGACGAGTTCGGGCCTCAGCATGACGGTGCGACTCTCCGGTTTCGGCGCCGTCAGCTCTTCGAGCAAGATGCGGGCGGCCTGCGCACCCATCTCGTAGTGCTGGATGCGCAGGGTGGTCAGCGGCGGGTCGATCCGGTCGACCAGCGGCATGTCGTTGAAGCCGACCAGCGAAACGTCGCGCGGCACGCGCAGGCGCGCTTCGGACAGGACGTCGAGGGCCCCGAGGGCGAGCTGGTCGTTGGCCGCGATCAGCGCCGTGAAGGCCGGCCCGCGGCTGAGCAGCGCCCGCATGACCTCATGGCCCGCGGGAATCGTATAGCCGGCCGCGAAGGCGACCTGATCGTCGTCCAGCGGCAGGTCGTAGGCCTGCATCGCCTCGACGAACGCCTGGTGCCGAGTCATCCCGGTATAGGTCGCTTGCGGGCCGGCCATATGGGCGATGCGCCGGTGCCCGAGCCGCACCAGGTGGTCGACGGCGGCGATGATGCCGGCCCGGTCGTCGTTGAGCACGGCGCTGATTCCCGCCTCGCCGATTGCCCGGTTGATGAGGACGACCGGAATGTGCCGGTCGATACATTCGCGGACCGCAGGGTCGCCCCGGTACAGCGGCGTCGCCATGATCAGGCCGGCCACGAAGCGCGCCTTCATCTTCTGCACGATGTCCCGCTCGTAGTCCTTGTCGCCGTCGGAATTGGCGATGATGGCGGTGTAGCCCGCATCGTCGAGGGTGTCCTGGATACCGCGGATGAACGGCGGGAAGACGGGGTTCATCAGGTCGGGGATCAGAATGCCGACGGTGCGCGACTGGCCGGTCCGCAACGCGGCCGCCATCGAGTTAGGCACATAGCCGAGCTCGTCGGCGGCGGCGAGCACCTTCTTGACCACCGCCGGGCCGATCAGGTTCCGGGTCTCGGGATTGAGCGCCCTCGACACCGTCGAGACGTGGACGCCGACATGCTCGGCCAGTTCCTTGATCGTCGTCGCCTTGCGGGCTGATGCTGGGGGCGTTTTCTCGACCATGGGCGCAACGCTCGCGGGTGGTTTCCGTGACTGTCGCGGAGACAAACGGCCCCGGCGGATACTGCTCCGGCCAGCGCTTCGGCAGGCCGCCGGACCGGACAAAGCGCTTGACTTGGCACGCACGGGGACAGTAGGTTCAGCCTACCACGTGCAAACGATTGCGAAAAGGCTTTTCGCCGCTTCCGGCAGGCATCTTCGCAGCGGGTAAGGTCCGGGAAAACACGGGACCGCGCATTTTCACTTGCATGTCGTACAGGGAGGACAGGATGAAACTCAGATTCTTACCGGCCCTCGCGGCCGCGACGCTTGCCGTTTCCGCGCTGGCGGGCACGGCATGGGCGCAGCAACCGATCAAGGTCGGGGCCTCGCTGCCGCTGACCGGCGGCTTCTCGGTGACCGGCGACAAGCACAAGGTCGGCTACGAGCTGTGCGTCAACATGATCAACGAGAACGGCGGCGTCCTCGGCCGCAAGCTCGAGCTGATCGTCAGCGACAACCGCTCGGACACCGAGACTGCGATCAGCCAGTACGAGCGCATGATCAACGTCGACAAGGTCGACGTGATCTTCGGAACGTTTTCCAGCAAGCTGACCTTCCCGGTCAGCGCGATCACCGAGCGCTACGGCATGGTCAACCCGATCCCCTCGGGAGGGGCGCTGCGCATCTACAGCATCGGCCACAAGAACCTGTTCTATTTCCAGCAGAACGCGGCCGAACATATCGGCGAGTCGGTGGAGCGCATGCTCAAGGACCTGGTCGGCTCGGCGAAAATGCCGAAGACCGTTGCCATCGTGCGCGCCGACGACTTCTTCGCCAACGGCATCGCCGCCGGACTGCTCGGCGAGGAGGTCAAGCTGCCGGGCAGCGGCAAGGTCGTGGCCAACCTCGCGCCGGGCAACTTCGCCGATCTCGGCATGAAGGTGGTGCTGAACGAGAAATGGCCGGAGGAGGGCTTCTCGGACTGGGTCACCCTGGCCAACTCGATCAAGCGCAGCGACGCCGAGTTCCTGGTCGGACTGACCGCCTCGGCCGAAGAGGCGGTGCAGCTGACCCGCGCCCTGCAGACGCTCAAGTACCAGCCCAAGGCCATCTTCATGAGCCAGGGTACGCAGAACGAATACCAGGAGGCCGTCGGCAAGGCCTCAGAGGGCGTCATCATCCATTCGAGCTGGCACCCGGCCGCCGATTGGAAGGGACTTCTGTCCGGCAAGCCGTTCAGCAACAGGGATTTCATCGCCGCCTTCAAGGCCAAGTACGGCGCCGAGCCGGACGAGGACGGGGCGATCCCGTTCGCCCTGTGCCAGGGCATGGAACAGGCGATCCGCGGCGCCGGCACGACCGACAATGCCAAACTCGCCGACTGGCTGCATGCCCGGACGGCGGCAGACCCGGTGCGCACGATTCTCGGCCCGTTCCACTGGGACAAGCGCGGCCTGCCGATTGACCGGCCGCATCTGATGACCCAGTGGCAGGGCGGCGAGCTCAAATTCATCTACCCGACGGATGAGTTCGAGGGCACGGTGCCCATCCTCTATCCGAAGGCGCAGTGGTGAGTCGGTAATCGGGGCGCCGCGATCTTTGCCGGATTGCGGCGCGCCGGCCCGCCGGCCGGCGGTGTGGAGACGTTTCCGGGTACATCTGGGTTGAGGGTATGTTCGAGGTTCGCCGGCTGTGCAAATCCTTTGGCGGCATCCACGCCGTCGACGACTGCTCGTTCACGGTGGCGGAGGGATCGATCACGGCACTGATCGGACCCAACGGCGCCGGCAAGACGACCGTCTTCAACCTGATCAGCGGCACGCTGGACGCCGATTCCGGCGAGGTGTGGCTGCGTGGCGAGCGGATCGACGCGCTGCCCCCGCACCAGATCACGCGGCGCGGGTTGAGCCGGACCTTCCAGATCACCCGCACGCTGGAGGACCTGACGGTCCTGGAGAACCTTGTCGTGCAGGCCCGCGTCGACGGCCTCGCCGGCCTGTTCCGCCGGGCCATCGGCCGCGCCGAAGAGGCGCGTGCGATGGAGTTGCTCGAATTCGTCGGCATCACCCACCTTGCCCATGAGGAGGCGCGCAACCTGTCGTTCGGCCAGAAGAAGCTGATGGACTTCGCCGCGCTCCTGATGTCGGAACCGAAGATCATCCTGCTCGACGAGCCGGCCGGCGGCGTCAACCCGACGCTGCTCGAGGCCATCGTCGGCCACATCGAGGAGCTCAACAGGCAGGGGCTCACGGTGCTGATCGTCGAGCACAACATGGATCTGGTGATGAGCCTCAGCGACAAGGTGGTGGTGATGGCCTACGGCTCGGTCATCGCCGAGGGCGAGCCGCAGGCGATCCAGGCCGACCCGCGGGTGCTCGATGCCTATCTCGGTGGCGAGGCCGGCCATGCCTGACGTGGCCCCGCTCCTCGAGGTGCGCGACGTGGTTGCCGGCTACGGGCGTGGGCCGGCGATCCTGAACGGCGCGGAAATGACCGTCGAGGAAGGACGGACCCATTGCATCATCGGCCCGAACGGCGCCGGCAAGTCGACCCTGCTGAAGGTGGTGGCGGGCCTGCTGCCGGCGCGCGCCGGCCGCGTCACCTTCGACGGAAGCGCGATCACCGGTCTGCGCCCGGACGAGGTGCTGCGCCGCGGCATCTGCCTCGTCCCCCAGGAGCGCGCCCTGTTCCCGGAGATGAGCGTGCGCGAAAACCTGCGCATGGGCGGCTACATCCTGGCCGACAGGACCGAGCTGGATTCGCGCATCGACGAGGTGCTGGAGGCCTTCCCGATCCTGCGCGAGCGCAGCGGCCAGCGGGCCAAGTCGCTGTCCGGCGGCGAGCAGCAGATGCTCACCATGGGCCGCACCCTGGTGCTGCGGCCGCGTATCGTGATGCTCGACGAGCCGTCGCTCGGCCTTGCGCCGCGCATCGTGCGGCAGGTCTTCGACATCATCCGGCTGCTCAAGGACAAGGGTATCACCGTCATCATCGTCGAGCAGAACGCCGTCGTCGGACTTTCCAACGCCGACCTCGGCTGCGTTCTCGATCTCGGCAAGACCCTGTTCGAGGGGCCCGCGGACGGCATCCTGCAGGATCCGCGCATCCGCGAGCTCTATCTCGGCAAGCGCGCCGGCGCGGCATGACGGCGGGGGTGCGATGACCGATATCCTGCAGATCCTGCTGATCGGCGCCGCGCTCGGCGGCGTCTACGCCCTCATGGCGTCCGGGCTGACGCTGATCTTCGGCGTCATGCGCATCATCAACCTGGCCCACCCCATCTTCATCATCATCGGCGCCTATGTCAGCTACTGGCTGTTCCAGCTGGTCGGACTCGACCCGATCCTGTCGATGCCGATCGCGGCGATCGTGCTGTTCTGCCTCGGCATCGTCGTCTACAAGCTGATCTTCGAGCGCGAGGCGAGCAGCGCCAAATACTCGGAGATGACGGTGCTGCTGACCTTCGCCGTGGCGCTGTCGTTCGACGGGCTGCTCGGCGTCGCCTTCGGCAACATCCACCGCATCACCTCGCCGTCCTATGCCGTCGAGGCCATCCTGATCGGCGACCTGTTCCTGCCCAAGGGCCAGTTCTATGCCGGCGTCATCAGCATCGCCCTGATCGGCGCCCTGGTCGCGTTCCTCAAATACACCCGCTTCGGCTATGCCATCCGCGCAACGACGCAGAACCGCGACGCGGCACAGCTGCTCGGCGTCAATGTCGGCCTCGTGTCGACCATCACCTTCGGCATCGGGATCGGCCTCGCCGGCGCCTCGGGCGCGCTGATCAGCTTCATCTTCAGCTTCTTCCCGGCGCGCCACTGGGAGTGGATCGCGCTGCTCATGTCGCTGATCGTGCTCGGCGGCATGGGGCGCCTGATGGGCGCCGTGGTCGGCGCCTTCCTGCTGGCCATCGTGTCCGCCTTCGTCGGCTCCTATTTCGGCTCGACCTGGTCGATGATGACCTTCTTCCTGGCGCTGTTCCTGATCCTGCTGGTGCGCCCGCAGGGCCTGTTCGGCGCGAAGATGGAGTAGGCCCGGCATGGACCAGCAGCGCAGCATCGAGACCGTCCTCGCCGAGCGCTCCGCCTACAAGGCGGGGCTCGCGGGCGCACGCGGCGGCGGCGGCTCGCGCGTCGCGCTGCTCGCGGTGTTCGGCGTCCTCCTCGCCTTCCCGCTGGTGCAGCTGACCGGCGGCAACTGGAACTATCCGCTGCACCTGATGCTGTACTGCTTCATGTACATCGCCATGACTTCGGGCTGGAACATCCTCGGCGGCTTTGCCGGCTACATCTCGATCGGGCACAACGTGTTCTTCTGCGTCGGCGGCTATTTTTCGGGCATGCTGCTGGCCAGCTACGGCATCCCGTCCTTCGTGACCGCGCCGTTCGCCGGCCTGGCGGCCATGGCCGTCGGCTTCTGCATCGGGCTCATCACGCTGCGGGTGCGCGGGCCGGCCTTCATCATCTCCTCGATCGCGCTCCTGATGGTGGCGCGCATCCTGTTCGACAACTGGGACTTCGTCGGCGGCTCCAACGGCATCAGCCTGCCGCGCATGGAACTGCCGGTGCAGTACGTGAAGATCCCGTACTACTACGCGATGCTGGCGATCGCCGTGGCTGCGGTGCTGGCCTCCTACGCGATCCGCCACTCGAAGTTCGGCCTGGGTTTGCGGGCGATCTCGCAGGACGAGATCAAGGCCGAGAGCGCCGGCATCAACACCCGCTTCTACAAGATCCTGGCCTTCGCCATCAGCGCCTTCTTCGTCGGCATGGCCGGCGCCATCTGGGGCGACTACATGACCTATCTGCGGCCCAACATCTTCCTGATCATCCTGGTCGCCGCGAACATGGTGCTGATGTGCATCCTCGGCGGCAAGGG
>JBFIFO010000114.1:0-13130 GCA_041602815.1 Alphaproteobacteria bacterium | reverse complement strand
TGCGGTGGTCATCGACAACACGTCCCATTTCCGCATGGAGCCGGACGTTCCCCTGGTGGTGCCCGAGGTCAACGCCGAGGACATCGCCGGGTACACCAAGCGCAACATCATCGCCAACCCCAATTGTTCGACCATCCAGATGGTCGTGGCGTTGAAGCCTCTGCACGACCTTGCCACGATCCGGCGCGTCGTCGTCGCCACCTACCAGTCGGTGTCGGGGGCCGGCAAGGATGCCATGGACGAGCTGTTCAACCAGACCCGGGCGATCTACGTCAACGATCCGGTGGTCAAGGAGCGCTTCACCAAGCAGATCGCCTTCAACGTCATTCCCCATATCGACGTCTTCATGGACGACGGCTCGACCAAGGAGGAATGGAAGATGGTCGCCGAAACCAAGAAGATCCTCGATCCGAAGATCAAGGTGACGGCATCCTGCGTGCGCGTGCCGGTGTTCATCGGCCATTCCGAGGCGGTGAATCTCGAATTCGCGAAGCCGATCACCGCCGAACAGGCGCGCGCGACGCTCAAGGAGGCTCCGGGCGTCACGGTGATCGACTACCGCCAGGACGAAGGCTACGTGACACCGCATGAATGCGCCGGCGAGGACCCTGTCTACGTCAGCCGCATCCGCGAAGACACCACCGTCGAGAATGGCCTCAGCATGTGGGTGGTCGCCGACAACCTGCGCAAGGGCGCAGCGCTCAACACGGTGCAGATCGCCGAGGTGCTGGCCGAGCGGCACCTGAAGCAGAAGGCGGCCTGACGGCACTTCCCCGTCGCGGCGGCGCGTGCCGCCACGCTCACACCTGGCGGCGGACCTCGATGATGCCGGGGTCGTCGGAATCGGGCTTCGACGAGAACCCGAGGTCCCGGGCCATGTTCAGCATGTTTTCGTTCTCCCGAAGCACCTCGCCGAATATGGTCGTGATGCCGCGATCCGCGGCGAAATTCAACAGCCGGTTCATCAGCGCGTAGCCGAGGCCGCGGCGCTTCCAGTCGGTGCGCACGATGATCGCGTATTCGGCGGTGCGCACGTCGGGGTCCGCCATCAGCCGGGCGACGGCCGTGATCGCCTCCGGCTCCTCCGGGTCGAACGAGATGAAAGCCATCTCGCGGTGGTAGTCGATCTGGGTGAGCCGCGCCACCAGCTGTTCCGGCAGCCTGCGGATAGGCTGGAAGAAGCGCAGGCGCAGATCCTCCGGCGAGGCCCGCGAAACCATGTCGTGCAGCGCCGGCGCGTCCTCCGGCCGGATCGGGCGGACGTACACCTGGCTGCCGTCGCGCAGGAACACCGGTCCCTCGAGTTCCTTGGGGTAGGGCCGGATCGCGAGCCGCGCCTGGGCCGGACCCTCGACGCGGCCAATGCGGATGCGCGCATCGAGCGCCAGCACCCCCCGCGCATCGGCGAGCAGCGGATTGATGTCGAGCTCGATGATCTCGGCGAAATCGGTGGCGAGCTGGGCCACCTGGATCAGCGTCAGCGCCACCGCGTCGAGATCGGCCGGCGGCTGGTCGCGGTAGCCGCGCAGCAGGCGGAAGATGCGGGTGCGCTCCATCAGCGAGCGGGCCAGCAACGGGTTCAGCGGCGGCAATGCCATCGCCGTATCGCCGATCTCCTCGACCGCGAGGCCGCCCTGGCCGAACAGCACCACAGGCCCGAACTGGGGGTCCTCGCTGATGCCGACGATCAGCTCGTGCGAGCCGGGCCGGCGCACCATCTGCTCGACGATCACGCCGTCGATGTCGGCCTCTGGCGCCACGTCGCGCGCCCGGTCGAGGATCGCCTGGGCGGCGATGACCACCGCCTCGGGAGTTGCGAGGTCGAGAGTGACGCCGCCGACGTCGCTCTTGTGGATGATATCGGGCGAGACGATCTTGACGACATAGGGGCCGGTCATCGCCGCCGCGGCCGCAGCCGCAGCCTCGGCGGTCTCGGCGGTCGCGAATTCGCCGACGGGGACGCCGTAGGCCCGCAGCACCGCCTTGGCGGCAGGCTCGGTGAGCCATTTGCGCCCGGCCGCGAGCGCCTCGTCGAGCAGGGCGCGGACCGTCGCGGTGTCCGGCTCGAACTCCTGCGGCACCGACGGCGGCACCTGCATCAGCAGCTTCTGGTTCACATCGTAGCGCACCATGTGCATGAAGGCGCGCACCGCCTCGCCTGGCGTGTCGTAGCTGGGAATGCCGCGCTCGACGAAGGTCTTGCGGGCCGGCGCCGAAGCGTTGGTGCCGAGCCAGCAGGTTAGCACCGGCGGATGCTTGTCGCTCAGCTGGTCGGCGACCACCTGCGCCGCCGCCGTGCTGTCGGCGACGGCGGTGGGGGTGTTCAGCACCAGCACCGCGTCGACCCCCGGATCCTTCAGCAGCAGCTGCAGCGATTCGGCATATCGTTCCGGCGGCGCATCGCCGATGATGTCCACGGGGTTGCCGCGGCTCCAGGTCTTCGGCAACAGGGTATCGAGCTGTGCGATCGTGTCGGGCGCCAGCTCCGCAAGCTGGCCGCCCTCGTCGATCAGGGCGTCGGTCGCCATCACACCCATGCCGCCGCCGTTGGTCAGGATCGCCATGCGCGAGCCGCGGAACCTGGGCGCGCGGGACAGCGTCTCGACGGCGTCGAACAGCTCAGACATGTCGATCACGCGCAGCATGCCGGCGCGTCGGAACGCGGCATCGTACACGGCGTCCGAGCCGGCCAGGGCCCCGGTATGCGAGCTCGCCGCCCTGGCCCCTTCGGCGCGTCGCCCGCCCTTGACCACGACGACCGGCTTCATGCGCGCGGCGGAACGTGCGGCCGACATGAACTCGCGCGCCTCCTTGATCGCCTCGATATACAGAAGGATCGCCCGCACCTCCGGCGCCCGGGCGAGGTAGTCGAGCGTATCGCCGAAATCGACGTCGAGCATGTCGCCAAGTGCGACCATGTGCGAAAACCCGATGCCGCGCGCCGAGGCCCAGTCGAGGACCGAGGCCAGCACCGCGCCGGATTGGGCCACGAATGCAAGGTCGCCCCGCAGCGGCGCCTTGTGGGCGAATCCGGCGTTGAGGCCGACCCCCGGCACCATCAGCCCGAGGACGTTGGGCCCGAGAATGCGCATGTCGCCGGCCGCGCGGCGCAGCGCCGCGGCGCGCTCGACGCCGACACGGTCGCCGCCCTCGCCGAATCCGGCGGTGATCACCACGGCCGCCTTGCAGCCCTTGTCGCGCAATTCGGCGATCACGCCGGGAACGACGTCGGGCGGGGTGCAGATCACCCCGAGGTCGGGAACCACCGGCAGCGCCGCGACGTTGGGCCAGGCGAGGGCACCGCCGATCGCGCGGTGCTTGGGATTGACGGGCATGATCGGCCCGTCGAAGCCGCCGCTCATCAGGTTGCGCGCCAGCACCCAGCCGATCGAGCCGGGCGTCTTGCTCGCGCCGACCAGGGCGATGGCCGACGGGTGGAACATGCATTCGAGGCTGCGGACGGTCATCGGTCGCCGGCCTCCAGGGCGTCGCGGAAGGCCGCGGTGGCCTCGCGCCCGAACGTGGCGAAAACGACGCGCGAGAGGGTGCCGGGGTCGCGCGCCAGCTCAGCCTTCACGGTCGCAACGGCAAGGTTTGCCGCACGCTCCAGCGGGAAGCGGTAGACGCCGGTCGAGATTGCCGGAAACGCTATGCTGCGCACGCCGGCCTCGCGGGCAAGGGCAAGGCTGTTGCGGTAGCAAGACTCGAGCAGCGCATCCTCGTCGCGGCCGCCGCCGTGCCAGACCGGGCCGACCGTATGAATGACGTGTTTGGCCGGCAGGTTGTAGCCTTTGGTGATCCGCGCCTCGCCGGTCGGGCAGCCGCCGATCGTGCGGCATTCGGCCAGCAGCTCGGGTCCGGCGGCGCGGTGGATCGCGCCGTCCACGCCACCGCCGCCCAACAGGGACTCGTTGGCGGCATTGACGATGGCGTCGACCTCCAGCTTGGTGATGTCGCCCTCGACGACTTCGACTTCGATGTTCATCCGATTATTCTCCGGGACTCGGCCTCGTGGCAGGCGGGGTCGGCGGTCAGACCGCGCCGGGATGCGGGACCCTTAGCGGGCCCGCGCGATCGCCTCGTCGATCAGGCGCGTCGCCTCCTCGGCCTCGCCCCAGCGCGTCACCCGGGCCCACTTGTCCTTCTCCAAATCCTTGTAATGGGAAAAGAAATGGGCGATCTGCTCGCACAGGATCTCCGGCAGGTCGCGGTAGGATACGACGTTGCTGTAATAGGGGTGCAGCGCATCGATCGGCACGGCGAGGATCTTCTCGTCCTGGCCGCTTTCGTCGTCCATCAGCAGCACGCCGACGGGGCGCGAGCGCACGACCGCGCCGGGCACCACCGGTACCCGTCCGACCACCAGCACGTCGCAGGGATCGCCGTCGCCCGACAGCGTATGCGGGATGAACCCGTAATTGGCCGGGTAGAACATCGCCGTGTGCAGGAACCGGTCGACGTAGATGGCGCCCGACTCCTTGTCGAACTCATACTTCACGGGGTCGCTGCCGAGGGCGACCTCGATAATGACGTTGACGTTCCAAGGCGGGTTCGCGCCGACGGGGATCTTGCTGATGTCCATCCGCTCTCTCCGTTCTTGTTTTTGGAGACAGGCATATAATGGAATTTGCTGCACCGCACAATAATCAGCGGCGAATAGCCGCATGCATCAAATTGGGCATGCTGCAGCCGCTCAGCCTTGGGTGCCGTCCCGGGCCGTTGACAGGCCCCCGGCGAACAGCACCAGCAGCAGAACCGGCGCGCCCAGCACCGCGGTGCCAATGAAAAACGTAGCATACCCGACGGAATCCAC
This sequence comes from Alphaproteobacteria bacterium, assembly GCA_041602815.1. Classification (GTDB taxonomy): domain Bacteria; phylum Pseudomonadota; class Alphaproteobacteria; order UBA8366; family JADFVY01. The sequence continues at coordinate 8,317 of JBFIFO010000114.1, read as the reverse complement.
AACCATGCCCGAATAGCCGGCGATGAGCTTCGGCAGGAGCAGCATCAGCGACGTGAACAGGGCGTATTGCGTCGCCGTAAAACGCGCGCTGGTCAGGCCCGAAAGATAGGCCACGAAGGCCGCCGAGGCCATGCCGCCGCTCAGGTTGTCGGCCGCGATGACGGCCATGAGCATGGGGATGGAGGGACCGATCGTGGCGAGCAGCGCGAACAGGACATTCGTTCCCGCCGCCAGTACCGCGCCAGCAAACAGCATGCGCAGGACACCGTAATGCGTGATCAGAAGCCCGCCGACGAACCCGCCGAAGATCGTCATGACCAGCCCGAATCCACCCGATATCCGGCCGATTTCCTGCTTCTCGAAGCCGAGATCGACGTAGAACACGTTGGCCATAACCCCCATCACGACGTCGGCGATGCGGTAGGTCGCGACCAGCGCCAGGACCAGCAGCGCGGCGCGGCCAAAGCGGCCGAAGAAGTCGGCAAACGGCGCGACATAGGTCTCATGCGCCATTGCGCGCGGCACCACGCCGGCGCGCACCAGCGCCAGACCCGTCAGGACGGCGCCGGCCACCGCTGCCAGCAGCCGCGTCGCCTCGACGATCAGGCCGCTCATCGGTCCGGCTGGTTCGGTCCCCCCCGCGAGCGCCGCCCTGGCCGAAACCGACAGATCGTGGCTCAACGCGAAAATCGCAAAGAAGGCGCCGGCGGCGGCCGCAAACGTGGCGAGGAACCGGACGTAGTCCCCGACCGCCCAGACCGAACCGGCGGTCGCCGCGTCGCGTGCCGGCTCGCGTATGAGAAGGGTGGTGGCGATGCCGACCGACATCACGCCCGCCATGGCCAGCCAGGTGGCCGTCCACGGCGCGAACTGATAGCTGTCGGGGTCGGGGTCGAAGGCAGCTGCGACTTCCAGCGCGCCCGCGCCGGCGACGATCATGCCCAGCCGGTATCCCGCGATATAGGTGGCCGACATCAGCCCCTGCAGGTCGAGCGGCGCGGACTCGATGCGATAGGCATCGATGACGATGTCCTGTGTCGCCGATGCGAAGGCCAGCATGACCGCAAACAAGGCCGCCGCCGGCAGGTTTTGGGCGGGATCGTTGAAGGCCTTGAGCAGCAGCGCGGCGACGATCGCGAGTTGCGCGGTGAGTATCCAGGCGCGGCGACGGCCCAGCAGACCGTCAAGCACAGGCAGCGGCAACCGGTCGACAACCGGCGCCCAGACGACCTTGAAGCCGTAGGCGAGCGCCGCCCAGCTGAAAAAGCCGATGGTCGCACGCTCGACGCCCGCCTCGCGCAGCCAGATCGACAGCGTGCTGAACACCAGCAGCAGCGGCAGGCCCGCGGAGAAGCCGAGGAACAGCATCGAGATCACCCGCGGCGACAGGAACGCCCGGAAGGATTCCGACCAGCTTCTCATGGCCCCAAGATGCTCCTTGCCGCGTCGGCCGCGCTGCGACTCATCGCCGGAGCATAGCAGCGCGTGGCGGCGCTTGGAGGGTTAAATGCGGACGGCCCGCCTCACCCCGCCTCGGCGTCGCGGCGGCGCTGGTCGCGCTTGCGTTGGTGCGGGTCGAGGATCGCCTTGCGCAGGCGCACATGGTTCGGCGTCACCTCGACCCGCTCGTCGTCGGCGATATAGGCGATGGCGTCCTCCAGTCCCATGCGCGTGACCGGCGTCAGCCGCACCGCCTCGTCCTTGCCGGCGGCCCGGATGTTGGTGAGCTGCTTGGCCTTCAGGGGATTGACATCGAGGTCGCTGCCCTTGGCGTGCTCGCCGATGATCATGCCCTCGTAGACCGCGTCGCCGGGCTCGACGAACATGCGGCCGCGCTCCTCGAGGTTCCACAGGGCGTAGGCGATGGCACTGCCCTGGCAGTTGGCGATCATCGAGCCGGCGCGGCGGCCCGGGATCGGGCCCTTGTAGGGCGCATAGCCGTGGAACAGCCGGGTCATCACGCCGGTGCCGCGGGTGTCGGTCAGGAACTCGCCGTGATAGCCGATCAACCCGCGCGACGGCACCACGAAGGTGATCCGCGTCTTGCCGCCGCTCGACGGGCGCATGCCGGTCATCTCGCCGCGCCGCCCGCCGATCTTCTCGACCACGGCGCCCGCGTAGTCGTCGTCGACGTCGACCACGACCTCCTCGATCGGCTCCAGCCGCTGGCCGTTGTCCGAATCGGACCGGTAGATCACGCGCGGCCGGCTGACCGATAGCTCGAAGCCCTCGCGGCGCATGGTCTCGATCAGCACGCCGATCTGCAGCTCGCCGCGGCCCGCCACCTCGTAGGCGTCCTTCTCGGCGGTCGCGGCGACCCGGATCGCGACGTTTCCCTCGGCCTCGCGGAACAGCCGGTCGCCGATCACGCGGCCGGTGACCTTGTCGCCGTCGCGGCCGGCCAACGGCGAATCGTTGACCGCGACGGTCACCGCCATGGTCGGCGGGCTGACCTCGCGGGCGGGCAGTGGCTCGTCCACCTCCGGCGCCGCCAGCGTGTCGGCCACGGTGGCGCGCGCGAGGCCGGCAACGGCAACGATGTCCCCGGCGCAGGCCATGTCGATCGGCTCGCGCTTGAGGCCGCGGAACGCCAGCAGCTTGGTCAGGCGCGCGGATTCCAGGATCTCGCCGCCGCGCGACAGCGCCCGTACGGTCATGTTCACCCGCGCGCAGCCCGACTCGATGCGCCCGGTCAGCACGCGCCCGAGATAGGGATCGGATTCGAGGGTCGTCGCCAGCATGCGGAACGGCGCCTCGGCGTCGCCGGTCGGCGGCGGCACGTGCCGTGAGATCAGGTCGAACAGCGGTGCCAGCGAATCGCGCGGATCATTGAGCGCCGGGACCGCCCAGCCCTGCTTGGCCGAGGCGTAGAGCACCGGAAAGTCGAGCTGCTCCTCGCTGGCGTCGAGCGCCGCGAACAGGTCGAAGACCGCGTCGACGACCGTGTCGGGCCGCGCGTCGGGCTTGTCGGTCTTGTTGACCACGACGATCGGCCGCAGTCCCTGCGCGAGCGCCTTGCCGAGCACGAACTTGGTCTGTGCCATCGGGCCTTCCGCGGCATCCACCAGCAGCAGCGCTCCGTCGACCATCGAGAGAATCCGCTCCACCTCGCCGCCGAAATCGGCATGGCCCGGCGTATCGACGATGTTGAGGCGCACGTCGCGCCAGTCCACCGAGGTGCATTTGGCCAGGATGGTGATGCCGCGCTCGCGCTCGAGATCACCGGAATCCATGGCGCGCTCGGCCATCGCCTGGTTGGCGCGCACCGCGCCGGACTGGCGCAGCATCTGGTCGACCAGCGTCGTCTTGCCATGGTCGACATGGGCGATAATGGCGATATTGCGAAGGTTCATCGGGTTCGCTCTGTCAGCAAGGAACGGGCCCGTCCGGTCGGGACGGGCCGCGTCGCGTATATAGGGCGTCGCAGGGCATCCGGCCAGCCGAATTTCGCTGGCCGCGCCTGCCTATTCCTCCGCCGGCTTCGGCAGCTCGCCGATATGCGCCGCCACCAGCTGCGCCAGGTCCTGCTCCGGCCGGGCGCCGTTGTGCGAGATGATCTCGGCCGCGCAGATCGCAGCGATGCGGCCGCACAGCCCGAGATCGAGGCCGCGCGTGTAGCCGAACAGGAACCCGGCCGCGTAGAGGTCGCCGGCGCCGGTGGTGTCGACGATCTCGCGGACCGGTTCGGCGTCGATCACGTGCACCTCGCCGTCATGGACGATGACCGAACCCTTCTCGCTGCGCGTGAGGCACGCGATGTTGACATGCCCGAGCTTGTGCAGCGCCTGCAGCGCGTCGTCGAAGCGCTCCGCCTCGTACAGCGAGAGGATCTCGTCCTCGTTGGCGAACAGGATGTCGATGTGTTTGGCGACCAGTTCGCGGAAGGCGTCACGGTGCCGGTCGACGCAGAACGGGTCGGACAAGGTGATCGCCACCTTGTGGCCGGAATCGTGCGCGAACTCGGCGGCCCGCACGAAGGCGCGCTGGGCTTCCGGCCGGTCGAACAGATAGCCCTCCATGTAGGTCACCTTGCTCGACTGGATGACGCCGCCGTTGAGGTCGGAGACGCTGAGCAGGCTGGCCGCGCCGAGGTCTGTGCACATGGTGCGGTGGGCATCGCGGGTCACCAGCACGAGGCAGCGCCCGGTCGGCGGGCCGTCGGTCGCCGGCGCGTTCGAGAACTGCACGCCGATGGCGTCGAGATCGTGCCGGAACACGCGGCCGAAATAGTCGTCCTTGACGCGGCCGATATAGGCGCCGCGGCCGCCGAGCATTGCGAACCCGGCCATCGTGTTGCCGCACGACCCGCCCGACACCTCGACGCCGGGTGGCAGCTTGCCGTACAGGAAGTCGGCGCGCTGCGAGTCGACCAGCGTCATCGTGCCCTTGAGCAGTTCCTGCTCGGCAAGGAACCCGTCGTCGACATGGGTGACGACGTCGACCAGCGCGTTTCCGATTCCCACCACGTCGTATTCGGTCATGCGTTACCCTCTCGTTGCGCGCGCGAGACTATAATTCGCCGAGAGGCACTATCAAACGGTAAAGACTTGCCCCGGCGCGCCGGCATGCGATACACCCCTCGACCATGGTTCGGTACTTCGCCATGGCCCTGGGGCAGCTTACCGATCCGCGGATGCGCGGGGTGCTGTGGCTGGGCGTGCTCTGCGCGCTCGCCATATTCGTCGTGCTGTGGGCCGCGGTGTGGTGGCTGCTGCTGATGTTCGACCCGTCCGCGATCTGGGGCCTGTCGACCCTCATCGGATGGTTCGGCGACTATTTCGACTGGATCGCCGGCGTCGCCTTCTTCGGCGCCATGCTGGTCGCCACCTTCCTGATGTTCCCGGCGGTCGTCACCATCGTCGTCGGGCTGTTCCTCGAGCGCGTCGCCGATGCGGTGGAGGCCCGGCACTATCCGGATCTGGGCGCGCCGCGCCCGCAGCCGCTCATGGAAACCCTGCTGTCGACGATCAAATTCGCGATCGTCGTCATCCTGCTGAACATCCTGATCCTGCCGCTCTACCTCGCGCTGCTCTTCCTGCCGCCGGCCAACCTCGTGCTGTATTACCTCCTGAACGGCTACCTGGTGGGCCGCGAATTCTTCGAGCTCGCCGCCTTCCGCCGCCTTGCGCCGGCCGAGGCGACGCGGCTGCGCCGGGCATTCCGGTCACGCGTGCTGGTCGCCGGAATCATCGTGACCTTCCTGATGACGATCCCCATCGTCAACCTGCTGGCCCCGGTGCTGGGCGCGGCGTTCATGGTCCACGTGGCGCACGACCTGATGCGCCGACAGGCGGTCGTGCCGGCGACGGGCGGGCCTGCTGCGGCATAAAATCGACGCTCTGCCTTGATTCGGCCAAGATTTGTGTTGAATATCCCACAAATTTGATGACGCTTCGCGCATCATTTCAACGACAACCCGATCCGGCATGGGCTTCGCGCATCTGTGTGCCATGGCCGCCGGACACTCGGGCCGCAAAGGAGACACAGCAATGGGCACGGTCAAGGAGATCACCAAACCCGATCAGCCACGCCCGGCCACCTCGGCCCGGCCTGGAACCGGTCTGCAGCGCAAGACGGGGCCGCTGTCGATCCAGGGCGACGCGAAGCGCCTGACGGTCGGCCGTGAAATCAGCCTGTCCGGCGAGATCAGCTCGTGCGAGAACCTGGTCGTGGAGGGGGCCGTGAAGGCGACACTTGACGGTTGCAAGACACTCGAAGTCGCCCGGCACGGCAGGTTCAACGGCACGGCCCACGTGGCGGTGGCGGATATCGCGGGCCTGTTCGACGGCACCCTGATGGTCACCGATCGGCTGATCCTGCGCGGCACGGGCCGGATCGTCGGCACGATTCGCTACAACGAGATGGAGATCGAGCGGGGCGGCCGCCTCGAGGGTACGGCGGAGCTGATCTCGGGGCGCGACTCGGCCGATGTCGACGCCACCGCCAAGCATCCCCTGCAGCGCTAGCCGGGCGATGATTCGGCGATCCGGCCGCGCGGTCCTGTTGGCGGCCCTTTTCGGCCTTTCCGCATGCGGTGCCGCCGACGGTCCGGACGGCAAGGCGGAGCCGCTTGCGCCGTACAGCGGGATGGCGGTCGTGCCGCCCCCCAGCTACGCCGATCCCGAAGAGTTGCTCGGTCTGAGCAGCGACGAGATCACCGCCAAGCTCGGCAAGCCCACGCTGGTCCGCCGCGACGGCGATGCCGAGGTCTGGCAGTACCGGCGGGTCAATTGCGTGCTCGACCTGTTCCTCTATGGCGGGCGCAAGCAGGTCGAGCATGTCGACCTCCGCGACCGCGGCGATGCCAGCGACGCGGCGGTCCAGGCGTGCTTCCAGCGGATGCTGGACGAGGTCCTCGATGCGACCTGAACGGCGGCGCGCTTACAGCGTCTTCGCCTTGTAGCCGCACAGATCGTTGACGACGCAGGCCGGGCAATCCGGCTTGCGCGCTTTGCAGACGTAGCGCCCGTGCAGGATCAGCCAGTGATGGGCGTGCAGCTTGTAGCGCGCCGGCACCACTTTCTCGAGCCTGTCCTCGACTGCGCGCGGCGTCTTGCCGGCGGCGAGCCCGGTGCGGTTGCCGACCCGGAAGATGTGCGTGTCGACGGCGATGGTCGGCTCGGCGAAGGCGACGTTGAGGACCACGTTGGCCGTCTTGCGGCCGACGCCGGGCAGCTTCTCGAGCGCCGCGCGGTCCTGCGGCACCTGGCCGCCATGCTCGTCGATCAGCGCCCGGCTGAGTGCGATAATGTTCTTCGCCTTGGTGTTGAACAGCCCGATCGTGCGGATGTGGTCGCGCAGCTTCGCCTCGCCCAGCGCCACCATCTTGTGCGGCGTGTCGGCGACCGCGAACAGCGGGCCGGTCGCCTTGTTGACGCCGGCGTCGGTCGCCTGTGCCGACAGCACGACGGCGACCAGCAGGGTGAACGGGTTGATGTATTCGAGCTCGCCGCGCGGGTCGGGGTTGCGCTCCGCGAGCCGCCGGAAGAATTCCTCGATATCCGCCTTCTTCATCGCAGGGAGCTTAACGGCCGGCCGCGCCGCCGCCAAGCGCCGCGGCCGGGCGGCGTGGAACGAGCCCATGCGTTAGGGTTTTCCGCGGGTTTCGGCGCCCCCCGGACGGCCCGCATGGCGGCCCAATGCTGCACACACCTCTGGACAGCGCCGGTGCGCCGGAATAGCCTCCACCCATGGCGGAGAGAGAGGATCGGGGCGGCGCGCCCCGGCAGGGCGACGGCCGCGTGTTCTTCGACGCGGTGCTGCACCCCCACCGCAGCCTGACGCGGGGCGGGGCCGCATGGGTCGTCGCCGCCGCCGCGGCCGGGCTGTTCGCGGTGAGCCTGCTGTTCACGGTGATGGGGGCGTGGCCGGTGATCGGCTTCTGCGGGTTCGAAATGCTGCTTCTTTACGTTGCGTTCCGCATCAGCTTCCGCGATGCGCGGGCGGCGGAACGAATCCGGCTGAGCGACGCCGGGCTGGAGATCAGCCGGCTTTCGCCCGACGGCGCGGTGACGAAGACCTGGCGGTTTCCGCCCAACTGGCTGCGCGTGACGCTGGACGAGCCGCCGCGGCACGACAGCCCGCTCGTCCTGTCGAGCCACGGACGTGCCCTGGTGGTCGGCCGGTTCCTGACGGCGGCGGAACGCGCGGAGCTCGCCCGGGCGCTGCGCGCGGCGCTCGACCGCTGGCGCTGCAAGCCGAACCCCTGCGCCGCCGCCTGACCCGCGGTGGCGCCCCCGCTGTCCCGCCCGGGCGCCGTCGAGATCGCCCTCCTCATTTCGCTTGCGACGCTGTGGAGCTCGTCCTTCGCCTTCATCAAGGTCGCGGTGGAAACGGTGCCGCCCCTGTCGGTGGCGGCCGGCCGGCTGACCCTTGCCGCGGTGCTGATCGTCGCGGTCGCCGTCGTGCGCCGCGTGCGTTTCCCGGCGGAGCGGGGCCTGTGGCCGAAGTTCTTCGCCATCGGCCTGTTCGGCAACGCGCTGCCGTTCACCCTGATCAGCTGGGGCGAGGTGACGATCGACAGCGGCCTCGCGGCGATCCTGATGGCGGTGATGCCCCTGGCGACGCTGGTACTGGCGCACCTGTTCACCAGCGACGAGCGCATGAACCCGGCGCGGATCCTGGGCGTATTCCTGGGTTTCGGCGGCGTGGTGGTGCTGATCGGCCCGGCCGCGCTGGCCGGGCTCGGCGACGAGGCGCTGCGGCAGAGCGCGGTCGCGGCGGGCGCCGTGTGCTACGCCATCGCCACGGTCACCGCCCGGCGGCTGCCACGCATGCCGCTGCTCGCCAGCAGCGCCGGCGCGCTGATCGCCTCGGT
>JBFIFO010000113.1:0-13270 GCA_041602815.1 Alphaproteobacteria bacterium | reverse complement strand
TGCGTGGCCGAGTTCCAGGCGCAAAGCGGTTTCGTTCGGTGTCAGTGTCTTCTGGACACCCGCTGACGCCCCGGGGACGGCAACCAAATCGACCGAAACATGGGGTTGCCGGCGAAGGGGCGGTGAACGCATTTCGGTCGCTGCCGGAGTCTTTGAAACAATTCCCGTTGTCTGCAAACGCTCCAATCCTCCCCCGGGTGCGTGGCACACGCGTGTGTGGTACTACGCACCGGCCGTGCGCCATTATGTCCGTCGGGACGATCTGCTGCACGGCGACGACGGCCCACATCGCATAGAACTCGTCGCGATCCGGCCGGGCGGCCATGATTGGCCCCCCGCCGTGCGTGCCGGTCTCGAACAGCGCGTGCAGGACATGTTGGAGAACGGCGAGATCGGCTCCGAGGCCCGCTGGCGGAGCACCGCGGTCGGTGAGGCGTTCGTCATGAAGGCGACCGGAGAGTTCGAGGGGCCCGACGGTGTGCCATGCCGGACATATGTCCTGGTGCGCTCACAGACACCCGATCCGCGCGCCTATCCCGCAGTTGCATGTCGGAGCAGGGAGTCCGACCCCTGGCTCGTGCCGGTACTTGACCAGGACAAGGGTGCGGTCGGACCGCTGGTCACGAACTGAGCTGCGGGCGTGGCAGACTGCAACCTCACGGAGTCCCTTTTCAACGGAATCCTTATCGCGCGATGGCCATGTGGCAGGGCATCCCGCCATGCGCACCAAGCCGTCGTGGCGCAGTGCAATGCCAGGAGTCGGGACCGGCTCCCCCCTCTGTGTGGACCATCCAAGCCGTTGAAAATTAGGTAAAATTGTATAAAAGGTTTAACCAATTGATAATACTAAGACAGTATTAATATGCTATTCTTCCGGGGATCAGGCGCCGAAGCCCGACGGCCCAAAAAAAACCCAAATGATCTGGAAACATACCACGATCCGACGGGTCCACAGACAAGCATGGGTGCATGGGTGAAAAACGGGAAATTCGCAGCGATCGTCTTGATGCGGAAGGGATAATGGGTGGATCGAAGCGCATCATCGCGAAAATCGCGACGTTGATGTGCGGGTGGTTGCCGGCGCGGTTGGCGCCGGAATCCGGCCTGGGAGTCCGCCTGGCCGTATTCGCCCGCAGATCCGCCCGCACGCTCCGCGTGCATCGGGCCGCCATGCTGGTAATCGCGGGCGGCACGGCGATTTCCATTGCCGGCCTCATTGTTGTTCAGAACCTTTACCTTGCTGCGGCACGGCACGATTTCGACCGGCAGGCCGGCCATTACCTGCTGGCCCTGGAGAAGGCCGTCGACCGACACGCCGATGTGATGGTCTCGGCCGGAAACCTGTTTTCCGACCCCGGCCAGGCGACCGATCGCTGGGAATTCGGCGAATTCGCCGAGCGCCACCTGGACATCCATCCGGGGTTCCGTGCCATTGCCTGGGTTCCCGTCGTGTCCGCCGCCGGCCGGCAGGCCTATGAGCAGAGGGCGCGCGAGGACGGCCTGCACGGGTTCCGGTTCAACGAATGGAGGGTGGAGCGCAACATACATCCGGCCGGGGACCGACCGACATATGCGCCGCTCTACTATGTCGAGCCGTTCGACGGGAATGAGAATCTCCTTGGTTTCGACCTGGCATCGCGCAGCAGCTACAAGGTCGCGCTCGAACGGGCGCACGAATCCGGCAAGATGACGGTTGCGGATTGGGCCGGCCGCTCCGGCGCCGGTGCGACCGGCAACAGCCTGCTGTTAATCCGCCCGGTATTTCTTGAGAATGCCGAACCGGCGGGGGGCATGGCCGGCGAATCCGGCACGGCATTCGTCGGTTTCATCGTAGGCCTGATCGAGGTCGATCTTCTGGTCGAACAGACCTTGCGCGAGTTCACGGCACCGGGGTGGCTCGACACTTTCGTGTTCGAAGAGGCCGACGACGGATCCTTCAGCCTCATCTATATTCAGCCGTCGCTTCTGAGGCCCGCGGACCAACCACTGCAGCTCGTCGCGGACGCCGGCGGCGGATTTTCAGCGACAGTGCAGCACCAGCTCGCGGACTGGCGACTGTCCATTTTGGTCAAACCTGTGCCCGGAACCATGCGGCTCGACCAGGGCATCGTGCCCTGGGGAGTCGGTTTGGCCGGTTTGTTGCTGACCAGTCTGCTGGCGCTTTATCTGGTTTCGGCGCAGAACCGGCAGGAAGTGATCGAGCGCCGGGTGGAGCAGAGGACCGCTCAGCTGCTCGCCGCCAATGAGTCCAACGCCGCACTCGAAAGAGAAATCAGGGAGCGCAGACGTGTCGAATCGGAACTTCGCACGGCCAAGGAACAGGCCGAGGTCGCCAGTCGCGCGAAATCGGAGTTCCTCGCGATGGTCAGCCACGAACTGCGAACGCCGCTGAACGCGGTGATCGGTTTCTCCGAGATGCTGGTCTTCGAAATGTTCGGCCCGATTGGCGACGACCGCTACAAGGGATATGCCGAGGACATTCGCAGCAGCGGCCTCCACCTCCTGGGACTGATCAACAACATCCTCGATTTGTCCAAGGTTGAGGCCAACAAGTTCCAGCTGAACGAACAGAATATCGTGCTGACCGATCTTGTGGCCGAGGCGCTGCACCTCGTTGAAGCCAAAGCTCGGGATGCGGGGATTGGCCTGAGGACGGAGATCGCCGAATCCCTCCCGGTCCTGCGTGCCGACGAGCGCGCCCTAAAGCAGATCGTCCTCAATCTGCTGTCGAACGCGATCAAGTTCACGCCGCGCGACGGTCACGTCACGGTTTCCGCTTACTACGATCGACGGCGCGGTTTCGTCGTCAGCATTTCCGATACCGGCATCGGTATTGCCGAGCCTGATCTCCGGACCATCCTGCAGCCCTTCATTCAGGTGGATTCGTCGTTGTCCCGCAAATACGAGGGAACCGGTCTCGGCCTGCCGCTGACCAAGAGCCTCGTGGAGTTGCACGGCGGAATCCTGGAAATTGAGAGCAGGATGGGCGAGGGCACGACGGCCAGTGCAATCTTCCCGCGCGATCGCGCGATCGATCGTCCGATCGCGGCCGAGTAGACGCAGGGTATGCCCATGGCGGAGAGAACGAGACACGAAACGAGAAATTCCCCACGCGGTGGTCCGCGGATGCGCGACGCCGCGCTGCGTATTGCCGTGTCGGGGCTGACCGTTCTGAGCCTGTTTGCGTTGACCGCCTGCGATCTCGACGGGCTTTTCAGGGTCGGTGGAGAAGGGCGCACGGCCGAGCGAGTCGAACACCCGAAAGACGCGGTGCGGAAGGACGATATCAAGGCAATCCAGCAGGCGTTGTCGCAATTGGGCTACGCGCCGGGCCCGATCGACGGAATTGCGGGCGCCAACACGAGGGCCGCGATTCGTCGCTATCAGGCAGCTGTCGGGTTGCCGGTGGACGGCAAGGTTTCGCTGGCGCTGCTCGAAAGCCTGCGGGCAAACCCGGTGCCGGCGCCGGGCCTGGGGGGCGAATCGCTGCCGCCGCCGGATGTCGGGCGGGAGGTCGCCAAGGACGATGTTGTCATAGACAGCAACAACGAAGACCTGCCCCCGGTCTATGAAACCGGCGACGAGTTCGCCTGGTCGGACGGTCTCGTGGAAACCGTTATCCGGATTGGCGACGGCCGGGTCTTCTGGCGTGCCAGCAACGGCACAAGCTTCAATACCGATCGCAATTTCATCGTGCCGCCGTCGTCGTGGGATAAGGCCTCCGGACCCGGCAGCGCGACTGTCAGCGTCGATACCAAACACCTGTGGCCGATCCGCCCCGGTGCACGCGTTAGCTTCCAGGTCACGACGACGGGGCCCGCCGGGACCGAATCGGAACGGGACTGGATGTGTATGCCGCAGGGCACGAAAAAGGTGACGGTTCCCGCAGGGACGTTCGACACACGGGTGATAACGTGTCAGCGAAACACCGTCGGTGCGGACGAGTGGCGGTACCGCACCTGGTTCTATGCCCCTGCGGCGCGCCATTATGTCCGCCGGGTCGACCGGTTCAGCGACGGCTCGATGGAAGCGGTTGAACTGGTTGCCATTCGTCCTGGCGGCCGCGGCTGGCCGGCGGCGGCGCGCGCAGGGTTGGACTGGGCGATCCAGGATGCGCTGAACGAACAACCGACCGGCGCCCGATCCGGCTGGAGCAGCACGAGCGTTGAGGCGAATTTCGTCATCATGCCGACAGGGATTCGGGAAACCGTCAATGGTAAGGGCTGCCGGACGTTCGTCGTGATCCGACAGTCCCGCCACGACGATCGCAGCTATCCGGCGGTCGCCTGCCAGGACAACGACACCGGAGCGTGGCTCGTGCCGGTCCTGGATCCTGGCGCCCTGCCGGCCAGCGAATTGACGAGGCTGGGCCGGCAAATTGGCCCGGACGGCGTGACCGGGTAGGCGAAATGAAGGATCTATTCTGTTTCAGACGGTACAGATTGACAGTTCGGTGATCCTCGATGGCGTCCAGCCGACGGGACCGACATAACAAGGAAAGGACGGATTTGCGTTCCAATAACACGGGGAGCAGACCGCAACACAGGGTGGAGCCCATGACGGGCGCGACGTCTACGGACGCCCGGACCGATCGCAATTTCGGTCCGAAGGAACTTGCGCGCCGTTATGCCGCCATCGCGCTCAGAAAGCTGATGGCGTTCTCGCACCGCACCTATCGAATTGTCCGCGTCAAGTGGCGCCGGCAGTGGCGCGAGCACTTGCCGGTGATCGTTGTGCTCGTGGCGGGTGCGGCGATATCGGCCAGCGGTTATGTCACGTCGCGGATCTATCTGGAACGTGCCGACCAGCACGAATTCGATCGTGAGGCGGAACATCACGTCAAGGTTGTCCAGAACGCCGTAAACCAGCATCTCGAAGCCGTGCAAGCGACGGCGCAGCTGTTCTCGACCGGCGAATTCGAAGTTGACCGCTGGAGCTTCTTCGATTTTACGGACGGGCGCGTGCCCGACATTCCGGGATTGCAGCCCTTCCCCGGAATCCGGTCGTTCCCGGGGATGCAGTCGCTGCAATGGATACCCTACGTGCCGCAGGAAAAACGTTCGGCATTTGAAGAGAAGGCGCAGCTTGACGGACTGTTCGGATTCTCGATCTCGGAACGCGATCCTGGCACGGGCCTGGTAAAGGCGGCCGAACGGCCAGCCTATCTGCCGGTCTACTATGCCGAGCCGACCGACGAGAATGAGGCCCTTCTCGGGTTTGATATGGCGACGATCCCGGCCGTTCTGGAAGCGCTGGAACGGGCCCGGGACACCGCGTCCCTGACCGTCGCGCAGGAAATACCATTCACGGTCGGCACCGAAATCCGGCGCAGCGTCATGGTGATCGAACCGGTCTACCGGGGCCGCTCCGTGCCGGCCTTGGCGGACGGCCGGCGGGCAGCCCTCAAAGGCTTCGTCGTGGGTATGATCGACGCCGCCAAGATCATCGACAGTACCGTCAGCCTTTACACGACGCCGGCCTGGCTCGACATGTACCTTTACGACGATTCGGCGCGGGCGGACAGCGGCCTGCTGCATTATCGGCCTTCTCAGCTTCGACGGACGCAGAGCTGGCCCCTGACGTTGAGCGAAGTGAAGCGCGGGCGTCATAAGAACGTAGATCACGTCGTCGGCGACCACCGCTGGTCCATCGTTGTGGCGCCGGTGCCTGGTCGCTTCAACTTCGCAACCAGCGGAACACCGTACGGTGTCGCTGCCTTCGGCGCGGTGCTCACGCTGATTCTGGCCAATTACTTCGTGACCCAGCGCAATCGGCGCCGTCTCATTGAAGAAAGGGTGGCCGAGCGCACATCCGAGCTCTCGGCGGCGAACCGGTCGCTCGCGAACGAGGTGCAGGAGCGTAAACGCGTGGCCCGCGCGCTGCAGAGCGCCAAGGAGGAGGCCGAAATCGCCAACCACGCAAAGTCCGGCTTCCTTGCGATGATCAGCCACGAATTGCGGACCCCGTTGAACGCCATCATCGGCTTCTCGGAAATCCTGAATGAGGAAATGTTCGGGCCGCTCGGCCACAAGAAATATTCGGGTTATGTCCGCGATATCAAGAGCAGCGGCCAGCACCTGCTGGGGCTGATCAACAACATCCTCGATCTTACGAAAGTCGAGGCAAACGAGTTCAATTTGCGACGGCAGACGATGAACCTCGCGGAGGCGATCGACGAGGTCCTGCGACTGTTCGAGGCGCAGGCGCAGGCCGCCGCACAGCTGATTGAGCTCGACCTCGATGAACCATTGCCATATCTGCAGGCGGACCCCGGCGCCATCCGGCAAATCCTGATCAACCTCGTGTCCAATGCCCTGAAGTTCACACCGGATGGCGGACTGATCGTCGTCTCGGCGAAACAGGACGGCAGCGGACGGATGACGATCTCGGTGTCCGACAATGGAATCGGCATTCCAAAGGAACACATCGATGGGGTCTTCCAGCCGTTCAGCCAGGTCGACAGTTCCCTGGCTCGCAGATACGAGGGGACCGGACTGGGGCTGCCCTTGACGAAGAGCCTCGTCCAGCTGCACGGCGGGTCCATCCACATCGAAAGTGTGCCGCGGCATGGCACGACGGTCTATGTGACGTTCGAAAAGGACATGGTGGTGCGGCAGGGCGATGACGAGAAGCGCCGGCGCCGTGCAAAGCTCGATCATCGTATGGATTTGCACTAAATAACGTGGCGGCGGTTGTTTTTCGGCTTCGAATCCTGGTCTTGCTGCGGTAATCGTTTTTAAATCAATTCCTTGTTAGCTATTCTTCGATCTGCAGGGACGGAAGAGCAGCGAATGATGTCGACCGTCGGGATGACACGAGACGAGGCTGGCCGCACGGCGCTGCTCGGCCGCGTCTCGCGCATTCTGCAGGCTGCCGGTCGCTGCGCCGTCGGCATTGCCGCCCTCGGGCTGTTCGGGTGCGAACAACTTGCCGATCTGGGCGGCAACCGGACGAGCGCCGCCGACGGTCCGCCGCATGCCGCCCGATCCGTGCAGCCCGACAAGACCGTCCGCGAAGCGCAGACCCTTCTGGCAAAACTCGGCTACGATCCGGGGCCTGCGGATGGCCTGCTCGGCAGTCGAACGATCGGGGCGATTCGCGAGTATCAGAAGGCGGCCGGCCTGCCTGTCGACGGGAAGGTCAGTCCTCAACTCATGAAGAGTCTCAGGTCCGGCGAGCACCAGAAACTCCATGCTCAATCCGCCGCCGGCCCGGCCAACACACCCCCGCCGTCTGCCGCCGCGGCCGTGCAACAGCCGGTGCCGGTGAACGGCACCTTCAGCGCCGAATACGGGGACATGCAACCCCTCTACACCCTGGGCGACGCGTTCGTCTGGTCGAGCGGCCACGTCGACAGGGTTGTCCGGGTCGGTGCGGATAACGTGGTGTGGCGGTCGACCGACGGAACCGGTCGCACCGCTTTTCGCAGCTTTACGATGCCGCCGCTTGCCTGGCAGACCGCGTCGGCCGAAGGATCGGCGAAAGTCGGAATCAATCCGCTTGACGCCTGGCCGCTGCAGCCAGGCGTCGAGGTTGCGTTCGAGGTCGCAAGCTCAAGCCGTGACCTGAGCCAGGAGGCTGCCAGCGAAATTGTGGAGAGCTGGCGCTGCGGACGCGGCCAGGACAGGATGATTGACGTCCCGGCGGGGCGTTTCGCGACCCAGGTGGTCACGTGCACGCGGACACCTGCGCCGAACGGCAGCTGGCAAAAGCGCACCTGGTATTACGCGCCGGCGGTGCGTCACTACGTCCGCCGTGACAGTTTCGATGCGGCCGGCCGGCGGCTGCGCATCCGGCTGGTGAGTCTGCGGCCGGCATGGCGGGATTGGCCGCCGGCGGCACGCGCCGGGCTGGATTGGGCGATTCAGGACACTCTCAGCAACGGCGAACAGGGCATCGGCGTCGAATGGGGAAGTTCCGGCGTCAGCACCAAGCTGATTATCGTGCCCGGCGCAGAGCTCAAGGCGCGGGATGATAGGCGCTGCCGCAGATACGCGCTGATCCAGGGCGAGCCCATGGCGCCCCGGGTATACCCCGCAATCGCCTGCTGGGATCCAGACAAGGGCAAATGGCTCGTCCCCGGCCTGGATGACTCGGCCGTTCCGGTTTCGGCTGTCCTCTAGCCACGATCGGCTGGTGAAGATGCATTGGCATAGCCCCGCCGCGCGACGGACTTTACGAAGCGTTGCCGCTGTGGCGGCCGGTGCGCTGGTGATCCTGCTGGCCGGCGGCTGCGCCGGCCCGTCGCTCGACACCGCCGGACCGCAAGGCGGTGCCTTGTCGGGTCCGGCGGTCGCGAGCCAGATGCCGACCCGTACCGAGGTCGCCGATATCCAGCGCCTTCTGATCGAGCGGGGGTACGACCCGGGACCTGTCGACGGGCTGTTGGGACCGCGGACCACGGCGGCCATCGGGCAGTACCAGCGCGACAAGGGATTGCCGGTGACGGGGATGGCGTCCCGCGAAATTCTGGCCCATCTGCGCAGCCAGCCCAGCGCTGCCCCGACGGTCCTTGCCGTCGAACCGGCGGTAACGTCGGGTGGCTACGAAGTCGGCGAGCGCTATGTCTTTGCAGGCGGCATCACGCACGACGTCGTCGAGGCGAAAGCGGGGCAGCTCAAGTGGCAGACGTCGGACGGCGAGAGTTTTCGGGCGCTGCATCCGGTGGGACTGCCCGTGCTCGAATGGGAGTACGGTGCCTGGCGGGGCCGCAACGACTCGTTGCGCGACGCCGAAGCGTCGTGGCCGCCGGCGCGGGGAGTTGCGGCGGGTTTTGATGTGCGCGCCGAGGAGTGGAACGTCGAGGACGGCGACAGTGCGGCGCGGCAGAGAAGCGAGATTCGCTGGTCGTGCGCGAACGAAGGGCCGCGCGAGGTCGAAGTGCCGGCCGGCCGGTTCGCCGTCGACGTGATCGCCTGCGAGCGCTGGCCGGTGCCTGCCGGGGACTGGCACCGGCGGATCTGGTATTACGCACCGTCCGTCGGTCATTTCGTCCGACGGGACGATCTCGATACGGCGGGGCTGCAGATCGAATCACTGAGGCTGGTGGCGGCGCTGCCGGGTGGCGGCAAGTCCGTGCAGAGCGGCCTGCGGGCCGTGCTGCGCGACACGCTGTCGAATCGCGCCCCCAACGATCCGGCGGTCTGGAACGACGCCGGCGGCCGCCGCTTCGTCGTCCGGGTGACCCGCGACTTCAGGGATGTCGACGGCAGGCCGTGCCGCGCCTACACGATCACGCGCGCCGGGCCGGACCAGCGCCGGGACTTCCCCGGCGTGTCCTGTTACGACAAGGAAAAGCAACAGTGGCGGGTGCCCGGCCTGTGACCTCGGCCCGGCTCAGCGGTCGGCGGGCGACCGCGGGGGCTCAATGATACGCGTTTCAGGCATGTCGTCCGCATGCTGCGGAAGGCCGTCCGCAATTTCGTAATAGTCTCCCCTGTCGGCGGTGAAGAGGTGCGCCGCAAGGGCGATGCCGGTCGGCGCGTCGAGCGTTCCGACCGCTACGGCGATATAGGGGCGCGCGCCGTTGTCCCAGAACAAAGTGGCCCCGCAGCCGGCGCAGAAGCCCCGGCGCACGCCCGGCGAGGAGTCGTACCAGGCGAGGGTGGCATCGGCCTCGAGCGAGAGCCGCGCGCGACGGCAGCCGGTGAACGCACCGAAATGGCCGGTCATTCGCCGGCATTGGCTGCAATGGCAGGCCACGGCGTCGCGGAGCCGGCCGGCGATGCGGTAGCGTACGCCGCCACACAGACATCCGCCGGAATGCTGCGCCTCGCCCATGCGTGATTCCTCCTGCCGCTAGGTCGCCGGCGGGCGCTGCGGATATTGCGGCAGGCCGTCGGCGATCTCGTAATAGTCGCCCTTGTCGGCGACGAAGATGTGGTCGACGAGCACGAGGCCGGTCGGCGCGTCGAGCGTGCCGGCCAGGATGTCGATCTCGTCGCGAGCGCTGTCGTCCCAGAACAGGCTGGCACCGCAGCGCGAGCAGAAGCCGCGCCGGATGCCGGGAGAGGACTCGTACCAGGCGAGCGTGGCATCGGACCCGAAGCTCAAAGCGGCCTTGGCGCAGGTCGTCGCGGCAAAGAAATGTCCCGTGGTCCTGCGGCACTGCGAGCAATGGCAGGCGCCGACATCGGACAGCGCACCGTCGACCCGGTACCGCACCCCGCCGCACAGGCAGCCGCCGCTGCCGCCACTCTCATTGGGCATGGCTCCGTCCTCCTTACCCGCGCAACCTCTCGTTCTGCGGATCGTATGGGCTCTCTTCGATGACCGTGGCCTTCAGCATGTCGCCGAGCACGTCGATCTCGACCTCGGTGCCGACCGCCGCATGCTCCGGGCGCAGGAAGCCGAGGGCGAGGCTTTTGCCGACCCGCCAGCCATAGCCGCCGGCGGTGGCGCGGCCGACCATCTCGCCGCCGAGGAGCAGCGGCTCGTTGCCCAGCGCATCGGCGTCCGTCACGCCATGCACCTCGAGCGTTACGAACTGGTTCGAAAAGCCGTTCTCGCGCCAGGCGACGAGGGCGTCGCGGCCGATAAAGTCGCCCTTGTTCGGGTGCACGAAGCGGTCGAGCCCGGATTCGTAGGCGGCATATTCGATCGATAGCTCGGTGCCAACCAGCCGATACGACTTCTCCAGCCGCATCGAGTTCATCGCCCTTATGCCGAACGGCTTGACGCCGAGATCGGTGCCGGCCGCGAACAGGGCGTCGAAGATGTGGTTCTGCATCTCGATCGGATGGTGGATCTCCCAGCCGAGCTCGCCGACGAAATTGACCCGCGCCAGCCGGCAGGTCGCCACGCCGACATCTGTGAACTGGCTGGTCAGCCACGGGAAGGCCTCGTTCGAGAGGTCGCAATCGGTCACCCGGCCCAACAGCTCGCGCGACTTCGGCCCGGCAACCACGAGCACGCCGTGCTGCGTCGTGATCTTCTCCAGCCGCACCGATCCGTCCTCGGGCGCCTGCTTCGACAGGTAATCCCAGTCGAAGCGCTCCAGCGCGCCGGCCGAGACGAGATAGAAGTCGTCCGGCCCGTCGCGGGTGATTGTGAACTCGGACCGCACACCGCCTTCCCTGTTGAGCGCATGGCACAGGCCGATGCGGCCGATCGCCCGCGGCAGGCGGTTGGCCACCAGATGTTCGAGCCAGGCCTCGGCGCCCGGGCCGGAGACCCGGAACTTGGCGAAGGCTGACATGTCGAGCACGCCGACGTTCTCGGCCACGTTTCTGCATTCGTTGCCGACGTGCTCGAAGTAGTTCGAGCGCCGGAACGACCACACATCCTTCGGCTCCACGCCCTCCGGGGCGAACCAGTTGGGCCGCTCCCAGCCGTAGATCTGGCCAAACACCGCGCCCCTCGCCTTCATCCGGTCGTAGCAGGGCGTGGTGCGCAGGGGCCGGCAGCCGGGCCGCTCCTCGTCGTGGTAGTGGATGGTGAA
Organism: Alphaproteobacteria bacterium; assembly: GCA_041602815.1. Lineage (GTDB taxonomy): Bacteria > Pseudomonadota > Alphaproteobacteria > UBA8366 > JADFVY01. The sequence goes on along the minus strand of JBFIFO010000113.1, from coordinate 1,830 downwards.
GACGTTTGCGTAGGCCTCCTCGTTCTTGGCCTTCAGGTACGCCCGCGAGGCGTGCGCGCCGAAGCGCCGCGGGTCGACGCCGAGCATGTCGATCGTGGGCCGGCCCTCGACGATCCACTCGGCGAGCTGCCAGCCGGCGCCGCCGGCCGCGGTGATGCCGAAGCTGTGGCCCTCGTTGAGCCAGAAGTTGCGCAGGCCGGGCGCCGGGCCGACGATCGGGCTGCCGTCCGGCGTGTAGGCGATCGGCCCGTTGATCACCTCCTTGACGCCGACCTCACCGAAGATCGGCACGCGGTTGATGGCGGCCTCGATGTGCGGCTCCAGCCGCTCGAGGTCGCCGGGGAACAGGTCCTTCTCGAAGCCCGGCGTAACGCCGTCGACGAAGCAGGCCGGTGCGCCTTTCTCATAGGGCCCGAGGATCAGGCCCTGGCGCTCCTCGCGCATGTAGTAGGAGGCATCAGACTCGCGGAACACCGGCATCTCGCGCTCGCCGTTCTTCTTGCGCTCCTGCAAAAGCGGGTGTGGCTCGGTGACGATGAACTGGTGCTCGACCGGGATCACCGGCACGTCGAGCCCGACCATGCGGCCGGTCTGCCGTGCATAATTGCCGGTGGCGCTGACAACGTGCTCGCAGCTGATGTCGCCCTTCTCGGTCCTGACCAGCCACTCGCCCGATGCCTTGCGGTCGATCCCGGTCACCGGGGTGTTCTGGTGGATCGTCGCGCCCATGTCGCGCGCGCCCTTGGCCAGGGCCATGGTCAGGTCCGCCGGCTGGATGTAGCCATCCTCCGGGTGGTAGATCGCGCCGACCAGCCCGTCGATATTGGCGAACGGCACCATCTCGGTGATCTCCTCGGGCGTCTTGAACTCCACCTTGACGCCGATGGTGCGCGCGGTGCCGGCATAGTGGTGGTACTCGTCCATGCGGTCCCGGTTGGTCGCAAGGCGCAGGTTGCCGACTTGTGCGAAGCCGACCGGCTGGCCGGTTTCCCTCTCCAATTCCTGGTAGAACCGCACCGAGTATTTGTGGATCTGGCCGACGGAATACGACATGTTGAAAAGCGGCAACAGCCCCGCCGCATGCCAGGTGGACCCTGCCGTCAGCTCGGTGCGTTCCAGCAGGATCGAGTCCGTCCAGCCCTTCTTCGCCAGGTGATAGAGCGTCGCGACGCCGACCACGCCGCCCCCGATGACAACCGCGCGCGCCGTGTCCTTCATGGCTCAAGCCTCCCAGTATGCGAACCGCCGCCGGCGCGCCGGGCATAACAATCCACGCGCCGGACCGGACCCGCGTTCCACAGGAATTATCCACACCACCCGAGGGGAGTCGAGGCTTGCGGCGGTGCGACAGCGAGTGTCGGGATTGCGGCGTGGGCGTGGTCCTGCAGCGGGTCGTCGGGCGCTCCGGCGCATCCGACCGGCCGATGCGGCGAGTCCGCCCGGCAGCCGGTGCCGCGACAGTCGCTCGAAAGATGCGCGAATTTCTTTTCCCCGCCACCATTTTAACGAATTAACCATGAATTGCGGCGATAGTCGAAATCCAGCCGGTTCATAGGTACGCCGTCCGGGTCCCAATCGCCTGCCATGAACGCAATTTCCGCGAGCATCACTAAAGTTATGGAAAAACAAAAGGTTGCACCGGTGGTGGCGACGCATCAGGATAATGGCGGATTTGCTTGGATGCGGACCGCATGACCGGGACAGCAGCAGTGCCCCTTTCGGGCTGGCGCGGCAGGGATTTGTTGCGGCTTGCCGTGTTCGTCGTCCTCTATTCGGCGGCCGCGCACGGCGCCCTCCTGTTCCTGGTCCAGCCGGATGGTACGGCCCTGA
>JBFIFO010000112.1:0-13296 GCA_041602815.1 Alphaproteobacteria bacterium | reverse complement strand
CGTGACTTGGGCAGCCAGGGGGAATACATGGGCGAGGCGAAGACGCCGCCGGTCGTCGGCATCATCGGTGGCAGCGGAATCTATGACATGGACGGCCTCGACTCCGTCGAGTGGCGCACGGTGGACAGCCCCTTCGGCACGCCGTCGGACGACCTCATGTTCGCCGAGCTGGCCGGCCAGAAGATGGTGTTCCTGCCGCGGCACGGGCGCGGCCACAGGATCCCCCCGACCGAGATCAACTTCCGCGCCAATATCGATGCGCTCAAGCGCGCGGGCGTCACCGAAATCCTGTCGCTGTCCGCCGTCGGGTCGCTGAAGGAGGAGCTGGCGCCCGGCACCTTCGTCATCGTCGACCAGTTCATCGACCGCACCTTCGCACGCGAGAAATCGTTCTTCGGCACCGGCATGGCGGGTCACGTCTCGATGGCCGACCCGGTGTGCCGCCGGCTCGGCGGCCATATCGAGGCCGCCGCGCGGCGTGCCGGCATCGCGACGGTGCATGGCGGCACCTACCTGGTCATGGAGGGCCCGCAGTTCTCCAGCCGGGCGGAATCGGAGCTGTACCGGAGCTGGGGCTGCGACGTCATCGGCATGACCAACATGCCGGAGGCCAAGCTCGCCCGCGAGGCGGAGGTCTGCTACGCGACGATCGCCATGGTCACCGACTACGACTGCTGGCACCCGGGACACGAGGATGTCAGCGTCGACGCGGTCATCAAGGTGCTGCTCGACAATGCCGAGCGCGCGCGTGCGCTGGTGCGCGGCGTGGCGCCGCTGCTGCGCGACCGGACCGGTCAGTGCAGCGCCGGCTGCCACAGGGCGCTGGATGCGGCCCTGATCACCGCACCCGAGGCGCGCGATCCGGCGCTGCTGGCAAAGCTGGACGCGGTGGCCGGACGCGTCCTGGGCACCTGATCCGGGCGCGACCGTGTCCGGCGCGCGGGTGGGCCTTACCGGCGTCGATCACTGCGTCATCGCCGTCCACGACCTGGAGGCGGCCCGCACGCGGTACCAGCGCCTCGGCTTCACGATCACTCCGCGCGGCCGCCATATCGGCTGGGCCACCGCCAACTACTGCATCATGTTCCCGGACGATTACATCGAGCTGCTCGGCATCGTCGAACCGGGGGCCTACTGTGCCGGGCTCGATACGGCTCTCGCCGCGCAGGGCGAGGGGATCCTCAAGCTGGCGCTGGGCAGCGACGATGCTTCGGCGACCCACGCTTTCTTCGCGGCCGAACATCTCGTCCCGGTGCCGGTCGCGGAGCTGGCCCGCGAGCTGGAGGCGCCGGGGGGCACCCTCCTGCCCAAGTTCCGCCTCGTCCATCCGGATGCCGCGGCGACGCCGGGCCTCGCCGCCTTCGTTTGTGAACACCTGACGCCCGGCCTGCTGCGGCGCGACGGATGGTGCGTGCACCGCAACAGCGCGACGGGGATCGTCTCCTATGCCGTCGTCGCCGATGATCCGCCATCGCTGGCCGGCGGCTGGGCCCGGGTGTTCGGTGCCGACGCGGTCGTTGCGACGGGCGATCGGCTGGCGGTGGCGACCGGCACGGCACGGCTCGAATTCCTCACCCCGGCCGCGCTGGCGCGCGAATTCGAGGGAATGGATATCGGCGCGCCACAGTCCGGCACGATCGCCGCCATGACTGTGGCGGTTGCCGAGCCGGGCGCGGCCGACTCGTGCCTCGCCGAATCCGGGGTCGACTGCCGGCGCAGCGGGCGCGGCCTGATCGTGCCGCCGCAAGACGCCTGCGGCGTCATCGTCGTGTTCGAAGCGGGCGAGTGACGCGCGAGCGCGTTTTCCCGTAAGGTGAAATCGAAGCCGGCTTTGCCGGCAGGCTTGGTTATCCCCCTCCCCCTTGCCCCCACCAAGGGAGGGCGTAACTTATTGTCATGACAAGGAAATTTCCCTCCCCCTCGATGGGGGAGGGCAGGGTGGGGGTGGGACTCACCGCCTCAACGTGGGAAGCCTGCGTCCAAATAACCGGACAATGCGCTAGCCGGCGTGCTCGCGCAGGAAGGCCAGCGTCCTTTCGCGCGCCGTGGCGGCGGCCGCTTCGTGGTAGCTGCTGCGCTGGTCGCAATTGAAGCCGTGTCCGGCGCCCTCGTAAATATGTACGGGTATGTCCGGCTGCGCCGCCTTGATCGCCGCGACGGCATCCATCGGGATCGAGGCATCCTCCGTGCCGAAATGCAGCATGACCGGGCATTTCGCGGCCTCGTCCCTGAAGTCCTTGATCTGGCCGCCATAGTAGCCGACCGACGCGGCGACGCCGGCGATGCGCGTCGCGGCGAGCCACGCCAGCGATCCGCCCCAGCAATAGCCTACCACGCCGACCTTCATGCCCGACAGCGCGGCCACCGCCGCCGAAACGTCCTTTACCGCATCGTCCCAGGCAATGTCCGCGCGAATGGCCCGGCCGCGCGTGCGGCCGTCCTCCTCGTATCCGAGTTCCACGCCCCGCTCGATGCGATCGAACAGCGCCGGCGCGATGGCGACGTATCCGTCCGCCGCATAGCCGTCGGCGACGCTGCGGATGTGCGAGTTGACGCCGAAGATCTCCTGGATGATCACCAGCCCGCCGCGCGGCGTGTCCTTCGGGTCGGCCCGGTATGCCGCGAGATCGTGTCCGTCCGATGCCGTCAGCGTGATCGTCTTGCCCATCCTTGTCCTCCCTGTCCCCCTGAATGCCAGCCGGCGCCGCGCCGCCGCGCGGTGCCTCCGGCCGCGATTATGCGGTATCACACGTTGAAGCGGAAGCGGAAGACGTCGCCGTCGCGGGCGACGTAGTCCTTGCCCTCCAGACGCATGCGGCCGGCGTCCTTGGCGCCCTGCTCGCCGCCGCACCGGACGAAGTCCTCGTACGAGATGGTTTCGGCGCGGATGAAGCCCTTCTGGAAATCGGTGTGGATCGCGCCGGCGGCCTCCGGCGCCGTCGCGCCGCGCCGCACCGTCCAGGCGCGCGCCTCCTTGGGCCCGGCGGTAAAGAACGTGATCAGGTCGAGCAGCTCATAGCCGGCGCGGATGACGCGGGCGAGGCCGGTCTCTTCCAGCCCCAGAGATTCCAGGAACTCCTGCTTCTCCGCCTCGGACTCGAGCGACGCCACCTCGGCCTCGATGGCCGCCGAGATGACGACGCAGCCGGCGCCCGTGCGCCCGGCCCGCTCCGCGACCCGGTCGGAATGTGTGTTGCCGGCGGCGGCGCTGGCCTCGTCGACGTTGCAGGCGTACAGCACCGGTTTCGCGGTCAGCAGCTGCAGATGCTGGAACGGGCGCCGCTCCTCGGGCTCGAGCCGCGCCTCGCGCGCCGGGCGGCCCTGCCGCAGCAGCTCCAATGCCTTGCGCATGATCGCGGCCTGTGCCTTCGCGTCCTTGTCGCCGCCCGTGGCCCGCTTCTCGAGCGGCTCGATGCGGCGCTCCAGGCTCTCCAGGTCGGCCAGCATCAGCTCGGTCTCGACGGTGTCGGCGTCGCGGATCGGATCGATGGTCGACTCGACATGCGTCACCTCGCCCTCGAAGCAGCGCAGCACGTGGACGATGGCATCGACCTCGCGGATGTTCGCCAGGAACTTGTTGCCGAGGCCCTCGCCCTTCGAGGCGCCGCGCACCAGGCCCGCGATGTCGACGAATTCCAGGAATGTCGGGGTGACCTGTGGAGATTTCGCGCGTTCGGCAATCCGGTCGAGGCGCGGGTCCGGCACGGCGACGCGGCCGATATTCGGCTCGATGGTGCAGAACGGATAATTGGCGGACTCGGCGGCCGCGGTCTGCGTCAGCGCATTGAACAATGTCGACTTGCCAACGTTGGGCAGGCCGATAATGCCGCAATTGAAACCCATTATTGTCGTGTCCTCAGCGAACGGTGCGGTCAATCCTCGGGGTCGCGCGGCGGTGCGGACTCGTCCTCGCGCGGCGGCTTCGGGGGCGGCGGAAAGACTGTCAGCGCGACCCGGCTCATGAACGCCCCGTCGTCGCCGGCGACCAGGATCGGGATTGCCTCGGCGATCGCATCGATCACGCGCTCGATGACCGGCCGTTCGGCCTTGGCGAAGTCGCTCAGCACGTGGCCCTGGACCCGGCGCTTGTCGCCGGGATGGCCGATGCCGACGCGCACGCGCCGGAAATCGTTGCCGATATGCGCGTCGATGCTGCGCAGCCCGTTATGCCCCGCAAGGCCGCCGCCCTGCCGGGTCCGTACCTTGCCGGGAACGAGGTCGAGCTCGTCGTAGACGACGATCACGTCGGACGAAGCCAGCTTGTAAAAGCGCATCGCCTCGCCGACCGCGCGGCCGGACTCGTTCATGTAGGTGGTCGGCTTGAGCGCCAGCACCTTATCGTCCTCGATCCGCCCCTCCGCCGTCAAACCCTGAAAGCGGGCGCGCCAGGGGCCAAAGGAATGGCGGCGGACGATTTCGTCCACCGCCATGAACCCGATATTGTGTCGGTTTTTTTCGTATTTGGGGCCGGGATTGCCCAGGCCGACGAGAAGAAGCATCGCTCCGCCCGGCTAATCCTCCGACGAGTCCTCGCCGGCCCCTTCCTCTTCGCCTTCGGCTTCCTCGCCCTCTTCGCCTTCGAGTTCCTCTTCCTCCTCGCCTTCGACCTCCTCTTCCTCTTCCTTGAGGATCGCGGCGGCGATGGTGGCGACCGTGAAGTCGCGGTCGGTGATGGTCGGCGCGACGCCCTCGGGCATCGTGATGGCGCTGATGTGGACGCTGTCGCCGATGTCGAGGCCGGTCAGGTCGAAGACGAACTGCTCCGGGATGTCATCGACGCCGCACATCACCTCGATCTCGTGGCGCACGATGTTCAAGAGGCCGCCGCGCTTGATGCCCGGGCTCAGCTCTTCGTTGATGAACACGCAGGGCACGTCGACATTGGTGCGCGTCGACTTCGTCACGCGCATGAAGTCCACGTGCAGGGCCCGGCCGTTCACCGGATGGAACTGCACGTCGCGCGGCAACACGCGCTCCGCGGTGCCGCCATCGACGTCCACCGAAAAGACGGTCGAGAAGAAGCTGCCGGTATTCAGGTGCTTGCGCAGCTCGCGCGGCTCCAGCGAGATGGTGGCGGGGTCCTTCTTGTCGCCGTAGATCACGGCGGGCACGCGGCCCGCGCGGCGTACGGCCCGGGCGGCCCCCTTTCCGGCCCGGTCGCGCGTCACAGCGCTGATAACGTGGGAATCGCTCATTCGTCTGCTCCTCGAAACTCTCGTTGCGCGGTGCGGCCTCCAGGGGTGCCGCCGCCGCGGACGCCGCCCTGCCCGGGCGGCGGGCGCTGTTCTACACTCAATCGAACAGGCTGGAAACCGATTTTTCGTTGGCGATGCGCTCGATCGCGTCGGCCAGCAGCGGTGCGATCGACACCTGCACGATATTGTGGGACACCCGGACGGCCTCGGTCGGCGGGATGCTGTCGGTAATGACCAGCCCTTCCATCGGCGACGACGTCACCCGCGCCACCGCGCCGCCCGACAGCACGCCGTGGGTCACATAGGCGGACACCGACTTCGCGCCCTTGTCGACCAGCGCCGTGGCCGCATTGCACAACGTACCCGCGGAATCGACGATGTCGTCGACCAGGATGCAGGTCCGCCCTTTGACGTCGCCGATGATGTGCATGACCTCCGACACGCCGGCCCGTTCCCGCCGCTTGTCGATGATCGCAAGGTCCGCCTCCAGCCGCTTGGCGATGCCGCGGGCGCGCACCACGCCGCCGACGTCGGGCGAGACGATGACCAGCTCATTGCCGTCTTTCATGTGGGTCTCGATATGCGAGACGAACACCGGCGACGAGAACAGGTTGTCGGTCGGGATGTCGAAGAAGCCCTGGATCTGCCCGGCATGCAGCTCCAGCGTCAGCACCCGGTCGGCGCCGGCGGTGGTGATCAGGTTGGCCACCAGCTTGGCCGAGATCGGCGTGCGCGGGCCGGTCTTGCGGTCCTGGCGGGCATAGCCGAAATACGGGATCACCGCGGTGATCCGCCGCGCCGAGCCGCGCCGCAGGGCGTCTATGATGACCAGAAGTTCCATCAGATTGTCGTTCGCCGGAAAGCAGGTCGACTGCACCACGAACACGTCCTCGCCGCGGACGTTCTCGAGGATCTCGACGAACACCTCCTGGTCGGAGAAGCGACGGATCGCCGCCTCGGTCAAGGGCACGCCGAGCTTCGCGGAAATCGCTTCCGCCAGCGGCCGGTTGCTGTTGCCACTGAGGATTTTCATGTTGCGTCCCGTATCCCCGGGACCCGGCCCCGCCGGCGCCCCTGCGCACAAACTACAGCGCCCCGCCGTCGCCATGCGGCCGCTGGGGCGCGACTTCTATATCAAGGCGCTAGCGCCCTGTAAACGCTCAATGGCCCCGGCGCCCCGCTCAGATCATGATCGCGCAGCTGAACATCGAGAACAGCAGCAGGAATGCCAGCATGTAGAGCAGCCAGGGCACCGGTTCAGACCACGATATAGCCGCGGTATTAAGACAATAGTGACGGTTCGCCCGCAGTATGCCCCGACAGACGATTGCCCGCCAGGCAATATGCCAGCGGTTTTCTTGACGGATCATCAGGGACCTGGAGCAATGTCGATGCACAAGCCTTGCATCTGGTATGTCGCAGCCTTGCTATTGTGGCCGGTCCAGGTTGCGGTCGCAAACGACGCCGAACTGACACCGGCTCGAACCGGTCCGGACAGCATTCACGGGCAATTCGTCCACGCGATTTCCACACGGGACTACGAGCCGGCACTGGCGATGCTGCACCCCAAGCTGTCCCGCGCATGGACGCTGGCGCGCTTCACGCGGGACTGGACGGACATCATGGACCAGGCGGCCGACGACTGGAGCCCGGAGATCACCAACACGTTCACCGGAGCGTCCCCACAGGGCGTCTACCGGCAGGCCACCTTCCGCCTGGTGTCCGACTGGCGTTCGGTCGCCTCGGTGGATCTCGTCTCGATGAAGATCGACGGCGAGCCCCGGATCGTGCGAATTCACATCCGGGTCCCATACCAAGATGGTCCTCCCCGCGCCGCTGCAGATCGCGCGGACGCGTTTATCGCCGCCATGCAGCGCGAGGACTACGACGCCGCGCATGTGATGCTTGCCGCGCCGTTGCGGCCGCAATACACGCCACCCGTCCTCGCCGGGCTGAAGCCGATCCTCGAGCCGTCGCCGCAGGGCCCGCGGAAATCGCATTATCGGCTGAGCGCGAACACCGTGTGGTACGACGCCGTCCGCATCGGTGCGCCGGGCGATCCGATGACGTTTCTGGAATTCGTCATGGATTCGACGGCGGATCCGGTGCAGATCGTCTCCCTTTCCTTCCGGGGACGGATCGTGCGCTAGCGCCTCGTCCCTCCGATCTCAGACCACGACGAGGTCCAGCGAGGCCCGCGACAGCGGCTCGCTGCCGGTCTCGGTGACCAGCGAGGTGCGGGCCAGTGTCATGGCCGCGCCGGCGCCCGAATCGAACAGGATCATGTGGATGAAGAACACCATCCCCGGCGCCGCCTCGACCGGGTTGCCGTGATACAGCATCGGCCAGTCCATCCAGGTCGGCGCGTAGGTCGCGCCGAGGCTGTAGCCGCACGCATTGAGCCGGTGCTCGGCGAGGCCCGCGGCGTCGAGGACGCGTGCATGGGCGTCGAACACCTCGCCGACCGGCCGACCCGGCCGCAGCGCCTCCTCGCAGGCCGCCAGCGCATCGCGGGCGGCCGCATGGAGGGCGCTATGCCGGGCCGTGGGCTTGCCGACGACAATGGTGCGCATCAGCGCGGCGTGGTAGTGGCGGTAGACGCCGGCAAATTCCAGCGTCAGCTGATCGCGTACCGCCAGCGAGCGGCGCCCGGTGTAGTAACGGCACATCAGCGCCCCGGGCCCCGAGCCGATGATCGTCTCGTTCGCCGGATCGTCGCCGCCGCCACGGAACACCGCGCCCTGCATGGCGGCCAGGATGTCGCCCTCGAAGGCGCCCGGCGCCGCCAGCGCGACCGCCTCTTCCCAAGAGGCGTCGGCGAGCTCGGCGGCCTTGCGGACGTAGTCGAGCTCCGCCGCGCTCTTGACCAGCCGCAGCCGGCTGACAAGAAAGGACGCGTCCTCGAGGTCGGCGAAACCGTCCAGCGCGTCCTTCAGGCGCAGGCCATTGCGGGCATTCAGGCCGTGCGACTCCCACTCGACGCCGAGCCGCTTGCCGCGGCACCCTTCGGAGTCAAGCAGCGCCTTCAGCTCGGCGACGGGGTCCGCGCCTTCGCGGTCCGTCCAGACATGGATGCGGCCGGACGGGATTACCGAGGTGAACTGCGCCTGGCGCAGGTCCGGCGCGCGCGTCAGCAGGAACATGCTGCCGTCGGCGCCCAGCTGGAGGCACTGGAACCAGCAGTAGCCGAAGGTATCGTATCCGGTCAGCCAATACATGCTCTCCTGCCGGAACAGCAGCAGCCCGTCCAGACCCGCGCGCTGCATCGCCGCGCAGGCGCGGTCGCGCCGGCCGGCCAGCTCCGCGACGCTGAAGTGGAGATGCTGCTCCATGGCGATACCCTCCGGTTTGCCTAGTCGGTGATGGCGATCACCGACAGTTCGCGTCCGTAGTCGCGCTCGCCAGCCAGGGTGGTGCGGCGGTAGCTGAAGAAGCGGTCCGGCTCGGCGCAGGTGTCGGCGTCGATGCGGCCGACCGCGGCGAGCGACAGCGCCGCCAGCCGGCTCTCGACGTAGCCGGCGAAATCGAATAGGGGGTGGCCATCGCGCCGGCCCGGACTGAAGAACCTCGCATTGGCGGGATCCTGGTCGAGAAACGGCTCCGGGAACTCCGGGCCGACCTCGTACGAGTCCCGGGCGATGCACGGCCCGATCGCCGCGTGGATGGTCGCGCGGGTGGCGCCCAGCGCCTCCATGGCGTCGACAGCGGCCGAAAGAACCCCGGTCACGGCGCCTTTCCAGCCCGCGTGTGCGGCACCGATCACCGCGCGGCCGTCCGCCTTGCGGCCGGCGAACAGGACCGGTGCGCAGTCGGCTGTCAGGATGCCGAGGGCGATGCCGGGCCGGTCGGTGACCTGCGCGTCAGCGCGCGGCGCGTCCTCCGGCCGCCATCTCTGGTCGACCATGGCGACCGCGGTGCCGTGGACCTGGTAGACCGTGTTCAGCGCCGCCTCCGGCAGGCCGAGCGCCACCATCGTGCGCCGCCGGTTCTCGGCAATGCTGTGGCGATCGTCGCCGGAGCCGAAGCCGGCGTTGAGCGAGTCGTAGACGCCCGTGCTGACCCCGCCCTGCCGCGTGAAGAAGGCATGGCGGACGCCGTCCAGTGCGGTCAGGTCCGGATCGGTGAGCTGCGGCGGATGCGGATCGGTCATGGTGTCGTAGACGTTCGAGGGCGGCTGATGAATCCGGGCGGCGCCGGCATGTCGGACGGGGTAATCGCCAGCACCTTGAACAGGGTGCCCATTTCCTCGTCCGCGATCAAGCGGTGGCACGCGGTCTCGATGTCGCGCACCTGGTCCGGCGTCGCGCCCCGTCGCAGGCGCTCGACCCGCTCGGCGATGCCCAGGCGCGACAGGAACAGACCCTGCGGCACCGGACCGTGGACCGCCGCCCCGGCATCGCCGGCGGCCCGTGACAACGCCGCGAAATCGACATGTGCCGTCAGGTCGGCGTCGCCCGGCAGGTCCAGCGGGTCGACGGCCTGGTGCGCGCGCATCGCCTGCAGGGTCTCGCCCGGAGCGCTCACGGCATGGCCGTAGTCGACGATCAGGGCGGCGCCCCCGTCGCCCGCCACCCGGCGGCCGATCTCCGCGGCGAAGGCGATCCCGGCGGGGCAGACCTCGGCGATGTCGCCAAGCTGCGCCGCGGCGCGGGTGTCCGGCGGCACGAGGGAGTCGGGGGCCGGCTCCGGCCCCGGTATGAACTGAAAGTCGGTGCCGTCCGGCGCGAGCCCGATCAGGCGTTCGCGCCATCCGTCCACCGTCAGTTCAAACTGGCGGATCGGCAGGGCATCGAAGAACTCGTTCGCGACCAGCAGCGCCGGGCCATCCGGCACCGACTGCAGGCTGCGATGCCAGCGCACCCGGTGCGCCGCGAGAGTGCGCCGCTGAATGTCTTGCAGCGCCGGGCTGGTCTCGACCAGATGGACCGACAGCGTCGCCGCGAATTCCGGCAGCATGCGGGCAGCCCGCAGCGCGTCCGCCATCAGCGTGCCGCGCCCGGGGCCGAGTTCGACCAGCGTCGCCGGACCCGGCGCCACGCGGCTGTGCCACATGTCGGCGCACCACAGCCCGATCAGCTCGCCGAACATCTGGCTGATCTCCGGCGCGGTGATGAAGTCGCCGGCGGCGCCGAGCGGGTCGCGCGTCATATAGTAGCCGTGTTCGGGATGGCCCAGCGCCTCGGCCATGTAGTCGGCGACGGTGATCGGTCCGCTCTCGGCGATCCGGCGGCGCAGCAGGCGGGCCAGCTCCGTCGTCAAGCCGTCACCGGCGCCCGCCGAAGCGCCCGCCAGATCAGGTAGGCACCGAGCAGCAGCATCGGCAGCGTGAGCCACTGGCCCCACGTTGTCCCCAAGCTGAGCAGGCCGATATAGCCGTCGGGCTCTCGCATCGTCTCAACGAAGCCGCGGCCCAGCGCGTAGCCGGACAGGAAGACCCCCGTCGTCAGTCCCGGCCGGCGCAGGGTCTTCCATGGGCCGAACACAAGGACGGCGAGGACGATGAACAGCACCAGCCCCTCGAGCGTCGCCTCGTACAGCTGGCTCGGATGCCGCGGCAGGTTGTCGCCGGCGTTCGGGAAGATCATGGCCCAGGGGACATCGGTCGGCCGGCCCCAGAGTTCGCCGTTGATGAAATTCGCGACGCGTCCGAGAAACAGGCCGATCGGCGCGCCGGCGGCGATGATGTCGGTCAGGGCCAGGAGCGGGATCCGCTGGTTCCGGGCGAAGACAATCATCGCCAGCGTCACCCCGGCGAGGCCGCCGTGGAACGACATGCCGCCCTCCCAGACCTTGAGGATCTCGATGGGATTGGCGAGGTAGAAGCCTGGTCTGTAGAATAGCACGATGCCGAGGCGCGCGCCGACGATCACCCCCAGGGTCGCCCACAGCAGGAAATCGTCGATCTGCCGCGGCGTCACCAGGTTGGGCTCGCGGCGCGCCAGGCGCATGCAGTACTGCCAGGCGATCAGAAGCCCGACGATATAGGACAGGGCGTACCAGCGGATCGGCAGAACGAGGTCGGTGAACGGCACCGGTATGTTGACCATGACCGGGTCGAAATTGACCACCATGAAGGCTTCCATACGCCGCTGATCCTCTTGCTCTGGCTGGAGATGGGCCGCCCGCGCGGGCCGGCGCACGGGGCGGAGTGCCCTTCTTATAGGTACCGTGCCACCGGTTCGCAAGGGACGGTGGCCGGTTGCGCCGGCCGGCCGGCCGGCGTATACGTGGCCGGAACGCGGATCTTCTGTTCGACGGAGCCTTTCCATGCAGGTGGACAACCGACTGCTCGATGACCTCGCGCGCATGGCCAGCGGCGCGGCCGGCATGCTTTCCGGCGTGCGCGGCGAGGTCGAGGCGAGGATGAAGCAGCAGTTCGAGCGCATTCTTGCGGAGATGGACGTGGTGCCGCGCGAGGAGTTCGAGGCGGTCAAGGCGATGGCCGCCAAGGCGCGCAGCGAGCAGGAGGCGTTGGAAAAGCGCGTCGCCGTGTTGGAGGCGGCGCTTTCCGGGCGCAAAGCGACGCCGAAGAAGCCGTCGCCGGCGGCGGGGCAGGCGAAACGGAAGGGAAGCCGCAAGCCGGCCGACTGATTATCCACAAGAAAAATCCCGCTCCTGCGGTTTCCGGGCTTGCGCCCGGGAATCAGCCTGTGGCAATCTAGGTGTTGTGGTACTGTTTACGCCAACCGCAATATGTTGCACGGTCAGTGGCGGCCCGATCCCAATTGCCCGAGGGGGTGCCGATGGGTATGACGCTTGAAGCAGCCGGCAGCCGCACCGCCAATCCGCTCGATCTTCTCGAAGAGCTGGCCAGCACCCAGGGCTGGCCGCACATGCGCGCGGCCGACGACGAATTCGTGACCGAGCCGTTGCGCCGGTGGTGTGCCTACAAGCTGCACTTCATCTGGCAGCAGGACCTCGACGCGCTGCATCTGCACTGCAGCATCGACATCCGGGTCCCCGACGGGAAGCGGCGCGACATCAATGACCTGCTCGCGTCGATCAACGAGCGGCTGTGGCTCGGCCATTTCGAAGTCGCCGCCGACGAACCGATGCCGACCTTCCGCCACACCCTCCTGACGCGCGGGCAATTCGCGCCCGGCGTCGAGCAGCTGGAGGACCTCGTCGAGGTCGCGCTCGACGAGTGCGACCGCTATTACCCTGCCTTCCAGTTCGTGCTGTGGGCCGGCCATGCGCCGGACCAGGCGATCTCGGCCGCCCTGATCGAAACCGTGGGCGAGGCCTGAGGCAAGCCGTGTCCCCCGCGAAACCGCGTCTGACCCGGCCGCTGCTGCTCATCGGCTGCGGCAAGATGGGCGGCGCCATGCTCTCGGGCTGGCTCGAGAGCGGCATCGTCGCCGGCGGGGTCGCCGTGGTCGATCCGCTCGGTGCCCGGGGTTTCGTGCGCCGCAAAGGGGTCTCCGTGTACAAGGCGGTCGCCGCCCTGCCGGATGAGTTCGACCCCCAGGTGGTGGTCTTCGCAATCAAACCGCAGCAGATGGACGAGGCGGTGCCGCAGGCCGTCCGCTTCGCCCGGCCGGGCACGGTGTTCCTGTCGATTGCGGCCGGCACGCCGATCCGCTACTTCGTGCGCCATCTCGGGCCCGCCGCCGCGATCGTTCGTGCCATGCCCAACACGCCGGCGGCGATCGGCCAGGGCATCACCGTGGCCTGCCCGAGCGAAGGAACCTCAAAAAAGCAGATTGCCCTGTGCGTGGCGTTGCTGGGTGCGATCGGCGAGGTCCTGACGATCGACGACGAAGGGCTGATCGACCCGGTCACGGCGGTCTCCGGCAGCGGCCCCGCCTATGTCTTCCTGTTGATCGAATGCCTCGCCGAGGCCGGGGTCGCGAACGGCCTGCCGCGCGACCTCGCCGACCGCCTCGCCCTCGTGACGGTGGCCGGCGCCGGCCAGCTCGCCCTGCGCGGCGACGAGCCGCCGGCGCAGTTGCGCCGCAACGTCACCAGCGCCGGCGGGACCACCGAAGCGGCGCTGGAGGTGTTGATGGTCAAGGACGGCCTGCAGGCGCTGCTGACCCGTGCCGTCGCCGCGGCGACGCGGCGCGGCCGGGAACTTGCGGGCTAGCCTTGTCCCGCCGAT
>JBFIFO010000111.1:0-13323 GCA_041602815.1 Alphaproteobacteria bacterium | reverse complement strand
CCTGGCGCCAATGGGCCGGATGCGGTCGGTGCGACAACCGGCGAATCGAATCCCGGCAAGTCGAAAACCGGCAAATCCAGTCGGGGCAAGTCGAAACCCGGCAAGTCGAACCGCGACACGTCCAATTCCGGCAAGTCTTCACCCGGATCGGGCGGGTCTCGCAGCGACGTCGGCGAAAACTGACAGGGACGGAAACCCGCGGAGGCGACAGCAAGAAGATCCGGACGGGTCGGGGTAGGAGCGGTTGTCGACCGCGACGGCCGACGGTCAGGTGCAACGCGGCCGCGCAACGCGCACCGCGCTGCGACAAGCCGAAGGAGACCAACAGGGGAAAGCATGGCAGATCGACCGGCAGACCGACAGTCTGGTGACATCGCGTGCGCAACGTGACGATGGGGCAAATGAGCAAGGGATCGGCAGACAATCGCAAAATCGCACGTTGGTCGGCGCGCTGGCGGCACCAAGTCATCGCGCTCGTACTCGTGGCGGCGGTGTATGTGGCCGGCGGCTTTGCACCTTTGGAACACGCGGTGGCGGAATTGCGGTTCAAACTGGCTGGCCGGGCTGCCTCCGGCGAACTCGTCGTCGTCGGGATCGATCCGCGCAGCCTCAGACAGCTCGATGTCTGGCCGTGGCCGCGGACCTATCATGCCGCGGTCATCGACCGGCTGGTCGAGGACGGTGCGACCGTAATCGCGCTCGATATCGACTTCAGTTCCCGGTCCAGTGCGGCCGAGGATGAGGCGCTCGCGGCCGCGCTCGCCCGTGCGCCCGGGCGGATCATTCTCCCGGTGTTCCGGCAAAAGGCCGCGCTCGGGGCGGGCCGGACCGAGATCGTTTATACCGCTCCGCTGCCGCTGTTTCGCAAGCATGCACGGATCGCGTCGGTCAACACGGTGCCGGATGGCGATGGCCTGATCCGGCGCCATTCCCTGAACGACTTCTGGCAGGAAGAACTGGTCGCAACGATGCCGGCATCGCTGGCAGGGTGGAGCGTGGCACCGTCCGGGATCTTCCATATCGACTATGGAATCCGTCCGGATTCGATACCCAGCATGTCGTATGTCGATGTCATGGAAGGGCGCTTCGAGGCCGGAACGTTCGCCGGCAAGAAGATCATCGTCGGCGCGCGGGCGGTCGAGCTCGGCGATACCTATGCCGTTCCGCTCTACACCGCATTGCCGGGCGCGATCATTCAGGCGCTGACCTACGAGTCGCTGACCCAGGACCGGACCCTGCATCGCAGCGCGGCATGGCTCGTTCTGGCCGGCGCGGCATTTGTCGCGTTCGCCCTCGGGCGGCGGTTTCGCGTCTGGTCCTGGCGCTACGGCCTCGCTGCCGTCGTCGGGGTGTTCGTCGTCTCCCTGGTGCTGTCGACCGCGGTCCAGGCGGCAACGCCGCTGATGCTCGAAATCACCCCGTGGACAGCCATTGCGGCGCTTCTTTACCTCTTTGCCCTGTTCCGTCGAATCGAACGCCAGGGTTTCGTTCTGGCGCTGCGCGGCACGCGCTTGCGGCACACGAATGCCTTGATGCGCAGTGTCGTGGAAAGCAGTTCCGAGGCCATATTGACCATCTCGGACGACCTTGTGATCCGACTCGCAAACCCGGCAGCGGAGGCCCTGTTCAATTCCGCATCCGGCGAACTTGGCGGGGAGCAGCTGAGCCGCTTTCTGCCGAACCTGACGGAAACCGAAGCTTTGGAAGCGCTGGCCCGCAACACGCCGCGCGGTGTCGAGCTGACGGGCCGTACCCGGAGCGGTGATGTCGTGCAGATCGAAGCAACTGTCGACAGGGCCTCCATCGACGGACAGGCGCACTATGTGCTGGTCGCGCGCGATATCGCCGAACGCAAGGCGCAGCAGGAGCTTCTGGAGTACCTTGCGTTGCATGATCCCCTGACGAGCCTGCCGAACCGGACGCTGCTGATGGATCGGCTGGACCATGCCATCGCCGCCTCGAAGCGCGGCAACACCCGGCTCGCGCTCCTCATTCTCGATCTGGACCGGTTCAAGGAAATCAACGATACGCTCGGCCATGGCGTCGGGGATTCGCTGCTCATCGCGGTCGGCAGGACACTGGGCGCGCCGCTGCGCGAATCGGATACCGTGGCGCGTCTCGGCGGCGATGAGTTTGCCGTCCTTCTGCCGTCCGTCTCCGGCGTCGAACAGGTCCGGCAAATTGCGGAACGGGTGGCGATGGCGACCAGCCAGCCATTCCCTGTCGAGGATCTGATGCTCGATGTCGGCGTTTCAATCGGCGCCGCCCTCTATCCCGAGCACGGCGAGACCGCGGCGGAATTGATGCGAAGCGCGGACGTCGCGATGTACATGGCCAAGCGCGACGGCACCACGATCGCCGTCTACGACGAGGACAGGGACCACAACAGCGTGCGCAATCTGTCCATGAGCGGCGAACTGCGCCAGGCGATGGAGGGGGACGAGCTGGTGCTCTTCTACCAGCCCCAGATCGAAATCGCCACGGGTCGGATGGCCAGCGTCGAGGCGCTGATACGGTGGGACCATCCACGATACGGCATCGTGCCGCCCATCGAGTTCATCACCCTCGCGGAACAGTCCGGGCTCATCGGGCCGCTGACCCGATGGATCCTGCGCACCGCCACCAAGGATCTCGGCGCCTGGCAAGCCAGCGGGCACGACATCGGGATGTCGGTGAACCTGTCGCCGCGCAACCTGCTGGAAGAGGATCTGCCGGGTTCGGTGGCACGGCTAATCGAGAACCGCGGGATCCGGCCGGGCACGCTTACGGTGGAGATAACCGAGGATGCGATCATGACCGATCCGGATTGCGCCCTTGCGGCAATCCGAGACCTCAGAGAGTGTGGGGTGCGCATTGCGGTCGACGACTTCGGGACCGGCCAGTCGTCTCTGGCCTATCTGAAGAGCCTTCCCATCGACGAGCTCAAAATCGACAAGTCCTTCGTCATGAACATGACGGACGAGAACAGCGATGCCGTCATCGTGCGCGCGATGATCGACCTCGCACACGATCTCGGCCTTACGGTCGTTGCCGAGGGCATCGAGTCCGAAGCGCTTCTGACGTTCCTGCGCAAACTCGGCTGCGACTTTGGTCAGGGTTATCACATCAGCCGCCCGATGCGCCACGACGCCTTCGATTTCATGCTGCGCAAGCATGGCACCGCACGCAGCGATGCCAAGGCACCGGTCACGACGCCGTCCGAATCCCAGCGCCGGCAGGCGCCGGTGTCCTAGGTCGCAAGAGCGGACTGGCCAGGGTGGCAGGTCCGCGGGGCGTTCAGAGGATTTCTATGATCGCGTCGACTTCGACCGACGCATTCAGCGGCAGCGAGGCGACGCCGACCGCGGTTCGCGTGTGCTCCCCCTTCTTTTCGAAGATCTCGACCATCAGGTCGGATGCGCCGTTGATGACCTGCGGCTGTTCCGTGAAGTCGGGCGTGCAGTTCACGAACCCGCCCAGCTTGACGATGCCGACGATCCGGTCGAGGTTCCCGCCCAGCGCGGCCTTGGCCTGGGCGAGGACGTTCAGCGCGCACTGACGCGCCGCCATCTGTGCCTCCGGCACGAACAGGTCGGCACCGACCTTGCCCGCGAACATCAGCTTGCCGTTGTTCATCGGCACCTGTCCCGAGACGTACAGCAGGCTTCCTGCGATCACGCAGGGCACGTAATTCGCCACCGGCGCAGCCGGCTCCGGCAGGGTGATACCCAGATCCTTGATTGCTCTTGCGATGTCACCAGCCATGGCCGTGTCTTCCTCCTTGAGGGCGCCGCCAGACCATGCGCCGCCCCGCAAGCGGCGCGCGTCACCGGATGGCGCGAAGATGCTGCCGCGAATATAACCCCTTGCGCGGGCTGCGCCACCCGGTAATGATGCGCGGTACGAAAAATGCCTGGTGGCGGATCGGCCCGGCCAAAAAAAACCGGAGGGCGGGCCCCGACCCTCCGAGTTTACAGGGAGCACCAAATTACAGGGGCTGACGGTCGATCCGCCCGGGCCGCGGCCCCCCTGCGGTCACGAGCATCCGCTCGTCGAACCGCATGTCACGCACTTCATGCAGGTGCCGTTGCGCACCAGTGTGAAATTCCCGCATTCGCCGCACGCGTCGCCCTCGTAGCCCTTGGCTCGCGCCTCGCGCATCCGGCCGCGCCTGTCGTCCTGCGCCGCATTCGGGTCCGCATCCAGGAGCAGCGTACCGACCTCCGACGTGGCCACTGCCGCCGCCGCGCCGCCGGCCGAGGCCAGTGCAGCCGCTTTGCGTTGTCCGCCGCCCCGGTACACCAGCAGGCGCTGCGAGCGCATGAAGCCGCTGCTGGCGACCTTCTGGATCGCCGCGATCGTCGGATCCTCGGTTTCCGGCAGGTCGCCCTCGTCGGCACCGTTGCCGAGGGCGTCGGGCAGGACATCGGCCGGCTCCGCATGCGCCAGGTCGTTGCGCGCCAGGTAAGAGATCGCCAGTTCCCGGAAGATGTAGTCGAGGACCGACGTCGACATCTTGATCGCATCGTTGCCCTCGACCATGCCGGACGGCTCGAACCGCGTGAAGGTGAACGCCTCGACGAACTCGTCCAGCGGCACGCCGTACTGCAGTCCGATCGAGATGGCGATCGCGAAGTTGTTCATCAGCGACCGGAAGGCCGCGCCTTCCTTGTGCATGTCGATGAAGATCTCGCCGAGCGAGCCGTTCTCGTATTCGCCCGTGCGCAGATAGACCTTGTGTCCGCCGACGATCGCCTTCTGCGTATAGCCCTTGCGGCGACCCGGCAGCCGGCGCCGTTCCGCGCGCCGCTCGATGATCCGCTCGACGATCTTCTCGGCCATCATCGGCGCCGCCGCGACCGGGGCCTCGGCGGCGTCCGCGGCAAGTTGCGCCGCCTCGACATCGTCGTCCGACAGCAGAGAGGCCGACAGCGGCTGGCTCAGCTTCGAGCCGTCCCGATACAGCGCGTTGGCCTTCAGGCCGAGGCGCCAGGACAGCATATAGGCTTCCTTGCAGCCATCGATCGTGGCCGCGTGCGGCATGTTGACGGTCTTGGAAATGGCTCCCGATATAAAGGGCTGTGCCGCGGCCATCATCCGGATGTGGCTGTCCACCGACAGGAACCGCGTGCCCGACTTGCCGCACGGGTTGGCGCAGTCGAACACCGGCAGGTGTTCGTCCTTGAGGTGCGGCGCGCCCTCCAGCGTCATCGCCCCGCAGCAATACGTGTTGGCCGCCTCGATCTCCTGGCGGGTGAAGCCGAGCGATTCCAGCATGTTGAAGCCGACGGAATCGAGGTCGCTGTCGCGGAAGCCGAGGACTTCGGTGCAGAACGTCTCGCCGAGCGTCCATTTGTTGAACGCGAAGGTGATATCGAAGGCGTTCGCCAGCGACGATTCGAGGGCGGAGAACTGGGCCGCGGTGAAACCCTTCTCGCCGAGGCGCTCGTAATTGACGACTGGCGCGTCGCGCAGCGTGCCGTGCCCCACCGCATAGGCGATGACGTCGGCGATCTCGGTCTCGGAATAGCCGAGCGTGCGCAGCGCCAGCGGCACCGTCCGGTTGATGATCCGGAAATAGCCGCCCCCGGCCAGCTTCTTGAATTTGACCAGCGCGAAATCCGGCTCGATGCCGGTGGTATCGCAGTCCATGACCAGGCCGATGGTCCCCGTCGGCGCGATGACCGTGGTCTGGGCATTCCGGTATCCGTGTCGCTCGCCATGCTCGAGCGCCCGCTGCCAGGCCGCCGCCGCGGCGTCGGCAAGGCCGGGCTGCGGGCACTTCGCCGAGTCCAGCGCCACCGGCTTGACCGACAGGCCCTCGTAGCCGTCGGCGGACCCGGCGGCGGCGCGCGTGTGGTTGCGAATGACCCGCAGCATCGCGTCCGCGTTCTCGGCGTATCCCGGGAACGCGCCCAGCTCCTCGGCCATCTCGGCCGAGGTCTCGTAGGCGATGCCCGTCATCAGCGCGCTGATCGCGCCGCACAGGGCGCGGCCCTCGTCGCTGTCGTAGCTGAGCCCGCTGGCCATCAGGAGTGCGCCGATATTGGCGTATCCGAGACCCAGAGTGCGGTAGCGGTAGCTGCGCTCGGCGATCTCGCGGGACGGGAACTGCGCCATCAGGACGGCGATCTCGAGCGTGATCGTCCACAGCCGAACCGCGTGCTCGAAGGCGGCGATGTCGAAGGTGCCGTCCTTGCGCCGGAACGTCATCAGGTTGAGCGACGCCAGATTGCACGCGGTGTCATCGAGGAACATGTACTCCGAGCACGGGTTCGACGCGTTGATCCGGCCCGAGGCGGGGCAGGTGTGCCACTCGTTGATCGTGGTGTCGAACTGGATGCCCGGATCGGCGCAGGCCCAGGCGGCGCTGGCGATGTCGTCCCACAGCTGCCGCGCCTTTACCGTATCGGCGACCGCGCCGTCGGTGCGGCGGACCAGGTCCCAGTCGCCATCCGCCTGAACCGCCTCGATGAACGCGTTGGTCACGCGCACCGAGTTGTTCGAGTTCTGACCCGAAACCGTGAGGTAGGCGTCCGAGTCCCAGTCGGTGTCGAAGCCGGGGAATTCGATCTCGGTGAAGCCCTGGCGGGCGAATTCGATGACCCGCTGGATATAGGCTTCGGGCACCGCCGAACGGCGGGCTGCGATCACCGCCTGCCTGAGTTCGGGGTTGCGCCGGGGATCGTAGCGCTCGGCGTCGTCGAGACGCGCCGACCCCGCCGTGTGGCAGGCCGCGATCACGGCATTGAGGTGCCGGTCGCACATCTTCGAGCCGGCGACCAGCGCCGCGACCTTCTGTTCCTCGAGAGTCTTCCAGTTGATGTATTCCACGATGTCGGGATGGTCGATGTCGACCGTCACCATCTTGGCCGCCCGCCGGGTGGTGCCGCCGGACTTGATGGCGCCGGCGGCGCGGTCGCCGATCTTCAGGAAGCTCATCAGGCCGGACGACTTGCCGCCGCCGGACAGCGGCTCGTTCTCGCCGCGCAGGCGCGAGAAGTTGCTGCCGGTGCCGGATCCGTATTTGAACAGGCGGGCCTCGCGGACCCACAGGTCCATGATCCCGCCCTCGTTGACCAGGTCGTCGCCGACCGACTGGATGAAACACGCATGCGGCTGCGGGCGCTCGTAGGCCGATGTCGACGGCGCGACCGCGCCGGTGCGGTGGTCGACGAAGTAGTGTCCCTGGCCCGGGCCGTCGATGCCGTAGGCCCAGTGCAGCCCGGTGTTGAACCATTGCGGCGAATTGGGGGCGCCCATCTGGGTCGCCAGCATGCGGCGCATCTCGTCGTAATAGGCGCGCGCGTCGGCGTCGGAATCGAAATACCCGCCCTTCCATCCCCAGTATGTCCAGGTCCCGGCAAGCCGGTCGAATACCGCACGCGCGTCGGTCTCGCGTGCGGTGCGCTCGTCCTTCGGCAGCTTGGCCAGCGCCGCCTCGTCGGCCTGCCGGCGCCACAGCCACTGCGGCACATCCTCCTCGGGCACCTGTTTCAGTCGCGCCGGGATGCCCGCCTTGCGAAAATACTTCTGGGCCAGCACGTCCGCAGCCACCTGGCTCCAGGACGCCGGCACCTGCATCTTCTCGAGGCGAAACACGAGCGATCCGTCGGGGTTGCGGATCTCGCTCGCCGTCTCGCGAAATTCGATGTCGGCGTAGGGCGATTTTCCGTCCTTGGTGAAGCGGCGCTGGATACGCATGCCGTCAAACTCTCCTTGTTCGCCCGCGGACAGGAATGCCCGTGGCTGTCTGCTACGATCGGTTTGGAACGCCCTTCCGGACCTGAACAAACCCCCAGATGCCTCGAATTTTCCCAATATTTGGGATTCTTTGGGGAGATTAATACAAAATATAGTGGCGAACAATATATATTGTGGTCGCGTTCTGGATTTTCCCGAAATCTGGTAATTTTCTTCCGCGCACCGGTGCCGGCGGGCGATACGTTCAACCGTTCCGCTCGCCGCGCTGGATCAGCAGGATGGCGCCGAGCACCATCGCGATGCCCGCGAATTGCGCCGCCCCGGGCCGCTCGCCGAGGACGGCGACGGCGCCGAGCGTCGCAACCACCGGCTCCAGGTTCGACAGCAGGGCGGTGCGGATCGGCCCGAGCAGCGGCAGCGCCGCGAAGAACAGGGTGACGCCGAGGCCGGCGGCGGCGCCGGCGAAGACCAGGCCGCCCCAGGACGGCGCCGAGGCCGGCAGCGCGAAGCCCGGTCCCGCGACGACCGCCGCGGCGGTCAGCACGACCGCGACAAGGGTGAAGCCGGCGGTCGCGGCGCGGCGCTCCCTCATGCCGGTCATGCGGGCCAGCAGGACGGTGATCAGCGCCAGGCCGAAGGCTGCCAGCAGGCCCAGCGCGATGCCGCGCGGATCGGGGTCGGCGGCGTTGAGGCCGACGGCCAGGGCCACGCCCGCGAAGGCCAGCGCGAAGGCCGCCAGGCGCAGCGGCGACGCTCGCTCCATGCCGAGCAGCGCGGTCATCAGCACGACCTGGGCCGGGACCGTGTAGAGCAGCAGCACCGCCAGCGACACCGGGATATAGGCGATCGCCGCGACATAGGCCCAGGAATAGACGGCAAGCAGGGCGCCGAGACCGACCGCCTGCGGTAAGAGGCGGGGCGGCAGCATCAGGGTGGCCAGTCGCCCCGCACCGCCCTCCGGCGGCAGCAGCGCGACGACGAACAGCAGCGTGAACAGGTGGCGGGCGACGGCGACGGTTTCCGGCGTGCTGCCGCCGGCGTAGGCGAAGCGCGCACCGGTCGGGAACAGCCCGAGCGCGGTCATCGCGACGACCATCAGCAGCGCGCCGGTGCGAAGGCGCCGCCTGGCGTGCTCCGTCTGTGCCGGGCTGTGCGTCATACGACCCCGTCTCCGACCGTGTTCGAACGGCCTCGAACCTGCCCCACAAAAAGCGCCGCGGCAAGCGTGCGGCGCACTGGACGGGCGGGGCCTGCGGTGGCATAGTCGCGCCGCATTCAGCCCGGCCGGCAAGCAGGAGTTTTACAGCATGGCCAATACCTGGACCCGCATCTTCACCGCCGCGTTCGGCAAGTTCGTCGCGACCGACAGTTTCGGCAACCGCTACTACCAGGACCGGCGCAAGCCGAAGGGACGCCGCCGCCGCCGCTGGGTCGTGTACAAGGGCGAGGTGGAGGCCACCCGCGTGCCGCCGGAATGGCACGCCTGGCTGCACTACACGATCGACGAGCCGCCGATCGGTGGCGGCGTGCCACACGCCGACTGGCAGCGACCGCACGCGCCCAACCCGACCGGCAGCGACGCGGCCTACCGTCCGCCGGGCCACCTGCTGGCCGGCGGCCGTCGCGACAAGGCGACCGGCGACTACGAGCCGTGGCAGCCGAACTGAGCACGGGCGCGGCGCGGCGCCGCCGGCGCCTGCCGGAGTCGACGCGGCACACGCTGGTCGGCGCGGTGGTGCTCGGCGTGTTGGCCGTGATGTTCGTCCTGTCCGCCGGTCCCGGCGGCGGCGCCATCGGCAGTTACAGGGTGACGGCGCGGTTTCCGAGCGCGGAAGGCCTGTACGTCGACTCGGCGGTGCGCCTGGCGGGGGTCAGGGTCGGCCGGGTCATCGCCATGGGCTACGATTCCGCAACGCAACGCGCCGCGGTGACGCTGGAGATCGATCCCGGCGTCGAGCTGCCGCAGGACAGCATCGCCATCGTCACCAGCGAAGGCATGCTGGGCGGCCGTTTCATCCGGCTCGACCCGGGGGGCAGCCCGGACCTGCTGGCCGACGGCGACGCCATCGAATACACCCAGGGCTCGATCCTGTTCGAGGAGCTGCTGGCCAAGGTCATCCTGGCGGTCGAGCAGAAGCGGCTGGCGCGGCGTGCGGCGGAGGACGAGGCCGCAGGCTCGCCGGGGGCCGGACCATGACGCGCAACGTCATCGAAACCGTGCTCGGCGCGGTCGTGCTGGTCGTCGCCGGCCTGTTTCTCGCCTTCGCCTACAGCACCACCGATATCCGCCCGGTGACCGGCTATTCCGTGACCGCCCGGTTCAATGCGGTCGACGGGCTGACGGAGGGCAGCGACGTCCGCGTCGGCGGCGTCAAGATAGGCAGCGTCGTCGCGCAGAGCGTCGATATGACGGATTTCCGCGCCGTCATCCGCATGACCATCCGGCCCGACATCCGGCTGCCGGACGACAGCGTCGCCACCGTGTCGTCCGAGGGGCTGCTCGGCGGCAAGTACATCCGCATAGACCCGGGCGCCAGCACGACGATGCTGGCGCACAACGGCGAGTTCGCCAGTACCAGGGACATCATCTCGCTGGAGGAGATGCTCGGCAAGGTGATCTTCCTGGTGACCGACGAGCTGGAGAGCGGCCGGTGACGGCGGCATGGCGGCGACCGGCCGGGGCCGCCCCGGCAATGCCA
Organism: Alphaproteobacteria bacterium; assembly: GCA_041602815.1. Lineage (GTDB taxonomy): Bacteria > Pseudomonadota > Alphaproteobacteria > UBA8366 > JADFVY01. The sequence goes on along the minus strand of JBFIFO010000111.1, from coordinate 2,941 downwards.
TAATCCTGATCTATGGCAGGGGCGATGCCGAACCGAATCCAGAGAACGAGGGCGACGTCCGACGCCCGGACGCATGTCCGGGCAGCGCTCGCCGCCGTGTGTCTGCTGTTCGTGCCGGCCGGGCCGGCGGCGGCGATACCCGGCAAGGCGGTGGTGCTGCAGGGGCTCGACAAGGTCACCGCGCGCACCGTGACCTTCGAGGTCGTGGTCGGCCAGACCCTGACCTTCGGCACGCTCGAGATCGTGGTCCGCGCCTGCGACCGCACGCCGCCGACCGAGCCGCCGGAATCGGCAGTGTTCCTGGACATCTATGAAACCCGGCCCGGCGAGCCGAGAAGCGACCTGTTCCACGGCTGGATGTTCGCCTCGTCGCCGGCGCTGAACGCGCTCGAGCATCCGGTCTACGACGTCTGGCCCCTGGAATGCCTGTCGGACCTGCCGGCCGGCGGCGCGGCCGAGATCCCGCTGCCGCGGCCCAAGCCGATCGCCCCGGACTGAGCGCCACCCGCCCCCGGTTTACCGGGCATTAAGACGCCGCGTGTTGTGATGGGACGGTCATGCGTGCCACACAATCGGGCCGGAGGAGGGCCTGCCGGTCATGATGTCCCGGAACCGGCGCCGCCGGGCGCTGCTGCTGTCCATCCCGCTGTGCGTTCTCGCGATGCTGCCGCGCCCGCATCACGCGGATGCGGCCGAGGAGTTCCGCGTCACCGTCGAGGGGCTGACCTGCGTCGACGCCACCCGGCCGGCGTCGGACGTGGCGGCGCCGTGGCGCGACTGCCTGCGCATCGGCCCGGTGCGCATCGGCGAGTCGCTGCGCGACGTTGCCATGCGCTTCGGCAAGGCCGGCAAGGAGGTCCGCCAGGGCGAGGTGACGCTGCGCGTGTGGCCGGTGCAGATGAACGTGCCGCCCGGCACCGGGCTGCCCTACTGGGTGATCGGCTTCGACGACGACCGCCGCGTCGTGTCGATCCAGCTGACCGGCGACAAGCGCGTCGACGAGTACACGTTCTCCTCGCTGCGCCTCGGCGATCCGGACTCGCGCGTCCGCAAGGTTCTCGGCGAGCCGACCGAAACCCAGCCGGTGCCGGCGATCGGCGCCGAGATGTGGAGCTGGCGCCCGTACCCAATCTCGCTCGAGATCAAGGACGGCCGCGTCTATTCGATGCGGGTCTCGCAGGCGATCGGCCAGTAGGGGACGGCCGGCGCCGCCGGCCTGCGCCTTCGGCCGCGCCGCCTGCCGCCATGTCCGGCAAGCGGAAGCGCCGCCCCGCACGGCGGCGGGACGGCGCTTCGGTAATCGCGCCGGGGCCGAAAGGCCGGATGCCGGCCTCCGGCCCCGGTGTTCTTCAACGCGTCAGAGCGAACTCTTGAAGGCCGCGGCCGGCTTGAAGCCGACGGACTTGCTGGCGCGGATCTGGATGGTCTGGCCGGTCCGCGGGTTGCGGCCCCTGCGGGCGGCGCGATGACGGACCTTGAACTTGCCGAAGCCCGGAATCTGGAATTCGCCGGACTTCTTGGTCTGCTTCATGATCGAGTCGAACATCTTGTTGACTGCGTCACGGGCACTGGTCTTCGTGCAACCGGTGGTCTTGGCGACCAGTTCCACCATATCGTCCTTGCTGCTCATCGTTGTCCTCTCTCCGTTCAGACAATGAGTGCCAAGTGGCATGGTCGCCCGCCGGGCGGGTCCGCCGATTCCGGCGGGTGGCCCGCACCCGTTCGCCTGACTGTCGCGAACCAAGGCGCCGGCAAAGCAACCTTCAATACGTATCAAAGCCATCTAAAAATGAAGAATTCGTAAATCGCGGCGTCCAAACGGCGCTGAAAGCGCGGAAAATAGGGCTCCGCGCCGAATCAGGGCCCGAAAACGTGACCCTGGAGGGAAATCCGCCAAGCTGGACGCCGCCGGATCGGCGCGCCCTCATGCTTTAAGACGGGCCGCTGTTTTGCGGCTCGCACACGCCGCCTGACGGCGGCTGCCCGGCGCGGCGGCCCTTCCCGGCATGAGGTCGCGCCGATAGCCTGCGCCGATTCCCGCGGAACGGAAAGCGCCCTAGCTCCCCGTCTCCAGCGCCGTCCACAGTGCGGTGTTGGCGCGAATCAGCAGCTCGTCGCGCCGTCCCTCGAGGCAGTCGCGCAGGCCGTAGACGACGCGCCGCGCAAGGTCGTCGAGGCAGGCGGCGTAGACCTGCGCTGCCGGCCCGGCCCGGCCCGGTGCCGCCTCCAGCGGCGCGCCGGCGACCCGGGTCCACAGCTCGCGGCGCGCCTGGTCGGACAGGCGCGCCCGGCGGTCGACGGCGTTGATCGCACGGTCGAGGATGTTGAGGCTCTCGCCCAGCGGGGAGTCGAAGATGTCGGCCGCCACGAGCCGCGCCGGCCCGGCGGCGAATGCGGCCTCCGCCGGCGTGATCGGCTCGGGATCGCCGGGCGTGGCCTCGGGTAGCAGGGTGACCAGGGGCCCGACTTCGACGGCGAGCGTTGCCGCCCCGAGGATGTCCCGGTCTGCGGGGCTCACGCGCGCCTCGATGGCGGTATTGCCGCGGGCGGACACCAACTGCACGAGGCCCGCGGCGGGCAGCGTCCGCCGGGCGCCACCGGCCGCGGTGACGTGCAGCCACAGACCGGCGTCGCCGGCGACGCGATAGCGGACGCCGTGGTTCGGCGATTTGCGCGCGCGTTGCAGGCAGAAGCTGCTGAGCTGGGCCGCGCAGCCGTCCTGGTCGCACAGCATGGGGATTGGCTGTTGCGTTGCGACCAGGCCGAGGGTCTGTGGCGCCGCCGGCGCCGGCCCCGCCGACAGCAGCAGGGCGACGGCCGCAAGGACGCCGGAGCATGCGCCGGCGCGCCGGCGACGACGGGCATGTGTGAAAGCGGTATGCGCCATTGCAGGCCTCCTCCCGCCCGACGCGGAGGCCGCCACCGCCATGGTCCCCGGTGG
>JBFIFO010000110.1:0-13400 GCA_041602815.1 Alphaproteobacteria bacterium | reverse complement strand
GGGTTGGGGAGGGGGGAGACGCTCGATGTCGGGGGGGCAGGCCATGACCGAGACCCTCACCCTCACCCCCGGGCGGATGACGCTGGCGGAGCTGCGGCGGCTTGCCGCCGGCGGCGTCGCGATGGCCCTGGACGAATCGTGCCGCGATGCCGTCGCGGCGGCGTCGGCCCAGATCGACGCGATCGTCGCCGAGGACCGCACCGTCTACGGCGTCAGCACCGGGTTCGGGCTGCTCGCCGACAAGCGCATCGCGCAGGACGAGCTGGCGATCCTGCAGCGCAACCTCGTGCTCTCGCACTGCACCGGCAGCGGCGCGCCGCTGCAGGACGACGTCATCCGGCTGGTGCTCGCGCTCAAGGCGGCGGCGCTGGCGCGCGGCCATTCCGGGGTGCGATGGCAGCTGATCGATGCCCTCCTGCGCCTGCTCGAGGCGGAGGTCTACCCCGTGATCCCGTCCAAGGGTTCGGTCGGCGCATCCGGCGACCTTGCGCCGCTGGCGCATCTGGCGGCAACGCTGCTCGGCGTCGGCGACGTGCGCTACCGCGGCGAGACCCTGCCGGCGGTGTTCGGGCTGAAGCGGGCCGGCCTCGCGCCGCTCGTCCTCGGCCCGAAGGAGGGCCTTGCGCTGCTCAACGGCACGCAGGTGTCGACGGCGCTGGCGCTCAAGGGCCTGTTCGCGGCCGGCGACGGCTTCGCCGCTGCGGCCGTGGCCGGGGCGCTGTCCACCGACGCCGCCCAGGGCAGCGACGTGCCCTTCGACCCGCGCATTGCCGAGATCCGCGGCCAGGCCGGGCAGATCGCCATGGCCGAAATCTACCGGCGGCTCATGAAGGGCAGCCGCATCCGCGATTCCCACGTCGACTGCCCGCGCGTGCAGGACCCGTACTCGCTGCGCTGCCAGCCGCAGGTGATGGGCGCCTGCCTCGACCAGATCGCTCACGTCGCGGTGATCCTCGAGCGCGAGGCCAATGCGGTGACCGACAATCCGCTGCTGTTCCCCGACGACGGCGACGTGCTGTCCGGCGGCAACTTCCATGCCGAGCCGGTGGCGATGGCGGCCGACAACCTCGCCCTGGCGATCGCCGAGACCGGCGCGCTGTCGGAGCGCCGCATCGCCCTGCTGATGGATCCGGGGTTCAGCGGCCTGCCCGCTTTCCTGGCGGCCGAGGGCGGCATCAATTCCGGCTTCATGAATGCCCAGGTGGCGGCGGCGGCGCTGGTCTCGGAGAACAAGTCACTGGCCCACCCGGCGAGCGTCGACAGCCTGCCGACCTCGGCCAACCAGGAGGATCACGTTTCGATGGCGACCTATGCCGCGCGGCGTCTGAGCGACATGACCGACAACCTCTCGGAGATCGTCGCGCTGGAGCTTCTGTGCGCGGCCCAGGGGATCGAGTTCCACCGGCCGCTGAAGAGTTCGTCGGCGCTGGAGGAGGTGGTGGCGGAAATCCGCGCCCGCGCCGCGCCGTGGGACGCCGACCGCTATTTCGCGCCGGATCTGCAGGCCGTGCGGACGCTGGTGGCGGGCGGCGGCTACCGGCGTTTCGTGCCCGGCCTGCTGCCCGACGGGGACTGAGCGGCGATGACGGTCGCGCCGTTCCAGTTCCGCGCCGGACGCATCCCGCTGCTCGTCAGCATGCCCCATGTCGGCACGCACATCCCGGCCGGGATCGCGGCGGACCTCACCGAAGAGGCGTGCACGGTCCCCGACACCGACTGGCATGTCGACCGCCTGTACGATTTCCTCGACGACCTCGGCGCCGCGGTCATTACGGCGACCCATTCCCGTTATGTCGTCGACCTCAACCGCGCGCCCGACGGGGCCGACCTCTACCCGGGCCGGGACACGACGGAGCTGTGCCCGACCTCGGGGTTCTTTCGCCAGCCGCTCTACCGCGAAGATCGGCTTCCCGACGCCGCCGAAATCGCGCGCCGCATCGCGGTGTACTGGCAGCCGTACCACAGCGCGCTCGCCGCCGAGCTGGAGAGGCTCAAGGCGCTGTACGGGATCGCCATGCTGTGGGACGCCCATTCCATCGCCTCCGAGGTGCCGCGCTTTTTCGACGGAAGGCTGCCCGACCTCAACCTCGGCACCAATGGCGGTGCGTCGTGCGATCCCGCCCTGGCCGCACGCGTCATGGCGGTGGCGGAGTCGGCGTCGGGATACAGCGCGGCGCTCGACGGCCGGTTCAGAGGCGGCTACATCACCCGCCATTACGGCCGGCCCGATGACGGCGTCCACGCGCTGCAGCTGGAACTGTCGCAACGTACCTACATGGACGAGGGCGCCCCCTTCACGTTCAGAGACGAGCTGGCCAATCAGGTCCGGCCGGTCCTGCGGGCGATGCTCGAGGCGGCGGTCGCGTGGACCACGCAGCAACGGTCGTGACCGCCCCCCGCACCGGAATACATTGCTGGCATGCCGTGTAGACACGGACAGGGTCGCGCGTTTTCGGGCCCCGACAACCAGACAGTGGAGGCTGTACCATGATTCGACTGGCCGTAATGGCTGTGGTGGTGCTTGCCGCGGGTGTCTCCGCGGCACACGCGCAGGCACCCGCCATGAGTTTCTTCATCACCAGCGCAGGGCCCGGCAACGGCGCCAATCTCGGCGGGCTCGACGGTGCCGATGCCCATTGCCAGGCGCTGGCCGAGGCGGCGGGTGCCGGCGCCAAGACCTGGCGTGCCTATCTGAGCAGCGAGGACGAAGACGCCCGCGACCGCATCGGCGACGGACCCTGGTACAATGCCAAAGGTACCCTAATTGCCACCGATCTTGCGGCGCTGCACGGCGATGCCAACGCCATCAACAAGCAGACCGGGCTGACCGAGGCGGGGGCGATGGTGAACGGCCGCGGCGACAGCCCCAACCGGCACGACATCCTGACCGGCTCCAATGCGGACGGCACCCTGGCCGCTGGCAAGACCTGCAACGACTGGACCCACAGCGGCGACGGCAGCGCCATCGTCGGTCACCACGACCGCATCGGCCTGCGCGACGATGCGCCGTCGAAATCGTGGAACTCGTCGCACGGCTCGCGCGGCTGCAGCCAGGAGGCGCTGCGCGGGACCGGCGGCGACGGCCTGTTCTACTGCTTCGCTGCCGACTGACGTCGGCCCGGGCGCCCGCCGTTCATGGCGGAGATGGCGGGCGCCGCGCGGGCCGCGCGGGGGAGCAATGTACGTCTTTCTGATCGGTGCCGGCCTGCTGGCGGCGCTGGTTGGCCTGTTCTGGCTCAAGGACCGGCTGCGCAGCCCGCTGCTCGCGCGCCTCGCCTATTCGGGGCTGGTCGCCCGCCTCGCCGTGATCGGCGCCGCCCTGTCGCTGGTCGGTCTCATCCTGATGCTCGCAAACTGGGCCGGGCGTCTGTTGGCCTAGCTGCGGCGGGCCGGCCGCATACTGCCCCTCATCGTATTGCGACGGGTCGCCGCTTCCCGAATGTCCGTTCCGGTGTTTTAATCCGGGCACGCGGGGGCTAGGTTCATCCGGAGCGGCCGCCCGACCGGCCCGTATTCATGTTGTTCCGGGGAGATGCCATGAGCGAACCGTCGCGCCTTCAAGCCGCTTTTGCCGCCTTCGACGAGGCCAATGCCGCCGATCCGAATACGGTCGCAGCCGACGGTCGGGAATGGCCGAAGGAGCTGCTCTACGCGCAGCAGATGACCCGGTGGCTGGAGCGTTTCGCCCCGGACGCTTCCGAGGCCTTGCGGCTAGCCGCGCGCTGCCAGCACATACGACGCTGGGAGATCCCGCGCGATACCTATCCGCGCGACCGGGTCGGTTATCTGAAATGGCGCACCGAGCTGAAGCACATGCATGCGCGGATCGCGGAGGAGATATTGCGGGAGGCCGGTTACGACGCGGAGACGATCGCCCGCGTCCAGTCGCTGCTGAAAAAGGAGCGCCTGAAGAGCGATCCGGAGGCGCAGACCCTGGAGGACGTGGTCTGCCTCGTGTTCCTCGAGAACTGGTTCGCCGATTTTTCACAGCAGCACGCGCCGGACAAGGTGGTCGACATCGTCGCCAAGACCTGGAAGAAGATGTCGCCGGCCGGCCATCGCGCGGCGCTGGACCTGGCCGGCACCCTGCCGGACGCGGCGCGGGTGCTTGTTGAGCGCGCGCTGGCCGCCGATCGGCCGGCGGCGCCGCAACCTCAGTGAGGACGCCATGCACCGGTACGATTTTGCGGGCCGCACGGCGATCGTGACCGGCGGCGCGCGCGGCATCGGCTACGCGGTGGCCGAGCGGCTGCTCGCCTCCGGCGCCGCCGTTAGCCTGTGGGATATCGACGTGGCTTCGCTCGAAAAGGCCGTCGACACCCTGTCGGCGAGAGGCGATGTGCATGGCGCGGTGTGCGACGTCGGCGACTGGACGGCGCAGGAGCGGGCGATGGCGGAGACGCTGGCGCGGTTCCCGGCGGTCGACGTCATGGTCGCCAACGCCGGCATCGTCGGTATCATCAAGCCGGCCTGGGAATACACGCTGGAGGACTGGGACAGTCTGATCCGCGCCGATCTGTCCGGCGTGTTCTATTCCTGCAAGGCCGTGGTCCCGCACATGCGGGAGCGCGGCTACGGGCGCATCGTCGTCGTCTCGTCGATCGCCGGGCTCGAGGGCGCGCCCAACAACGCCGCCTACAGCGCCGCCAAGGCGGGCGCCATCGGCTACGTCAAGGCGATCGGCAAGGAGCTCGCCAAGTCGAACGTGCTGGTCAACTGCGTCGCGCCCTCGGGCATCGACACGCCCTTCATCGACGACGTGCGCGGCCCGTACATGGATTTCGTGCTGTCGCGCATGCCGATCGGGCGTCTCGGCCGGGCCGAAGAGACGGCGTCGCTGATCTGCTGGCTGGCATCGGAGGAGAACTCGTTCTCGACCGGCGCCGTATTCGACAGCTCCGGCGGCCGCGCCGTTTACTGAGCAGGGGAACAGTGCCTGACGATCTCGGCCCCTGCGCGATCTGCGGCCGGCCGATGTGGGAAGGGCGGAGCGTCGACCGGCATCACTGGGTGCCGCGCCGGCATGGCGGCCGCGTCGCTTCGTCCGTCCATCTGGTCTGCCACCGCATGATCCACCGGGTATTCAGCGACCGTGAGCTGGCGCTCGCCTACCGCGATGCGGAGTCGTTGCGCCGCCATCCGGACGTGGTGCGGTTCATTGCCTGGGTGCGGCGCAAGCCGCCCGACTACGTGGACTGGCCGAAATCGCCGCGCCGTCGCCGCCGCTAGCGCGCGGCATGCGTGTATCGCTCGCCGTCGCCGCCGCACTGGTGGCAGCCGGCGAAGCCGCTCGGTACCCGATTTTCCCATTCCTGACGCCTGTCCAGCCTTAATGGCGCATTAAGACAAATGCCAAATTAAATAACACTGAATTGTAATCGATAAGAACTGCCTCTTGTCAAATGATTCGCTATCCTTCTCAAAGTAAGAAAACAGTTCGGACGCGAATCTGGACGGCGGGATACAAAATGAATTGGTGGCATCAATTCGACACTTGGGGTGAAGAGGTTCGTATTTTCATGCGGCCACTGGACGCGACACAAAAAATTGGACTGCGGCGCGCTGTAATACTGATTGCCGGGACCCTCGTTGCTTTGCTCTTGCCGGTCGCAACCGCGCATGCCGCGGAACCGGAGCTTGTGAACTTCGAGGAATTCAGGGGCCCACGGACTTTCACCGGTGCCCAGCCGCCGCTCACCGTGGGCAGCGCCACGTTCTCGGGCGGGCAGCTGCTGACCGGCGTGTTCCGGCTGCGGCGGGTCAACCGCAGCACGGTATACGGTGTTTGGCATGGTTGTGCGGGGTGTTCGCGCACGATCACCATCGATTTTGCCGAGCCGGTGTCCGATGTCAGCTTCATGCTGATGAACGGGCGCATGGGCAAGCTGTGGTTCGAGGTTTCGGACGATACCGGCCACACCTCGGAGTTCGTCCTCAATCCATACTTTCTGGGCGGCTCGGCCGCCACGGTCACGCTGCCGTCGAGCGGTATCCGGCGCATCGTCATCGGCGAGGCGGTCAGGGATTCGCCGTTCTGGCAGTTCTACGTCGACAATCTGCGCTATTCGATCGACGAGGGCCGGGAGTACCTCGTCAGTTTCAGCGCCTTCATCCCCCACGACAACGTACCGGGTGGACCGACCGCGTCGTGCCTGGCCGGCAAGCCCGCACCGCCGGGCCTCGCCCGTCGCGGCCCGCCGCCGCGCAGCAACGCGCGGTGGCTGCGCGATTCCGCCCTCCCCGGTCAAGGCTGGGCGAGGGGCAATCCGGTGTTCGGGACCGGAACGGGCAGCGCGGACGACGGCACGTCCCGCAAGCGCGTCCTCTATTTCGGCGGCGACAACCGTGCCTTCGATCCGGCCGCGCCGACATACCGCGTGCGGCAGCTGGTCACGGTGATCCCGGACGAGACCGAGGATGCCGACGGCGTCAATGACGGTATCAAGGCCGGCAGCCTGCGCAATCTCGCCGAGGAGGTCCGCGCTTATGCCGAGGACGCGATGGACGACGGTGTCCTCGACGTTGCCGACGAGGACGGTCGGTCGAACGACTGCCGTCTGTTTCATAAGGCCCATCTCGCGGAGACCGACCTGATGACGGTCGACGTGGCGCGCACCGGGCCGAAATCCCTGGAGATCAGGCTCCAAGGCACGTTGCACAATCCCCTCGTCGGGCCGGCCGAGGTGCTCGGCGCGATCGACTGGGATTTCACGCTGGCCCTCGATGCGTCGGTCGAGCCGGCACAATGGACGCTGAACGGCGCCCACGACGGCTTCCCCGCCTATGAGATCTACGTCAACGGACAGGCAGTCTACCAGCATGATCCGGGACCGCCGCCCTACGAGTTCAGCCGACATATGCGCAAGCTGCTGCCGCCGCTCGACGTCGCGGTCACCAACGAATCGGGAGGGTTGCAATGATTCCCGTCGCGATGGCAGGACGGGCGATGCTGCGCCGGGCGATCGTCGCGTCGGTTTTCGGGATCGCCCTGGCCGGCGCCGCCGCGGCGCAGTCGGGCACCGGGCTGCCGGGCGGGCAGCAGCGCCTGGACGTCCTGCTCGACAATATCAGCACGGTGCCGCACCGGAACTGGCCGAAGGCGGCGGAGGCGTTCATCCAGGCTGCGTCCGAGGCCGAAATGGCCGATGTGGTCGCCGTCGCGATCCCCGCCCTCGGCGATCCGCGGGAGGAGCAGCGCTACTATGCACTCGTCGGCCTCGGCGCCGCCGCGATGGCGTCGGTGGCGAACGGGGAGGCGCTCGCTGCCGAGGCCGCGGCATTGGTCGACAGCCTGTCCGATGACGATCCCTGGGTGCGCGAGGCGGCGGTTGCGGCCCTCGCCGCCATCCAGCCGGGTCCGCCGGAGTGGACCGTCGCCGACATCGCAGCGCTGGTCGACGATCCCGTGCGGCGCGTTGCCGTCGCCGCGATGCGGACGCTCGAGCGCGTTGCCGTCGGCGACGACGATGCCGCCGGCATCCACGCCATGCTCGACGCCGGGGACGGCGCGGAACGCAGCCGGGCCATCAAGGTGCTCAGCCGGCACTATCGCACGCAGGGGAACTATCGCGAAGCGGAATGGACGATGATTGACGGCCTGGATGATCCGGACCGTGGCGTCCGCTGGCAAGCGGCTACCGCGCTGGGCGACCTTGACGATGCGAACTGGTCGTTCGCCCTGTGGCGACTCGACGCCGTGCGCCGCAACCCGAAGGAGGATACGGCAGTCCGGCGCGCTGCGTCGACCGCGATGAACAATATCCTCGACAGGCGCCCCGCCCGTTCGGCCCTGGCGGGACCGGCGTCGGTCAGGACGAAAGCGGGTCCAGGTCCCGTTCGGTTGCGATCACGATCCGGGCCGGTTCGAATCCGCGACTGAGCTGGCCATCGCCTAGGGCGCGCCGGTCGGCCGTCCCGAACTTGACGATGCCGAAGATATGATCCGCCGCCACGCCGTCCGAAGAAATCGGCAACAGCAAGCGCGATACGCGCGGGTATTTCGGATCCGGCGTAAGGGCCGGCCCCACATAGAAGACCGGCAGGCGGTCCCGGACCGCACGCTCGAACAGGCGCTGGCGACTGCTCGAGTGTTCCGGCGGCAGCATCTCGTCGAGAAACATGCCGGTTTCGTCGCGGCCGAATACCTGCACGATCCGGGTGCCGACGAGAATGCAACGGAAGCGGCCGCCTTCGACCCTGTACATGAACAGGTTCGGCAGCCAGTCCGGCTGGAACTCGAGGGGATCGATGGCGCTTTTCATGGGGATGCGTTTGCCGGCCCGCTTGCCGAGCCAGTACGCATAGACATCCCTGATCCCGCGGTCCGGGATCTCGTCGATAAACCCCATAGTCCTGCCCCGCTGGGATTCCGCAGTATCCCTGCGCCCTTATGCCCAACTTTTGTTTCCTCTGGTACTATTAACAACGACCTTCAGGTGCGGGCTATTCCGTTCCTGACGATTTGCTCGGGGCGGAGGTAGCCGATGCGGTAGGCCAGTTCGGCGGGCTCCGCGATGTCCCAGACGCAGAAATCGGCGGCCATGCCCTTGGCGAGCATGCCGCGCGTATCGCCGAGGCCGAGAGCCAGCGCGGCGTTCCGGGTCGCCCCGGCGAGCGCTTCCTCGGGCGTCAGACGGAACAGCGTGCAGGCCATGTTGAGCATCAGCAGCAATGACGTGACGGGCGACGAGCCGGGATTGCAGTCGGAGGCGATGGCGATCGGCACCCGGTGTTGGCGCAGCAGCGCCACCGGGGGCAATTGTGATTCCCGCAAGGTATAGAAGGCGCCCGGCAGCAGGACGGCGACGGTGCCCGCCTTCGCCATCGCCCGCACGCCGGTGGGACCCGTGTATTCAAGGTGATCCGCCGACAGGGCGCCGTATCGCGCGGCCAGCGCCGCGCCGCCCAGATCCGAGAGCTGGTCGGCGTGCAGCTTGACCGGCAGGCCCAGCCTCTTGGCCGCATCGAAGACCCGGGCGACCTGCCGCGGTGAAAAGGCGATCGACTCGCAAAAGGCGTCGACGGCATCGGCCAGCCTGGCCTGTGCCGTCGCCGGCAGCGACTCGCGGCACACGAAGTCTATGTAGTCGTCGGGCCGCCCGGCGCGCTCCGCGGGCACCGCGTGCGCCCCGAGGAACGTCGTGCGCACGGTAACACCGTGCGCTTCGCCCAGCTGTCGGGCGACGCGAAGCTGTTTCATTTCCGTCTCGACGTCGAGGCCGTAGCCGGACTTGACCTCCACCGTGGTCACGCCCTCCGCCGTTAGCGCCGCCAGCCGTGGCGCCGATGCGGCGAACAGGTCGTCCTCGCTGGCCGCCCGGGTCGCCGTAACGGTCGCCACGATGCCGCCGCCCTGCCGTGCGATCTCCTCGTAGCTCGCGCCCTCGAGCCGCAGCTCGAATTCTCGCGCCCGGTTGCCGCCGTAAACGAGGTGGGTGTGGCAATCGATCAGTCCCGGTGTGATCCAGCGACCGGCCGCATCGTGGACCCGCGCCGCAAGACGGTCCGGCGGGCCGGGCAGCTCGGCCGTCGGCCCGGTCCAGGCGATCACACCGCCCGCCGCGGCGATGGCGCCGTCACGGATCGTGCCGTAGGGCGGGCCGCCGGGCGCCATGGTGGCGATATCGCCGCCGATCCAGATGTCGTCCCACATTCCCCGTGCCCTTTCCCCGCAACCGTTCTATCGTTATGGACGACGTTCGCAGCGCGCCGCAAGCGGCAAGGGAGGCAGGGGATCGTGGCGGCACCGGTCACACAGTCGCTGTTCGCCGAGCGGGCCCTGCTGCAGGACGGCTGGGCGCGCAACGTGCTGATCCGGTATGCGCCGGAGGATGGCCGCATCGCCGGCATCACGCGCGACGCGAAGGCGGCGGGCGATCATGCCGCCGGCATCGCGGTGCCGGGCATGCCGAACCTGCACTCGCACGCCTTTCAGCGGGTCATGGCGGGCCGCGCCGAGCGCGCCGGCGAGGGCGAGGACAGTTTCTGGACCTGGCGCCAGACGATGTACGATCTCGTATCGCGCCTCGATCCCGGGCACATCGAGGCGATCACGGCACAGCTTTATGCCGAGCTGCTGTGCGCGGGCTACACGTCGGTCGCCGAATTCCACTACCTGCACAACCGGCCGGACGGCGGGCGCTACGACGACCCGGCCGAGACCGCGCTGCGCGTGGTGCGGGCCGCGGAGACCGCCGGCATCGGCCTGACCCTGCTGCCGGTGCTCTACACCCGGGGCGGTTTCGACGGCGGGCCGCTGAACGAATCGCAGCGCCGGTTCCGCGCCGACCCTGCATTCGTCGCTGCGGTATGTGGGGCTGCGCTGCAGGCCGGCGGCGGGACCCGGCTGCAGGCCGGCCTGGCGGTCCACTCCCTGCGCGCCGTCGCGCCGGCCGAGATCCGCGAGGCCACGGAATCGATCAGGGCGGGCGCGCCGCAGGCCCCGATCCACATTCACATCGCCGAGCAGGTGCGCGAGGTCTCGGACTGTTTCGAGTGGAGCGGCGCGACGCCGGTCGAGTGGCTGCTCGACAACGCGCAGGTCGGTGCCGGCTGGTGCCTCGTTCACGCCACGAACGTCACCGAATCCGAAATCGCCGGCATCGCTTCGCGGGGCGCCGTGGTCGGCCTGTGCCCGAGCACCGAGGCCAATCTCGGCGACGGGCTGTTCCCGTTGCGGCCCTTTCTCGACCGCGGCGGCCGGTTCGGCATCGGCTCCGACAGCCACGTCTCGGTCTGTCCGGCGGCGGAGCTGCGCTGGCTCGAATACGGCCAGCGCCTCGTCGGCCGCAGGCGCATCGTCGCCGCCAGTGCGGCCAGCCCGTCGGCTGGCGGCACCCTGTGGCGGTCGGCACTCGCCGGCGGCGCGCAGGCGCTGGGCCAGGCCGTCGGTGCGATCGCCGATGGGCGCCGCGCCGACATCCTGGTGCTCGACCACACGCATCCCTGCCTCGAGGGCCGCGACGGCGACGATATTCTCGATGCGCTGGTGTTCGCCGGCGATGGCGGCCTCGTCAGGCGTGTCCTCGCCGGCGGCAGATGGGTGGTCGAGGACGGAAGGCACGTCCGCGCCGATGCGATCGCCGCGGACTACCGCCGGGCGGTGCGCGCGCTTTACTGACGGGGTTCTATTCGGCCGCCGCGCTCTTCTCCTGCTCGTGCTCGGCGAGGAACCGCTCGGCCTCGAGCGCGGCCATGCAGCCCATGCCGGCCGCGGTGACCGCCTGCCGGTAGACCTGGTCCTTGACGTCGCCTGCGGCGAACACGCCGGGGATGTTGGTCGCCGTCGAATCCGGCCTGGTGATGATGTAGCCGCCCCTGTCCATCTCGACCTGGCCCTTGAAGAGGGCGCTGGCCGGCGTATGGCCGATGGCGATGAACACGCCGTCGACCGGAAGCTCCCGCATGTCGCCGGTCTGGACGTTCTTCAGGCGCAGGCCGGTGACCGCTGGCGGCATCTCCTCGCCGGTGATTTCCTCGACCACGCTATCCCAGATCGGCTCGATCTTCGCATTGCGGAACAGCCGGTCCTGCAGGATCTTCTCCGCGCGCAACTCATCGCGGCGATGGACCAGCCAGACCTTGCTGGCGATGTTCGACAGGTACAGCGATTCCTCGACCGCCGTGTTGCCGCCGCCGATCACCGCGACCGCCCGGTCGCGGAAGAAGAAGCCGTCGCAGGTCGCGCAGGCCGACACGCCCGCGCCCTGGAATTTCTGCTCCGATTCGAGGCCGAGCCAGCGCGCCTGCGCGCCGGTGGCGATGATCACCGTCTCGGCGGAAAAGGTCCGGCCGGCGTCGGATTTGGCGCGGAACGGCCGGCGCGACAGGTCGATCTCGGTGATCAGGTCGTACTCGATGACCTTGGTCCCGACCTTTTCGGCCTGGGCCTGCATCTGCTCCATCAGCCACGGGCCCTGGATCGTCTCGGCGAAACCGGGATAGTTCTCGACATCCGTGGTGATGGTCAGTTGGCCGCCCTTCTCGAGGCCCGACACCATGACCGGGTGCAGGTTGGCCCGCGCCGCATAGATCGCCGCCGTGTACCCCGCCGGGCCGGAGCCGATGATGAGGACCTTGGTATCGTAATGTTCGGTCATCGCCGCGCGTCCTTCCGCATATGCCGTTCGCTCATTCGACGTAATACGTCCGCGGCGCCCGCGCAACCCCATCGCGCGGGTGCCCGGGGCCGCGGCAAGAAAACAATCGGGTTTCGGCGCGCTTGTGTACTATCGTGCAGAAAAGAGAGGGAGAGACGCGGGTCATGGACCTCCGGCGCGGTTCGTCGCTGGCGCTGATTGCCTTCTGCCAGATCGCTGCCATGGCCCTGTGGCTGTCCGCCTCGGCCGTGGTGCCGTCCCTGCAGGCGCAGGTCGGGCTCGACGATGTGACCGCGTCGCTGTTCACCAGCGCAGTGCAGGTCGGGTTCGTTACGGGAACCCTGCTCAGCGCCTTCTTCGGCCTTGCCGACCGCCTCGATCCGCGGCGCTTCTTTATGGGTGCGGCCCTGGTTGCGACCGGCGCGAACGCCGCGATCCTGCTCGTCGATCCGGCCTCGTCCACCGTCGTCGCGCTGCGGTTCGTGACCGGCATGTGCATGGCCGGCATCTACCCCGTGGGCATGAAGCTGGCGACCACCTGGGCGCGCGGCGACATGGGATATCTCGTCGGCCTGCTCGTCGGTGCGCTGACCCTCGGTACCGCTATGCCGCACCTGTTCAACGCGCTGGGCGGCATCGACTGGCGCTTCACCCTGGCGGCCGCGTCGGGCTCGTCGCTTGTCGCGGCGCTTGCGATCGGGTTCGCCGGCATCGGCCCCAACACCGCGAAGCCGCCGCCGTTCGATCCGCGGCATGCGCTGGCGGCGCTGAAGGTGCGCTCGCTCCGCCTTGCCAACCTCGGCTATCTCGGCCACATGTGGGAGCTCTACGCAATGTGGGCCTGGATCGGCGTGTTCCTGAACGCGAGTTTCGCGCTCCGCGCGGACGCCGGGGATTCGGCGGGCGCATGGGCCGCCCTGGCGACCTTCGCGACCATCGCCGCCGGCGGGGTCGGCTGCGTTGCGGGAGGGCTGTTCGCCGACCGCCTCGGCCGGACGACGCTCACCATGCTGGCGATGGCGGTCAGCGGCAGCTGTGCGGTCGCGGCCGGGTTCCTGTATGGCGGCAGCCCGGCCGTGCTGGTCGCTCTCTGCCTTGTCTGGGGATTCGCGGTGGTGGCGGACTCGCCGCAGTTCTCGGCCAGCATCGCCGAACTGTCGGAGCGCGGGCTCGTCGGGACCATGCTGACGATCCAGACGAGCATGGGATTCCTGCTGACCCTGGTGACGATCCACATGGTCCCCTGGCTGGTCGATCTCGTCGGCTGGCGGTATGCCTTCACGGCCCTCGCGCCGGGCCCGC
>JBFIFO010000109.1:0-13564 GCA_041602815.1 Alphaproteobacteria bacterium | reverse complement strand
GCAGCCGCGGCAGCTCAGGCAGCGGCGGGTAGAAGACGGTTCCCTCATCCTGCGGCGCGGTGGCACCGGCGGACAGCAAAAGGACGCCGGACAGCGCCGCCAAACGCCGCATGAAGCTGCCGGGTGATCGTCGTTTGTTCCCTCGAACCATCATTGCCAGAACTCTCCTCTGTCCGGCGGGCGCAGCGCTCCGCACACGTGGGCGCGTACGGCCGCGCAGGCCAGCCCTACCTGGGCATTGAATTGAGACCACATTCCGTGGCCCGGATCGGTGGCGCGGCCACCGAAAATGATCCGCAAAAGAGTCGCAAAGATCGTGTATCTGGACCTTGATCTTGGTCAAAAACGCGGCCCGTAGAACGTACGGGCGGCGCTGCCTGGTCATGGCGAAAGATGATATTGTGCGCCGCTGGAGCCGTCCTTCGTTGCCGCGTGAGCGGGGCAAGGAAAGGGGGGCCGAGGCCCCCCTTCCAGTCTGGCGATATGTCGACCTTAACGAAGTCGCTGGCCTACTTGTTGTGGCAGGTCAGGCACAGGCCGGAGGCCGTACCGCCCTGCGCGGCTCTCTGTGCCACCCGTAGCAGAAATGTGGCGGGAACCGCTTCGCCCGCCGAGTCGTGCACGTCGTGGCACGACGAGCACTGCACCTTGCCGTTGTCGAGCACGTCGGCGATGGTGCCACTGCTGACGCCGCCAGTTCCCACCGGGGTGGTAACCGGATTCAGCCCGGAGTCCGCGGCAGGATCGTACACGATCGAGATCGGATGCGTGCCCGACAAGTCGTTCGCCACCGATGTGTTCGGGATCTGCTTTACCGCGCCAAAATCAGCGGCCATAAATATGGTTCCCGGCCCTCCGACGTTAGCGCCGAACTGGTCGATACCGATCGAGCCGTCATGGCAGCTGAGGCACAGCTTGGCGGTGCCGTCCGGCTGAGCAATTGTCCCGTCAAGCGTCGCCGAATCGTACAGGGTGTAAGTCTGGCTGCTGACTTGATGGTTCCACAACAAACCGTTCCGGTATGTCTCGATCGCCTTGGCTTTATCATGCGGCGAGTGGCAGACCTGGCAGATCTCGGCATTAAGGTTCCAGCTTCCTGCCAGCGAGAAATCATGCGGGCTGCCGGCGATGCCGGCGCCGCTGCCCTCCGCTTGCGCGGCTCCCGCTCCGGCGACCATGACCAGGCCAATACTTGCGACGGTCACGGCCGTTGCTTTGGATATTGAAGAGTAGAGTCTGCGTGAAAGTGTCATTTACTTCGTCCTTTCCCCATCACGCTGCCCCGATCGACATGATTATAGTAACGCCTCGAAACCTGTATTTTAGCAACCGGAGCAAAATCTCTCAGATACCCGCCTCAGGCGCGCCAGAATGCCTTTCCGTGCAGTCCCCTGGCACCCGAGACCGACGAGCATCGAAATGCTGGTTTTATGGTGCATTCGTCGCAAATTAGCGTCAAAGTGCATATGGTCGCAGGGCTGCGATATATCGTCGCGGCGGTCCGTGAGCGGAGATTTTGGTTTTTTTGCGATATTGCGGAATTACCTGACGGCGGGCCGGCGCCGCGGGACGCCCGTTCCCGTCAGGCGGGCACCCCGAGGACGATCCAGGGTACGTAGGTCACCAGAAGCACCACCAGGGCGAGCAGGAGCAGGAACGGCACGCCGGCGCGCCAGATCTCGACGACCGGCTTGTCGAACCGGTAGGCGGCGAGGAACAGGTTCATGCCGACCGGCGGCGTCAGGTAGCCCAGCTCCAGGTTGGCGAGGAAGATGATGCCGAGGTGCAGCGGGTGGATGCCGAAAGCGGCGGCGATCGGCAGGATGAGCGGCACCACCACGGCGATCGCCGAGAAGATGTCCATCAGGCAGCCGACGATCAGCAGGAAGAGGTTGAGGGCCAGCAGGAACACCAGCTTCGATTCGACATGGGCCTCGACCCAGTCGGCGGCCAGCATCGGGATCTGCGCGTCGACGAGGTAGTTGGTCAGCCCCATGGCGACGCCGAGGATCGTGAAGACGCCGCCGATCAGGGTGACGCACTGCACGACCCCGGCCGGCACGGTGGTCCGCACGTCGAGGTCGCGGTGGATCAGCAGGCCGACGACCAGGACGTACACAACAGTGACCGCGGACAGCTCCACCAGGGTGCCGTAGCCGCCGAAAATGCCGACCAGAACGATGACCGGCAGCACGATTTCCCACTTGGCCGCGTTGAGCGACGCCAGGGCCGCGCGGCCGTCGAACGGCACCCGCGGGGTCCCGTCGGCATGGCCGCGCCAGACACCGTACAGGCAGACCGCGCCGACCATGATCGCGCCGGGCACGATGCCGGCGACGAACAGGTCGGGAATCGGGATCTTGGCGATCACCGCGTAGAGGATCACCGCCAGGCTGGGCGGGAACAGCAGGCCGATCGAGCCGGTGGCAGTCAGCAGGCCGAGGGAGAACCGCTCCGAATAGCGGTTCTGGATGAGCACCGGCAACAGCAGGCCGCCGAGGGCAAGGATCGTCGCCCCGGAGGCGCCGGTAAACGTGGTGAAGAAGGCGCAGACCAGCGTCGTGACGATCGGCAGTCCGCCGGGCAGCCAGCCGAACAGGGCCCGGAACAGGTCGACGAGGCGGTCGCCCGCCTTGCCCTGGGCCAACAGGTAGCCGGCCAGGGTGAACAGCGGAATCGCGGGGATCGAGGGCGACACCACGATGCGGTAGGTCTCGACGGGCACGGCGGCGACCGGAACCTCGCTGCCGACGAACAGCGTCAGCGCGGCCCCGCCGATGACGACGAAGATCGGCGCCCCGAGAACCGCCGCGACCAGCAGCAGCGCAACCAGCACCAGGGCGAGCTGTGGCGCCGCGGGCACGACCCACAGGCCGAGAACGGCGGCCAGCGGAATGCCCGCCAGTCCGGCGATCTTGCCCGCCGGTCCCGGCGCCTGCAGGATGAAGCGCACGGTCATCACGGCGAAGGCCAGCGGCAGGACCGTCTCCATGAGCCAGATCGGCAGCCACATACCCTGGCCGCCGAGCGGTAATGCGTATTCCGTGCGGACGAACTCGAGGCTGGCCCAGAACAAGCCGGCCGAGACGGAGGTTGTCGCAGCCACCGCCAGCATGTCGGCGTAGCCGGACCAGGGGACGGGCAGGATCTTCAGCCCGGTGGACAGGGTCAGGTGCCGGCGCTCGCGGGCCGCGATCGTCGCGCCGAGAAACGCGACCCACAACGTCAGGTGCTGGACGAAGCTGTGCGAACCGGGAATGCTGATGCCGAACGGGCGCAGCAGCATCTCGGCCACCGGCAGGATCGCCATGGCAAGAATCGCGGCGGCGGCACCGAGGGACTCGGCGCCCCGGCCGATGCCGGCCACGCGTCGCAGGGCCGGCATCACTGGCATTTCAGTCTGTGCCGGCGCGCCGGCTGCGGAACTCCTCGCGCAGGCGCTCCGCCCGCGCGAACAGGTCGGGCGGCACGACGCCTTCGACCAGGGCCGAATACGCGTCGCGGGACCGCGTCTCCCAAATGTGGCGCTGTTCCGGAGTCAGCGGGTGCACGGTCAGACCGTATTCCTGCATGACCTCGATCGACTGATCCTCGAACCCCCGGATCCGCTCGTCACTGCGCTGGCCGGCTGCAGCGGCCGAGGCCAGCACCCGGGCGCGAATCTCCGCCGGGATCTTGTTCCACGCCTTCATGGTGATGATGGTGGCGCCGATCATCTTGATCATTCTAACGTCGGTCATCTGGTTCGCCATCCCGAACCACTGATAGGACAGCGCCGGAACCGGCGCGGTGAAAATGGCGTCGATCATGCCCGACTGGAGGCCGCTGAAAATGTCCGTAAAAGCCAGCGGCACGGGT
Source organism: Alphaproteobacteria bacterium (assembly GCA_041602815.1). Lineage (GTDB taxonomy): Bacteria > Pseudomonadota > Alphaproteobacteria > UBA8366 > JADFVY01. The sequence goes on along the minus strand of JBFIFO010000109.1, from coordinate 9,706 downwards.
GTGAATCCCTGCTTCGCCCAGGCATCGCAGAATTTCGGATCTCCGGCCCAGCAGAACAGCTTCAGCGATTGCAGGGCGCTCGGCGTCAGCGCGGGAGAGGTCGTGAACAGCCGGACCCAGCCGATGTCGCCCCAGTTGAGGACCTTGAAGCCGCGCGCTTCGAACAGGGCCTCGATTTCATGGGTCAATCCGGCCCGGACATGGTCCAGCTCCTCGTCCGAACGGTACCACATCGGCATCTGCAGGACGCGGATCTCCGGCACGATCCTGCCAAGTCCTTCGCTTGTCAGCACCGCTCCATGGAGCTGGCCGATCCGCATCTTGCGGATCATGTCCGTTTCGTCGCCGATCGAGCCGCCCGGATAGATGCGCGCCTTGATCGAGCCGCCGGATGCGGCGCTCCATTCGGCCGTCATATCCTGCAGGATATCGAACCACGGCGAGCCCTTCGGCGCCAGGGTCCCGAGCTTGATCGTCTGCGCCGAAGCCCCGGCGACGCCGAACAGCCAAACCAGCGCCGTCAGCGCCGCAAGCAGCCTTACCGTCATGATCGTTCCACCTTGTCGATCCAGGATGCCCGAATAATAGGCGGCAAAATTGTAATCGAAAGTTAATTATTGCGCCCCGATTGTACGAGCCCGGACCGGTATTCGCGCAAAAGGTGTTCCGTCCGTTCGGCCAGCGACGGCGATACGAAACGGTTGCGGATAATCTCGCGGGCGCCATGCGCACCCCTCTCCCACTGCGCGTAAGCCTCCGGTGACATGCGGGTCACCGTCAGGCCATGCGACTCCATGACCGTCACGGCGTCGGCCTCGAATGCGCGGGTTCGCTCGCGGAAACGGCGACCCGCCTCGTCGGCTGCCGCCTTGATCTTCAGCTGGACCGGTTCGGGGAGCATCCGCCAGCTTTCGAGGCGCATGATCGTGGCGCCGACCAGGGGCGCCCAGTTCAGGTCGAGCATGAAGGGGGCCATCCCGAACCACTGGAAGGACAGCGATGCCACCGCCGTCGTCGAATAGGCGTCGACCATCCCGGATTGCAGCGCCGAGAACAGTTCGGTGGCCGGCAGCGGCACGATACTGAAGGCCTGCTCCTTCCAGGCGGTCTCGAGGACCGGCTCGCCGGCCCACACGAAGAGCTTCAGCCGGCGGAGATCGTCGGGGGTCTCGACCCGCCGTCTGGAGAAGAACCGGACCCACCCCGCCTCGCCCCAGTTGAGGATGACGAAGCCGTGTTTTCGGAACTGGGCCTCCAGCTCGGGCGCGATCCGGTCGCGCACGAAATCCAGTTCATCGTACGACCGGATCATCATCGGCAGGGCGAAGACCCAGATATCCGGCACCAGTTGCGTGAGGCCCGTGGTGGTCACCATCGCGGCATCAAGCTGCCCGATCGACATCTTGCGCATCACGTCGGGTTCGTCGCCCAGGACGCCGCCGGGATAGATCCGAACCGTCAACTGACCCGCCCCGGCCGCTTCCCATTCCTTTGCCATATCGAGCAGGATCTCGTGCCAGGGCGAGCCGCGCGGCGCCATCGTGGCGAGCTTGATCGTCCCGGCCCCCGCGGGCATTGCCGGCGACAGGGTCGCCAGGATGCCGAGTGCCAACAGGACCGACCGGATCATGGATCGGGCTACTTTCGATTACTGCGTCACCAGGAACAGCTCGGGGATCTGGGATTCCAGCCAGTCCGCCCGTTCCTGGGCGATGATGTTCAGCAGCCGGGTTTTCGGCTTGTCGTCCGGGTCGATCGCCCGGGCCCGGTCGAGCAGCGCGCGGAATTCCCCGACATCCTGCTCTGCCACCGAAACCGATTCGGCGAGTGCCAGGAAGACCGAGGCCCGCTCGCCGCGGGACTGCTCGACCGCCCGCCGGTAATGGCCCCGGGCCGCGTCCAGACTGCCGCCCGGCCGTCCCGCCTCGTAGGATATCAGGAACTCGTGCGCCGCGCCGTCGCCGTAACCGTCGTCGAGGTCGAGCACACGCTGGACCAGGGCCCCGGCGGTCGGGAACTCCGCGATCAGGGTCAGGTTGTCCTTGGCGACGCTCAACGCCCCGGCCCACGATGCCCCGGCCCAGTAGAGCAGGTCGGCATCCCCGGCATCCGTCTGTGCCAGGATCGCATCGCGGTCACTCCGGATGCTCTCGGTGAATCCGGGATGGCGCACTTCCAACCCGCGCAAGGCATAGTCGCGGCCGCGCACGAAAAGTTTGCTGGACCGGCCGCGCAGCCAGCGCGCCCGCTTCAGGTCCTGCGCCTCGACCCGATCGGCCTCCTCTTTCAGAAGGAACGCATAGGCGGCGAAGCCCTGGGCCGTCGCCTCGAGCAGCCCGAGATGCCTGGGCGAGATCTCGAGCAGGCTCTCATTGGTTTTCAGGCCGAACGGGATCGCCTCCTTGATCAGCTGCGGGTCATTGTCGGACATCCACACGCCGCCACCGTCCGCCAGCGCATCGCCGACCGCATTGGCCGCCATCTTCTTGACCGAACATCCCGCCATCAACACAGCAGCCATCGCCACAACCAACGCTCGTTTCATACAGACCTGGCGCCCACGGCGCCCCTCCTCGGGGATTGATGCGCGGGTTCGCCCGCCATACCGTCCGGATCGCCGCCTCGATCTTCGCGTGGCATCCGGGAAACCCGAAGCGAACCGGGTTTCCACGGGACGCCGTTCGACAGGATGGTCCCGCCAGACCGACTCACCGCATCCGAAATCACGGCCGCCACTATAACAAAGGGCTTGACAGGGCGGGAATTATTGAACATAGTTCATTTATTATCGGCCAATACCGATTATCGACCGGAAGAGGCTACGATTTTGGTTTCATTGAGGAAAAGTGGAGCATTGCGGCATGCGGCACGGTTGCGGTTCGGGCTGTTTCTCGCCCTGTGCGGGCTTTTGAGCGACGCGGCGATGGCGAATCAGGCCGCAACCTGGCCGAATGTCGCGCTGCCGACCCTGGGCGGCCGCCAGGTGTGGGCAGACCGCTACCTGTATGGCGGCTGGCGCATTCAGGAGAACGTCCTGACCGGTCACGCGCGTCTGCTGGACCCGCGCGACATACGCCGTTGCTGGGGTCGATACGACGCCTGCCGCGCCGCGTTCGAGCGCCTTCGCGCGGAGCGCAGCATCGCGCCCCATCGCGAACACATGGTGCTGCTGGTCCACGGGCTGGGCCGCTCGCGTGCGAGCTTCCGCGGTCTGGAACGGGCCCTCAGGGACGCCGGCTACGGCGTGGCGGCGATCGGCTACCCCAGCACCCGCCGCAGCCTTGCCGCCAATGCCGATACCCTGGAGGCATTGCTTGCCGACCTTGACGGGGTACGCCGCATCAGTTTCGTGACCCACAGTCTCGGCGGCCTTCTGGTGCGCGAGCTGCTGGCGCGCGACGCCGCATGGCGCGACCGCATCGCCGTCGAATCGGTGGTGATGATCGCACCGCCGAACCAGGGTTCGGCGATGGCCGACGTGCTGCAATACGTGCCGCCGGTCAACTGGCTGCTGTGGCGCGGCCTGTTCGACGCGACCACGGCGCACGTCGCGACCCTGCCCATGCCCGACGTGCCCATCGGCATCGTCGCGGCCGGCCGCGGCAAAGCCGGCTACAACCCCCTGCTCGAAGGCGACGACGACCTCATCGTGCGGGTCGCCGAGACCCGTCTGGACGGCGCTACCGACTGGGTTCGGGTGCCCGCGCCGCACGCCGTCGTCATGAACCGGCCGCAGACGGTCGCGGCGGTGCTGGCCTTCCTCGAGCACCAGCGGTTCTCTCCGCCCGTTGCAGCGCCGCCGGCCGCGCCCTGAGGGCCGCACCGCATTCGGCCGCGTTTTTCCTTGCCCGATGGCGGACCGACCGCCAAGCTGCCGCCATGCCGTCACCTCCCGGTCCCGAACCGCCGCTGATCCGCCCGGCCACCGCCACCGACGCCGACGTCGTCGCGGCGCTGCACGCGGACAGCTGGCGCGAGGTTTATCGCGGCGTCCTGCCGGACGCCTATCTCGACGGCGATGTCGACGAGGAACGGCGGCGCCACTGGCGCGCGCTGCTGTCCGAGCCGAGAGCCGGCTTCGTGCTCGTCGCCTGCCACGGCGACGTGCCGTCCGGTTTCATCGCGGTGAGACGTGGGGGCGAGCCCGGATACGACGCGGTCATCGACAGCCTGCACGTGGCCGCCCGCTGGCGCGGCAGCGGCCTCGGCCGGCGGCTGATGGGATGCGCGGCGACGCGCCTGCGGGCCGAGCATGCGTCCTCGGTCTGCCTGCGCGTCTACGACGCCAACCGCGGTGCGATCAGGTTCTACCGGCGCCTCGGCGGCCAGCCGGACGGGACCGGGATCGACCCGTTCGCCGGCGCCGACATGCCCGACACGCGCATCGGCTGGCGCGACCTTGCGGCATTGTGCGCGGCCTGCGACGACCCCGTCTGACACGGTGCCGACCGCGCGGGCCGGGCGGCACGCACCGCAAGGCCCAGTTTCTCCACGTATCGCCGATTTTGGCACGATCCTTGCGTCGTCTGACGCGAGCCGCCGGAGGGTGGCCCGAACCGGGCAGCGGATCCAAACATTCCGGCAGGGATTCGGGATCCCAATGGAAACGGCGGCAGAAATGGGGATTGAACGATGAAGAAGTTTATTGTGATTGTTCCGGCGATCTTTGCGCTTGGCGGTTGCCTGCAGGGTGGTAGCAACTTTATGGCCGCATGCAGCGAAGCCTCGTCGGAGTGCGTACAGGCGGCACTTGCCGATATGGCGACCGCGCCCGACATGGGCGTTTCGGTGCCGGGAGAGGACAACCGCGACGGCCGCGACAATGCACGGTCGCGCGACAGCGCCGGTGTCGACGGCCGCTCCGACGCGGGCGCCGACCAGGGCGCGGACGATAACGGCGCCGCGGCGGGGAACGACGACGCCAAGGGCGGCGACGATGCCGGCGCCAGCGACGGTGCCACGGCCGGCAACGATGCCGGCGACACCGGCGACACCGGCGACAGCGGCGACAAGGGCAAAAAGGGCAAGAAGGGCAAGGACCGCAACCAGAACGCCATCGACAAGGGCGACAACCGGGACCACAAGGCCGGCAACGCGGACGACGCCCGCAGATAGGATCGCGACATTGTACGGGGTCGCCGGCGCCCTGCGCCCGACCTCGTCAAGACCGGATCCGGGAGTAAAGTATTAGCAGAGTGCAATATTCGCGACTTGCAATCTGCCACAGGGGCGGTCCAGCCGGACCGCCCCTGTTTCCTGTGGACGCAACCCGGCGGCGCCGGCTACGTTATCGTCAGGTGCCGGACCGCAGGGGCGCCGCGCCGTCCGCGGTGTAGCGGTGGGCGACGCTGCGCGGCCAGGTCCGCATCATGGCGATAATGGCGACCGGGCCGAGCGCGGCGAGCAGGTGCTTCAACGTGTGGCCGCTGACGGCGCCGCCGAGCAGGACGAAGATCTCGGCATCGAACAGCTCCGCGATCTTGGCCACGACGTAGCAGCCGACCGCCCACGCGATGAATCGGGATTTCACCCGCAGGCCATCGGGGAACTGCCACAGCACCAGGGGCACCGCGACCAGCGGGTAGAACTGCACCAGGAGATAGCCGCGCAGGTCGCCGTTCCCGTGCGCCTCACCGACGCTCCACGACAGCACGCTGGCGAAGCCGGCGCCGACCAGCAGCGCCAGGATCCAGCCCGATGCCCGGCTGCGGTGGATGCGGTCGGCGATGACGGCGGCGACCAGCCCCATGACGGCCACGGTCAGGAACACGCGGTCCCAGAACAGGGTCTCGGAGTTCGGGTTCCAGTGGTAATAGGCCGAGGCGGGGCCGACCAGCGCCACGCCGAGGAAGAACACCGCATAGGGCAGGCGCGCCCGCGCGTCGGCCCGCGGGACCCCGAACCAGCCGAGGAACAGCGCCGCGAGTCCGGCCAGGCCGGCCAGCGTGAACGGCAGGTTCGAGACGACGTCGCCGACGTGCGGAATGCCCATGACCGCGCGCCGGTCGGCGAAGTCGTGATAGGCGGGATCCTGCGGGACCGGCGGCACGAACAGATAGACCGCGGCGACCACGGCGACGGTCGGGAGCATGAGGAGCGCGATGCGCCGGGGGTGCGTCATGATCCGGTCCTCCGTTGCTGCCGACGGATCCCTGCCATCGGGCTACTTTGCACGGCCGTTCGTGAAATGCGAAGCGCGTCGGAATTCCCGCCCCGCGCCGGCCGGGGACGCGCGCAATCGGCCTTGACAAGCCGACCCGCTTGGGCAGACGCTTGCCGCCTGCACGCATGCGAATGCCGGCCCCGGACAGGGCGCGGCGGCGCAGGACGGAGCCGGCCGCCACCGGCCGCCGCAGGATTCCCTGCAACGGGGGAATTGCAACGACGCAGCAACAGGGAGGAAGGGTCGATGACCATTCTGTTCAGGGCTCTCGGATATCTGTCGTGTCTTGCCGTCATGGGCGTGGCGCTCGCGGTGGCGCCTTCGGTGGCACGCGCCATCACGTTCGGCGAGCCGGACTGTTTCGACAATGCGGCCAATGTCGGCTGCCAGCACCCCAACACCGTCAGCCTGTCGGGCTTCCGGCCGCCGCGCGACGGCGAACTCGTCCACGGCGTCGGCTTCGGGCGCTGTTCCGGCAGCCTCCTGGCCAAGGACGACGAGCGTGTCATCATCCTGACCGCCGGCCACTGCGTCTCGTTCTACCTTGCCGGGCTCGCGAACGGCACGCTGATCGACGTCGGCGTCTCGTTCGATGCCGAGATCGCGCGCGACATCCCGGAGATCTCGGCCAGCAGCTGGTCGCCGCACCAGTACGTGCTCGGCGCGCAGCCGGTGCTGCCCGAGGAATACGGGCCGCAGGGGCTGAACGCCTTCAACCTGCAGTTCGACTACGGCGTCATGGTGCTGCCGCTTTCCGGCGGCGCGCTGGTCACCCATGGCGGCGAGATCGTCGATCTGTCGGGCATCGAGCCGGTCACACTGCCGCACCCGCAGTTCCTGCGCTCGATCGCCAATGTGCGCGACCCGGCGGTCTTCACCGCCGTCGGCTACGGCGTCGGCGAGGCACACAACCGCCCGCGCGAGGGCGGCAACAAGGGCGGCGCGGTGAACGACGTCTCCAAGCTCGGCGTGCGCTGGACGACCACCGGCACCGCCTTCATCAGCTTCATGGGCAAGAACCAGAACCTGATGATGGGCTCGCAGAACCCGGCCCGGGATTTCACGGGCACCTGCGGCGGCGATTCCGGCGGCCCGCTGTTCTACGACGACCGGGGCGTCGAGCTGCAGGTCGCGATCACCAGCTCGGGCGATGCGATCTGCCGCGGCTCGGCGATCATGGCGCGCACCGACACGCCGCAGATCCAGGCGTTCCTCGGCTGCGTGCTCGCGGCCCCGACGGCCGCCGAGATCGAGCTGTGCGGCTGCACCGCGGTCGACCGCCAGGGCGAGTGCCCGAAGCCGTAACCTGCGGAGAGCAAGGGGCCGGGGCGACGGCCGCAGCAGAGCCCCCGCCGGCCCGCCCCGGTGGAACGACCCCATGCGTTGGGGTTTCCCGCGGGTCCCAGGGGGATCGTTTCACGCGCACGACGGCCGCTCCCGGACGCGCGGCGCCAGACTTGGCCCGGCGCCACGCCGCTGTCGGACACGGCGCCGACCGGCTTGCCGGTGTGCTCCTCGACGACGCCGGTCCAGGCCTTCTCGAGCTCTGGCATCAGCGCCTTGGTCGAGGTTCGGCCAGTTGACCCGATAATCGAGATTTGAAGTCGTTGTAATTGAGGATGCCTGACGGCCCTGTTATGGTTAACGATCTTCAAGAAAGGGAGCGAAAGAACTCCTCCAGCAGGGAGGAAAACACATGCGTCGCTTCGTTGTCGCGGCCGTCCTGGCTGCAGTATCGACCGCTTATCTGAATTCCGTTGGCAAAGGCATCGCCAACCCGGATCCGGCCGGATCGCCGGGCATGGCGTTCAGTGTCACTGCCCTTTCGACCAAGCCTTGGCTCGTCAGTGGCGGTGACGTGCTCGTTGAAATCGGCATCCCGCGGAACGTTCCCGAGCGTCAGGTCGTCGTGATCCTGAACGGGACCGACGTCACGGGAGTCTTTCGATCGGTCGACGGACGCCGGGCCCTTCGCGGCCTGGTGACGGGTCTGGCCGTGGGCAGCAACAGCTTGGTGGTGACGGCGAACGGACGCGGCAAGGGCCGTCCCTCCGCAACGCTCGAGTTGACCAACTGGCCGATCACCGGTCCGATCATCTCGGGTCCGCACGAACAGCCGTTCTTCTGTCAGACGGAACAATTCGAGTTGGGCAGCGGCGCCCTTGGCGGCCAAACCCTGGGCCCGCCGCTGGACGAGAAGTGCTCGATTGGGACGCGCGTCGACTATCTGTACAAGTCGACCGACGGCACCCTTAAGGTCCTCCTTTCGGGCCCCTATCCCGACGACATCGCCGAGACCACGACCTACGAGGGGAATACCGTTCCATATATTATCCGTCTCGAGACCGGAACCATCAATCGGGCCATCTATGAGATCGCATTCCTGCACGAACCCGGCATGCCGCTTCCTGATCCGTTCACCCGCACGCCGGGATGGAATGGCCGGATCGTCTACCGGCAAGGTGGCGGATGCCGGCGCGGATGGTACATACAGGGCAGCGATACGGCGGGCGTGCTGATCGATGATCTGCTGTCCCGAGGCTATGCCACCATCGGCGCCTCGCTGAACCGGTACCGCAACAATTGCGCCGACATCCTCTCTTCCGAGACCACCATGATGGTCAAGGAGTATTTCGTGGAGCAGTTCGGCGTCCCGACATACACGCTCGGCCTAGGCTCTTCCGGTGGCTCGTATCAAAGTCACCAGACGTCGGATAACTACCCTGGACTGTTCGATGGCATTCTGATCGGCCGGAGTTTTCCGGAGGTCGGCTTCGCGACCGTCCAGCTGCTCAGCGATTCGCGCCTGCTGAAGCACTATTTCGACGCGGCGAACGCGGCGGGTGTCATTTCCTGGAGCGAGGAGCAGCAACGCGCCGTCTCAGGGTTCGGCGTCTTTGCCAGCATCGCCAACATGGATCGGGGCGCAGCGCGTATCGACCCCGTTCCCAACCGACCGGATCGGCTATCCGCCGAGTTCGACAACGTGGTGCCGGCCGATGCTCGCTATGACCCGGTATTCAATCCCGACGGCGCGCGGCCGACGGTCTTCGACCACGCCGTGAACGGGTATGGTCGTGATGCAACAACGGGTTTCGCGCGCCGCCCCCTCGATAATGTGGGCGTACAATATGGGTTGGCCGCACTGAATGCCGGGACGATCACCATCGAACAATTTCTCGACCTGAATGAGAAGATCGGCGGCTTCGATATCGATGCGAACTTCATTGCCGATCGTACGAACACGGACCTGGCGGCCACACGCCTTGCCTATCGCGGCGGACGCCTGACCAACGGCGGGGGCGGTCTTTCGGAGATCCCGATCATCGATTTTCGCAACTATCTCGATTTGCGGCCCGGTGGCGACATTCACATGCGCTTCCATTCATTCGAGATGCGGGACCGGCTGATCAAGGCGAACGGTCATGCCGACAACCAGGTGATCATCGTCGTCGACACCCGGTTTAGTTGCGGCTTCGGCAGCGGATTTATATGCAATAATCCAGCCCTGTGGGAGGCGCTTGACCAGATGGACCGGTGGCT
>JBFIFO010000108.1:0-13677 GCA_041602815.1 Alphaproteobacteria bacterium | reverse complement strand
GGCGACCGGGTCCTGCGCGATGTCCGCCGCGCCGTCGAGGACACGCTGGTCGACCTTGCGACCCAGATCGTCAAGGACGGCGAGGGTGCGTCCAAGTTCATCACCATCGACGTCAGCGGTGCGGCCTCGGCGCGCGCGGCGCGGCGCATCGGCCTGTCGATCGCCAATTCGCCGCTGGTCAAGACGGCGATCGCCGGCGAGGACGCCAACTGGGGCCGCAACGTCATGGCGGTCGGCAAGGCCGGCGAGACGGCCGACCGCGACCGCCTGTCGATCGCCATGGGCGGGGTCCAGATCACCCGCGACGGCCAGCGCGTGCCCGGGTACGACGAGGCGCCGGTGGCCCGGCACCTGAAGGGCCGCACGGTGGACATCGCCGTCGACATAGGCATCGGACGCGGCCGCGCCCGGGTGTGGACCTGCGACCTGACCCATGAGTACATCGCGATCAACGCCGACTACCGCAGCTAGGGCAGGCAAGTGAACGGTCGCGACGACTCCGCCGCGCCGCCCGCCGGCAGCCCGATGGCGCAACTGCCGCTGGAAACGGAGCGGCTGATCCTGCGCCCCTACGGCCAGGCCGACGCGTCGCACATCGTGGCGCTGCTGGACGACCCCGTGATGGCCGATTTCCTGATGGTCACGCCGCAGCCCTTCGTTGCGTTCGACGCGCGCCAGCTGGTCAAGGCGGCGTGGCGTCGTCTTGCCACCGGGCGCGGCTTCGACCTGATGATCGTGGCGAAGGACGGCGACGCACCGATCGGCGGCGTCGGCGTCGGCCTGCATGACGAGGGGGCGCGGGCGGAGCTCGGCTTCTGGGTCGGCCGCGACCACTGGGGCCGCGGCTATGCGACCGAGGCGGCCACCCGCATGATCGACTTCGCGCGGAGCGCGCTGGATGTCTCGCGGATCACAGCAACGGCGGCCGAAGGCAACGCCGCCTCACGCCGGGTGCTCGCCAAGCTTGGCTTCGTCGAGACCGGCCGCGAGCAGCGGACGGTGCCGTCGACCGGCGAGGCGCGCACGGTCGTCCTGTTCGAGCGGACCGGGGCGGGCGCACCGTGACCGGCGCGTCCAGGCCGATCCTGCTGGTCGCCGCGGTGGCGCTGGTCGACATCGACGGCCGGGTGCTGATCACGCGCCGGCCCGAGGGCAAGCACCTGGAAGGGCTGTGGGAGTTCCCCGGCGGCAAGATCCACGACGGCGAGACCCCTGAAGCGGCGCTGATCCGCGAGATGCGCGAGGAGCTGGCGATCGACACGGCGGAGAGCTGCCTTGCGCCACTGACCTTCGCGAGCCACGCCTACGACGACTTTCACCTCCTGATGCCGCTCTACGTCTGCCGCCGCTGGAAGGGCACGGTGACGCCGCTGGAGGGCCAGGAGCTCAAATGGGTGCGCCCGAACGCGCTGCGCGACTACCCGATGCCCCCCGCCGACGCCCCGCTGGTCGCGATCTTAAGGGACTGGGTTTAGGAGCGCTGCCACATCTCGTAAGCGCCGTGCAAGACCTTTCCTGGCTTGTCTGTCCGGCTCATGGCAGTCGCCCAATTCCTGCGCCACCGTCCGCTCACGAGAACACGTCCTCGACCGGCGTTCGGCCGTAATGCAGGTAGACCAGCGCCAGGGCGGCGGCCATGGCCAGCTCGCGGAACACGTCGATGACGGCGCCGATCACCGAGCTGGCGACTCCGGGCGGCACGCCCGACGTCATGCCGCTGATCATGAAGAACATGAGCCACAGGACGAACACGATGCCGGCGATCCGCCAGCCCGCCCCCTCGGTAACGCGCCAGGAACGGCGATAGCTGTCGTCCCCCTCGCCCGCCGCCGCCGGCAGGCTGAGCGCGGCGCGCGCGTACAGGTAGAAGCCGGGTGCCAGCGCCGCCAGGAAGAGCACGGTCAGCTGCGCCATCCGCGGATCCGGCGTCTCGCCGTTCTGCATCGCCAGGATGCCGGTCACCATCGACGGCAGGTGGAAGACGAACAGCATGAGCTCAAGCCCGAGGGTGCGGATCATGAAGGCCGTGTACCACCAGCGGGCCGGGCGCCCGGCGAGCTCCGGCCGCTGCGCCGCCAGGATCAGCCGGTACCACGGCACCAGCAGGAGGGCGGCCGGCACCGGGAACACCACCACGTAAAGCAGCTGCCAGGCCACGGCCTCGAGTCCCGCCGGCGCGACGACCGCGACCAGCCGGTGCATCGCCAGCAGCAGCAGGAATGGCAGGATGGCGTTGCGCAGGGCGGCGCCGGAATGCTCGATGAGCAGGCGCCATGCCTCGAACACGATGCCCCAGCGCGGCAAATCCGGCTCCGGTGTCATCGGGGCTCTGCGACGGTCAGCCGGCGGCGCGATGCGCCCGGCGCTGCGCCGCGGGCCCGGCGCCGCCGAGCGCGGCATAGGCGCGGGACAGGGCGCCGCCGGCCACCAAGACATAGAGCGTCACCAGGACGGCGTGCAGGGCGGCCTGTGCCGGGCCCGGCAGCGCGTCCGGCAGCGCCGCCAGGGCCGCGACCACCGGCAGCACCGAGAGGTAGAGCACGACGAACAGCCTGAGGCTGCTGCCGCCGCCGAGGCGCCAGACGCGGTTGGCCGTGTCGACCAGACCGATCGGGTTCGACCCGGCCTCGGCGATCGCCACCAGGATCAGCGCGGCGCGGGTCAGCACGAGCCCGCCGGGGAACACCAGAACCGCGACGCCGGCCACCGGCAGCACGATGTCGCGGTTCATCGCGCCGCGCCACGACAGGGCCATCAGGTTCTCGGCCAGCTCCGGCAGCAGCAGCGGGATGAACAGGAACCCGACCAGCGGAAAATGCAGCATGGCCAGCACCTCGGCCCGCCCGAGCCGCAGCGCCGAGGAGCCGCGCCGCCGCTTCGCCCCCGGCAGCGCGCTGCGCTGCCAGGCGACCAGCGCCAGCACCAAGAGGGCGAAGTTCACGATGGCGGCGATCATCGCCCAGAACGCGGTGCCCGGGTCCGGCCCCACGGGACCGGCGCTGCCGAACGCGACGCCGATCCCGAACACGGCCAGCGCCGGGATCCATCCGGTGCGCAGGGCATAGCCCGGACGCGTCACGACCAGCCGCCACGCCCGGACGACGGTGGCCGCGACCGGCAGGGTCGGGTTCGGGTTGGTGGTCGCGGTCATGTGGCGGCCCCGGCAGTCTCCTGTGTGCGGTCCTCCGCCGGGGCGCCGTCGAGCCCCAGCGAGAACAGGGAGAGTACCGTGCCGGTCGCCAGGATGAACAGAAGAAATCCGAGGCTGGCGAGAAACGCCAGCGGATAGAATGCCCAGGCACCGGCCGCCGCGCGTGCGGCCTCGGTCAATCCCATCACCGCCAGCTGCAGCGGCGCCATGACGATCAGCGAGGCCGCCACCATGCGCGCGCCGTTGCCGGCGCTGACCGACCAGGCCCGGCCGAAACCGGCCGCCTTGCCGGTCGCCGTGGCCGGCAGCACCAGCGACAGCCGGATGGTGAAGTAGATGGCGACGACGATGGCGACGGGCATGGCGAGCCAGCCGACCAGGGTCAGCAGCTCGTCCTGGCCGCCCAGCGCCATTCCCGTGCCGCCGCTTGCGAACATCATGATCCCCTGGGCGATCACCATCGCCAGGAACGCCGCGACGACGATCGCGACGTCTATGATGGCCAGCAGAACGAGGAACACGAGGCTGATCAGCATCCAGGCGCCGAGATAGCGCAGCTCGCGCAACCCGGCGTGCATCGGCAGGCGCCGGCCCGCGGTGCCGTGGCCCAGCATCACGAGACGATGCCAGACCACGAGGGTCATCGCGGCGACGGCCGACTGGATCAGCACGTTTGTCACCGCCTTGCCCATCATCGTGCCGGCGTGCTCCATAGCGGCCCGGGGGTCGGCCATGTCGGGCACCGGATCGAAGGTCCCGAACGCGAGGTTCAGCGCGAACAGGGCGAGCAGCGGCAGCCAGCCGATGCGGACGAGGTCGTGCGGGTGGGCGGCAAGGAAACGGTAGCTCGCCCACGCCGTGCCCCAGACCGGCAGCTTGATGGCGGCCGCTGCGCCGTCTGACGGGGTCTGCGTCATGGGCCGGATCTTCGCCCCTTGCCGTTAAATTTCGCTGAATGCCGCCGCAGTCCGGCCGGCTTCCCCGGCTGGCGCCATGGCGCCATGGCGCCAGCACGATGCGCGTCAGCGCTTTCCGTCTCCCCGGCTCTTGCCCGCATCCTTCAGGGCGTCGGCCAGCCGCGCGGTGGCGCTGCCGCGGCGGGCCGGCTGCTGCTGCGAGGGGTCCGGGGCCCAGCCCGTCAGCCAGACGAGCTGGAAGGTCGCCGGGATGCGGCCGTCGGCGCCGCGATGGCGCGTCTGGTAGATCTCGGCCGCACGCAGCATCACTGCGCGGCGGGTGAAACGGCGGGGCCCGCCGGTCATCGCCGCGGTTTCGCCCATGCCGCGCAGATCGGCCATCAACCGGAACATATCGTCGTAGCGCACCTCGACCGCGTCGGCGTCGGCGACCGGCAGCGCGAAGCCGGCCCGCTGCAGCAGCGCCCCGGCATCCCGCAGGTCGACGAACGGCGCGACCCGCGGGCTGGCACCGCCGGCGACCTCCAGCTCCGCCTCGGTCAGCGCGGCACGAAGCTCGCCGAGCGTACCGGCACCCGGCAGCGCCGCCAGGAACAGTCCGTCGGGCTTAAGCATGCGCCGGATCTGCACCAGCGCCCCCGGCAGGTCGTTGACCCAGTGGAGCGACATGACGCTGGCGACGAGATCGAACACCCCGTCGCGGAACGGCAGGGCGTCCGCATCGGCCGCCAGGGCGAGGCCGCCGGCGCGCCGCGCCATCGCCGGTGCCGGATCGCACTGCAGCAGCGTCTCGATGCCGCCGCGGTCCCCGACGATGCGGGCCAGCTCGCCGCCATGACAGCCGAGGTCGAGAGCCAGCGGGAATCGGCGCTTGATGTCGAGCAGCCGGTCGGCAAGACGTTCGGCCACCTCGCGGAACAGGAAGTCGTGCGCCGCCAGGCCCGGCGCGGCGCGCTCCCGGTGCAGGCGCACGCGCCGCGGGTCGAACACGGGCGGCGGCGAATCGGTCGGGCTCATCACAGGTCGAATATGGCGATACGGTGCCTTGAGGCAAGGCACAAAGCGCGGCGCGTGCAGTCCCGCCCGGGTTGCGCTACTGTTGTGCGAGACCCGGAACAGGGAGGCTCCGGACATGCCTGCCGACGTCGGCCCGGACCGGTCGCGCCCCGGCGCCGCGGGGTTTCTGCGCCCTGTCCGACGCCTCGTGGACTCGATCCTGCCGCCGCGCTGCATCAACTGCCGCGCGCTGGTCGACCGCGAGACCGCGCTGTGCGGCGACTGCTGGCCGCTTGTCGATTTCCTGGCGCCGCCGCTGTGCCGGTGCTGCGGTTTTCCCTTCGAATACGACCCGGGACCGGAAGAGGCGCTGTGCGCCGCCTGCACGGCCCGCCACCCGGTCTTCGAGCGCGCTCGCGCGGTCCTGGTCTATGGCGAGCTCTCCCGGCGCCTGGTGCTCGACTTCAAGCATGGCGACCGCACCTGGCCGGCCCCCGCCTTCGGCCGCTGGCTGGCGCGGGCCGGCGCCTCCCTGGTGGCCGACGCCGACCTCGCCGTCCCCGTCCCGTTGCATCGCAGCCGCCTTTATGCGCGGCGCTACAACCAGGCCGCCATGCTGGCGCTCGCCCTGGGCCGCGAAACCGGCCTTGCCGTGCATCCCGATATCCTGGCCCGGCAGCGGGCGACGCCGTCGCAAGGGCGCCTGTCGGCCGCGGCGCGGCGGCGCAACGTGCGCGGGGCCTTCGCCATGCGGCCGGGCGGTGCGGCCGCGGTGGAGGGCCGGCGGGTCCTGCTCCTCGACGACGTACTGACGACCGGCGCCACCGTCGAGGAATGCTCCCGCACGCTGCTGCGCGCGGGGGCGGCGGCGGTCGATGTCCTCACCCTCGCGCGGGTCGTGCGCCCGCGGGCGGAACCACGATGATCTCTTGGCGATTTCCCAAAGCTGCCCTATCTATGTGGCGCACTGGCAAGAAACGGAGCGAGCCGGCGACGATGGCGAAGGTCGAGATCTATACCAGCCCCTGGTGCGGCTACTGCCACAGCGCCAAACGGCTGCTGGACAAGAAGGGCGTCGAGTACATCGAGATCGACGTCACCATGGACCGGGCGAAGAAACGCGAGATGCTGGAACGCGCGCCCGGCGCGCGGACCGTGCCGCAGATCTTCATCGACGACCGCCCGATCGGCGGCTGCGACCAGCTGTTCGAGCTCGACCTCGACGACGAGCTCGATCCGCTCTTGGGGATAGAGAAATGACCGATACCGTGCGGGCGGCCTGCGCCCAGATGACATCCGGCACCGAGATCTCCGGCAATATCGAGGCGGCGGAAGCGCTGATCCGCGCGGCGCACGCCGACGGCGCGCAGATCGTGGGCCTGCCGGAGGTCGCCAATCTGTGCCAGCAGCGCCGCCGCCTCGCGCTGGAAACGGCGCGCAGCGAGGCCGACGAGCCGGCGCTTGCGGCCTGGCGGGCGCTGGCGGACGAGCTCGATATCTGGCTGCTGGCCGGCTCCATGGTCATCAAGGTTGCTGACGACCGGCTGGTCAACCGGGGCTACATGATCGGCCCGAACGGCGCCATCGTGGCGACCTACGACAAGCTGCACATGTTCGACGTCGACCTGCCGGGCGGCGAACGCTACCGCGAATCGGACCTGTTCGAGGCCGGAGACCGGGCGGTGCTGGTCGACACGCCGTGGGGCGGGCTCGGCATGACGATCTGCTACGACATCCGTTTCCCGCAGCTCTACCGGGCGCTCGCCAAGGCCGGCGCGCGCATGATCTGGGCCCCGGCCGCCTTCACCCGCACCTCGGGCAAGGCGCACTGGCATGTGCTGCAGCGCGCCCGGGCGATCGAGACCGGCTCGTGGATCCTCTCCCCGGCCCAGTGCGGCGACCACGAGGACGGGCGCAGCACCTTCGGCCACGCGGTCATCGTCTCGCCCTGGGGCGAGGTCGTCGCCGATGCCGGCGAGGCGCCGGGCTACATCATCGCCGACGTCGATCTGACCCGGTCGGAGCAGGCCCGGCAGGCGATCCCCAGCCTGCGCCACGACCGCGACTTCGCGCCGCCGGCCCCGCTTGCCGGGCGCGCCGCCGCCGAATAGGCGGACGTTCCCGGACGCCCATAAGACGCCCATAACAAGGGCGCTGCCCGTAAGGCAGCGCCCTCTCCCCTAGTAGCAGCGAGCAGTTTGCGGCCTCAGCCGAGGCCTTTCCTGCCCATCTCCAGGAATTTCTCACGGCGGCGGGCGCGCAGCGCACCGCCCTCGACGCCGCGCAGCTCGGCCAGCGCTTCCTCGATCGCGTCGCCGAGCGCCGCGATCATATCCTCGGGCTTGCTGTGGGCGCCGCCGAACGGTTCGCGCACGACCTTGTCGACGATGCCGAGCTTGAGCAGATCCTGCGCGGTGACCTTCATCGCCTCGGCCGCGGCCTTGGCCGTGGCCTCATCGCTTTCGCGCCACAGGATCGAGGCGCAGCCCTCCGGCGAGATCACCGAATAGATCGCATGTTCGAGCATCAGCACGCGGTTCGCCGTGGCCAGCGCGATGGCGCCGCCGGAGCCGCCTTCGCCGATGATGGCGCTGACCACCGGGACGCGCAGTTTCAGGCAGGTCTCGATCGACCGCGCGATGGCCTCCGCCTGGCCGCGCTCCTCGGCGCCGACCCCGGGATAGGCGCCCGGCGTGTCGACCAGGGTGACGACCGGCAGCTGGAAATGGTCGGCCATCTCCATCAGGCGGATCGCCTTGCGGTAGCCTTCCGGGCGGGCCATGCCGAAATTGTGCTTGACGCGGGATGCCGTATCGCTGCCCTTCTCGTGCCCGATGAACATGCAGGAATAGCCGCGGAACCGCCCGATCCCCCCGATGATCGCCGAATCCTCGGCAAAGGCGCGGTCGCCGGCGAGCGGCTGGAAATTGTCCACCAGGCCGCCGACATAGTCGCCGAAATGCGGGCGCTCTGGATGCCGCGCCACCTGGACCTTCTGCCAGGGATCCAGCTTCTGGTAGAGCTGGCGGTGGATACGGTCCTTCTTGGTCGTGAGCTTGGAGATTTCCTCGACGATGTTGAGCTCGTCGACGTCCGCCAGATGGCGAAGCTCCTCGATCTTGCCCTCAAGCTCGGCGATGGGCTGCTCGAATTCGAGAAAGGTTTTCATTCTTCATCCATTGGATGCCAGATGCGCCCCCATCCCGGACTTATCGATCATTTTACTTAATATTACCCTAATACCGGGGCCGACACGCAGAAAAAACCAAAAAAACCGTCCGCAACGCCGGGGCGGCTCAGTCGCCGTCGCCCTGCTCTGCGAGGCGCACCATGTTTTCCGCCTGCTTGATCGAGGCGATGTCGATCAGGCGGCCGTCGAGCGACACCGCGCCCTTGCCTTCCTTCTGGGCCTGCGCCATCGCCTCCAGGATGCGCCGCGCCTTGGCGAGCTCCGCCTCCGACGGGCTGTAGACGGCATTGGCCAGCGCAATCTGGCTGGGGTGGATCGCCCACTTTCCCTCGCAGCCCAGCACCGCCGACCGCTTCGCCTGGGCCTGGAACCCGTCCGGGTCGGAATAGTCGCCGAACGGCCCGTCAATTGGCCGCAGGCCGTGCGCCCGGGCTGCCACCACGACGCGCGACATGGGATAGTGCCACATGTCGCCCCAGTGGTACCGGCGCGCCGCCCCCTCCACAACATCCGTGAGCACGCCGTAATCGGGATGCGGCCCGCCGATGCCGGTGGTGCGCGCGCCGGTCGAGGCGGCGTAGTCGGCGGCCCCGAAATGCAGCGATTCATTGCGTTTGCTGGCGCCGGCGATGGCCTCGACATTCATCATGCCGAGCGCCGTCTCGATGATCATTTCGAAGCCGATCCGCTTCTTGCGGCCCTTCGCGGTCTCGATCTGCGAGACCAGCATGTCGAGCGCGTAGACGTCGGCGGCCGTGCCGACCTTGGGGATCATGATCAGGTCGAGGCGCTCGCCCGTCCGCTCCAGCACATCGACGACGTCGCGGTACATGTACGGTGTGTCGAGGCCGTTGATGCGCAGCGACAGGGTCTTGCCGCCCCAGTCCACGTCCTCGATCGCCTGCACGATGTTCTTGCGGGCGGCCGACTTTTCATCGGGCGCGACCGAATCCTCGAGGTCGAGGAAGATGACGTCGGCCGCAGATTTCGCGGCCTTCTCGAACAGCTCGGGCCGGCTGCCGGGGACCGCGAGCTGGCTGCGGTTCATGCGCGCCGGCACCTGATCGACGATCGTAAAGCTCATGTTATTCCTGCACCCATCGGCCGGACCCGGGCCGCGTTTCGCGCTGCCGCGGAGCAATAGCCAGAGGGCCGGCGAATGTCAACGCCGGGCGCTCCCCCGTCGGTCCTGTGCCGTTGTGAATTCGGGCGGGCCACATCCGCGAAACCGAAGGTCATTTCGGTACAACGTGCGAACATGGCCATCGCCTTGAACCGGCGATCGAGTCCAGCATCGGCCGAACGGCAATTCGGGAGCATCGCCCCACTACTCGCGTCACCGGTGCCACCTACATTCGCGAGAAAATCCGGGCAATTCTCGCTCAGGCCATCGGCGCCCGAAATAAGCACTGCGAAAAATCGGTGAATTGTGTTAGTATTTTTGTTCGCACTCCCCCTCGCACTGACTTTGAGCACAGAAATTCTGTGCATTTGTTGATTCATTCAAACCGACGGGGGAGCGCTCGATTCAGGTAAGGTTCGCGGCCCCCGCCCACCAGTCAGCGAGGGCGCGATGGTACTCGAATCCGGCACAAGCAACGATCTGCTCTATGGCGGCAACGGCGACGACCTGCTCCAGGGCGGCGGCGGTGACGACACGCTTTTCGGGGAGCGCGGCGACGACACGCTCTACGGCGGCGCCGGCAATGATTCGCTCGCCGGCGGGCGCGGCGACGACATCCTGGACGGCGGCGCGGGCAACGACACCCTCGACGGCGGGCGCGGCGACGATTCCCTCGCCGGCGGCGCCGGAAACGATGTCCTTTCCGGCGGCTTCGGCGATGATACGCTGGCCGGCGGCGCCGGCGACGATGTCATCGACGGCGGGCGGGGGTTCAATACCATCCGCTATGCAAGCGGCGACGGGAACGACGTCATCTTCGTCGCCGACGAGACGAAGTCGTTCGACGTTCTGGCGTTCGGGGCGGGCATCCGCTCGAACGATGTCGCGTTCAGCCGGAGCGGCAGCGATCTCGTCATCACGGTGAGCAGCGTCTACGGCGGCGGAACCATCACGATCCAGGGTTTTTTCGCTCCCGGCGGCCATCGCATCGATCTGATCACCTTCGAAGACGGCGCCGAGAGCCTTGACGTTTCCGGCTTTACCGACATTTCCGAGTTCCCGTCCCCCGATCGCGTGTTCGTCGGGGGCGACGGGCCCGACAGCTTCAGAGGCGGCATCGGCAACGATACCGCGGATGGCGGCGCCGGCAACGACACGCTGGACGGCGCGCAGGGCAGGGACTCTCTCATCGGCGGAAGCGGCGACGATTTTCTCGAGGGCGGCGATGGCGACGATACGCTCGACGGCGGGCCGGGCAACGATACGCTGTTCGGGGATTCCGGTATCGGCAACGACCTCGTCCTCGGCGGCGCGGGCGACGACGAGCTGCATGGCGGACCGGGTGACGATACCCTCAGTGGCGGGTCGGGCGATGACACGCTGTTCGGCGAAGCCGACAACGACCAGTTGTTCGGCGGACCCGGCAACGACCAGATGTTCGGCGGATCCGGCAACGACTTTTTCCGTGGCGGCAGCGGTGACGATTTTGTGGATGGCGGCCCCGGCAACGACCTCATCCAATACATCATGGGAACCAGTCTCATCCACGATGGTGAGGACACGGTCGACGGCGGCCCGGGCAACAACGATCTCTATTCGGTCACAACCATTGTGGGCAATACCAACCCAGATAGCGTCGACATCAGCGCCGCCGGCGCCGACCCGGTCTTCGTCGATGCCAACGGCCAGGTTTCCGAGGTCAGCAACGTCGAGAGGTTCGACGTTGTCAGCGGCGACGGCAACGACACGGTCACCGTGAACGACCTGACCGGGACCAGTGCGACCAGCCTCCGGTTCGTCGGCGGCGACGGCGACGACGTGCTCGACGGTGGCGGCGTGCTTGGCGGCACGGTGACCAATGTCCCGCTGAGCGGGTTCGGCGATAGCGGCGACGACACGCTCGACGGCGGCAACGCCGACGACACGCTCTACGGCGGCTCGGGCAACGACATGCTCTATGGCGCGGCCGGCAACGACACGCTATTCGGCGGCGCAGGCTATGATTTCATGTTCGGCGGGGCCGGCAGTGACGTGCTCTTCGGCGACGACGGCGCCGGCGGGTTCGGGCTTACTCCTACGGCGGACACCCTCGTCGGCGGTGCCGGCAACGACACGCTATTCGGCGAGGCGGGCGAGGATCGCCTTTTTGGCGAGGCGGGCGACGACATGCTGGACGGCGGCCACAGCAACGACGAACTGTTCGGAGGGGCCGGCGACGACGAGCTGAATGGCGGCGATGGCCACGACACGCTCGACGGCGGCTCGGGCAATGACATGCTCTTTGGCGCGGCCGGCAACGACATGCTATTCGGCGGCGCAGGCTATGATTTCATGTTCGGCGGGGCCGGCAGTGACGTGCTTTTCGGCGACGACGGCGCCGGCGGGTTCGGGCTTGCTCCTACGGCAGACACCCTCTTCGGCGGTGCCGGCAACGACACGCTGTATGGCGAGGCCGGCGCGGATCGCCTTTTTGGTCAAGAGGGCGACGATATGCTGGACGGCGGCGACGGCAACGACGAGCTGTTCGGCGAGGATGGCGACGACACGCTGTATGGTGGCGATGGTGACGACATGCTCTACGGCGGCTCGGGCAACGACACGCTGAACGGCCAACTGGGCAACGATGTTCTGGTGGGCGGCGCGGGCGACGATTCCCTGCGTGGGACTGCCGGACACGATCTGCTTGTCGGCGACGGGGCCGGGGGGCCGGCCGGCGGTGCGGACACCCTTGTCGGCGGCAGGGGTGACGATACGCTGTACGGCGGCGCCGGCGCAGACGTGCTGTTCGGCGACGACAGGCTCGCCTTTACACCCGGCGGTCGGGACATGCTTTATGGCGGCGCCGGCAACGACGCGCTTCATGGCGAGGTCGGCAATGACAAACTGCAGGGCAACGCCGGCGATGATCTGCTGGACGGCGGCTTCGGCTTCGACATCGCCCTCTACACCGACGCGGCCGCTCCGGTCGTCGTCACCTTCACCGCGCCCGGCACCGGCACGGCCATCGACGGCCTGGGCGGCACCGATACCCTGATCGGAATCGAGGGCATCGTCGGCGGCGACTTCGGCGACACCATCATCGGCCATGACGGGCACGAAGCCTTTTTCGGCGGGGCCGGCAACGACGTGCTCGTCGCGGGCAGCGGCTTCGACACCCTCGTCGGAGGTTCGGGCTACGATTGGCTCGAGGGGGATGCCGGTCACGACCTGCTGATCGGCGACGGGCCGAACAGTGCGGACGGCAACGACACGCTGTTCGGCGGCGCCGGCAACGATACGCTCTACGGCGGTGACGGCAATATCTTCAATCCCGATCCACTGCCCGATGCCGACGTCCTGTATGGCGGTGCCGGCGACGACGTCCTGTTCGGCGAGGACGACCACGACACGTTGTTCGGCGAGGCCGGCCATGATGTCCTGTTCGGCGGTGATGGCCACGATTTGCTCTTCGGCGGTGACGGCAACGATACCCTGTTCGGCGAGGCCGGCCATGATGTCCTCAGAGGCGACGCCGGCGATGATGAGTTAAATGGCGGCGCCGGCAATGATGCCCTCAGAGGCGACATCGGCAACGACCTCATATTCGGCGGCGCCGGCAACGACGCACTGGCCGGCGGCACGGACAATGACCTGCTCTACGGCGGGGCTGGCGATGACACGCTGTCGGGCGACCTCGACGACGACACGCTTTTTGGCGGGGCCGGCGACGACTCGTTGTCGGGCGCCCTCGGCAATGACGTGCTCTTCGGCGACGATGGCCGGCCGGTCGTCGGCGCAGGGGACGATACGCTCTACGGCGACGGGGGCTTCGACCTCCTGTTCGGCGAAGACGGCAACGACCTGCTCTTCGGCGACGACGGCACCGGCGGTTTGACGTTCGTCAACACCGCGGACACGCTGTTCGGCGGGGCCGGCGATGACACCCTGTTCGGCGAGGCTGGCGAGGATTCCCTGCAGGGCGAGGTCGGCAACGACATTCTTTATGGCGGCGATGGCAACGACACGCTGCACGGTGGGACGGGCAACGACTGGCTGGACGGCGAAGCCGGCAACGACCTCATGTTCGGCGAGGTCGGCAGCGACACCCTGTTCGGCGGCGCCGGCCATGATGTCCTGTTCGGCGGCACCGGCAACGACCTGCTCTACGGCGGAGTCGACAATGACACGCTGTCCGGCGACCTCGATGACGACAGGCTCTTTGGCGGTGCCGGCGACGACGTTCTTTATGGCGGCGCCGGCAACGACCTGATGTTTGGCGAGGCCGGCAGCGACACCCTGTTCGGCGAGGCCGGCCATGATG
>JBFIFO010000107.1:0-13696 GCA_041602815.1 Alphaproteobacteria bacterium | reverse complement strand
TCTGGAAGGGCGGCAAGAACACCTTCGCCGGCTCGCTCTACGCCGACCTGTCCGAGGCCTGCCTGTTCTACATCGGCGGCATCATCAAGCACGCCAAGGCGCTGAACGCATTCACCAACCCGCTGACCAACAGCTACAAGCGCCTGGTTCCGGGCTTCGAGGCGCCGGTGCTGCTCGCCTATTCGGCGCGCAACCGCTCGGCCTCGTGCCGCATCCCGCATGCCGCCAGCCCGAACGGCAAGCGCGTCGAGGTCCGCTTCCCCGATCCCGGCGCGAACCCCTATTACGCCTTCGCGGCGATGCTGATGGCCGGCCTCGACGGCATCGAGAACCGCATCCATCCGGGCGACGCGATGGACAAGAACCTCTACGACCTGCCGCCGGAGGAGCGCTACAACGTGCCGACGGTCTGCGGCTCGCTGCGCGAGGCGCTCGAGTCGCTTAACGCCGACCGCGACTTCCTCAAGAAGGGCGACGTGTTCAGCGACGACCTGATCGACGGCTACATGGAGCTCAAATGGGCGGAGGTCGTGCGCTTCGAGACCTTCCCGCACCCGGTCGAGTTCGACATGTATTACAGCGTCTGACGATCTCGATCGCCGAAAAAGACGGACGGGCCGCTCTTCGGGGCGGCCCGCTTCGCGTCCGCCGCCGGCGCATCGCGCTGCGGCATGCAGGGGCTTGCCCGCGCGGGAATTGCGGGGTAGGTAGCAGCGCACGCCCCACTTCGCGACGGCCCCCCGCATGACGTCTGTGATCGCACCGATCGGCGCCCTCCTCCTCAGCACCGCGCTGCTGCTCATGGGCAACGGCCTGCAGGGCATCCTGCTGCCGGTGCGCGGCGGGCTCGAGGCGTTCTCCCCGCTCGACCTCGGCATCCTCGGCGGGTCGTACTTCCTGGGCTTCGCGATCGGCTGCATCCAGGCGCCCCGGCTGGTGCGCCGGGTCGGCCACATCCGGGTGTTCACGGCGATGGTGGCGGTCGTCTCGGCGACCGCGCTGATCCACCCGCTGCTGCTGTCGGTGCCGGTGTGGTGGGCGCTGCGCGCCGTCACCGGCTACTGCTTCGCGGCGATCTACATGGTGATCGAGAGCTGGCTCAACGAGCGCTCGACGATCGAGACCCGCGGCACCGTGTTCTCGATCTACACGATCATCAACCTGACCGTCATCACGCTCGGCCAGATGATGATGGCGCTCGGCGACCCCGGCGACCTCGCGCTGTTCAGCATCGTCTCGATCCTGGTCTCGGTGGCCGCCGTCCCGGTGGCGCTGACCCGCTCCGCGGCGCCGGCGCCGATCCACCGGGTGCGGATCCGGCCGCTGCGCATATACCGCGCCTCGCCGGTCGGCTTCATGGGGTGCCTCACCGTCGGCCTCGTCAACGGCGGCTTCTGGACCCTGGGGCCGGTGTTCGCCCAGCAGCTGGGGGCGAGCATCACCGGCGTCGCCGTCTTCATGAGCCTGACCGTGATTCTCGGGGCGGTCGGGCAGTGGCCGCTCGGCCGGGCGTCGGACCGCATCGACCGGCGCAAGGTCATCATCGTGTCCTGCGCCGGCGGCGTGCTCGCGGCGCTCGGCCTGATCCTGCTCGACGGGTTCGGGCTTGCGGCGATCTTCGCCTGCGCCGGCGTCTACGGCCTGTTCGTGTTTCCGCTCTATGCGCTGTCGGTGGCCCACACCAACGACCATGTGCGGCCCGAGGACTACGTCGAGACGTCGAGCACCCTGCTGCTGCTGTATGCGGCCGGCGCGGTGGTCGGCCCGATGATCGCCTCGGCCACGATGACCGTTTTCGACGCCCCCGGGCTGTTCGCCTTCAACGCCGCCTGCCTTGCCGCGATGACCGGGTTCACCGTCTGGCGCATGGCGCGGCGCGAGCGACCGGCGGAAGAGATGCGCGCCCATTTCGCCGATTCGATCCGCCTCGCCCAGACCGTCGGCCCGGTGGAGCCGCTGTCCGCGGAACTGGGCACGCCCGGCGACGACGAGCCCCCCCCCGACGACGACCGGCCGCCGCCTAGCGCGGTACCGTGACCGTGACCTCGCTTCCGCCGTCGCCGTGCACGCTGTCGCGGGCGCGCAGGCGCACGCGCTCGATGCCGTCGGGAATCCGCACGCCGGACAGCGAGCGCGTGAACGGCTGCTCGGTCTCGTGCGGGTGCAAGAGGGTGCGGGTGCCGAGCACCGTGCCGTCCGGGGCCAGCACCTCCCAGGCGTCGGCGTAGTGGTCCCAGCCCTCGTCGGCATGGCGGACGGTCACCGAGAACCGGAAGGTGCCGTCGGCCGCCCGCTCGGCCCGCGCGTCGATGACGTCGGCCTCGCCGGCCGAAGCCGCCGCCGGCAGCAGCGCCGTCGCGACAAACATCCATATGCCCCGCATCTCCGGCCGTCCCTCCTCGCTTTTCGACGCCACCATAGCCCCGAGGCGCGGGACCGCGGCCTCACATTGGCGTGACCCGTCCGGGCCAGCGCTGGCGCCCGGCGCGCCGCGGCCTTAGGATGCCGCGGCAACCGAACGGAGCGTCCCGATGTCCCCTGCCGCCGCCAACCCCGCCCCCGGCTTCGCCCGCGACCCGGACCACAGGATCGCGCTCGCGCCGGCCGGCCGGCGGATGCGGGTGATCGTCGCGGGCTGCGTCATCGCCGCCGACAGCGACCGCGTCCTGGTGATGCGCGAGGCCGATTATGCGCCGGTCTACTATTTCCCGCGCGACGACGTCGCCATGGATCTGCTCACCCGCAGCGACCGCGCCACCACCTGCCCGTTCAAGGGGGAGGCCACCTACTGGACGGTCGCGACCGGCGACCGCACCGAAGAGAATGTCGCCTGGTCGTACGATGCGCCGTTCGACGAGATGCAGGCGATCGCCGGCAGGATCGCGTTCTACCAGGATCGGGTGAAGCTGGAGGTCGTCTGACCGGGCGCACGCCCTACCCTTTCTCCAGCGGCCGCGGGCGGCCGTCGGCGCCGATCGCAACGTAGGTGAAGATCCCCTCGGTGACCTTGACGCGCTCGCCGCCGGCCTCGCGGACGATCCAGGCCTGGATGCGGCAGGTCATCGAGCTGCGCCCGGTCTTCTCTTTATGGACGTAGCAGCACAGGATGTCGCCGACCTTGACCGGCTGGTGGAACACCATCGAGTCGATCGCCACCGTCGCCACCCGGCCCTTCGAGAGCTGGTGGGTCACCATGCCGCCGGCGATGTCCATCTGCGAGAGCACCCAGCCGCCGAAGATGTCGCCGGACGGGTTGGCGTCGGCGGGCATCGCCAGGGTGCGCAGGGCCAGCTCGCCCAGCGGCTGCTCGGATTGTTCCCGGCTCATGGCGACCTCCCTCTTATCGGCCTCGCGCGCCATCATACAGCATGATCCGCACGCGCCCGGTCCAATATTCCGATATCGGGCGCGCCGGTCGCGCGAAGCTGGATTACGTGTCGACTTGCCGGTTGTTTTCGGTCATCCGGAGCGTGTTGTGCGCGCGTCGGCCAAGAGCCGGAATCAGACCTGTCGCCCAGGTCATGAATTGGACAAAAGCTCCTGGGTGTTGGTTGTGGCATCTTATCGTGCTGGTTGCGCTTGGCGCGTATTCGGATCATGATTGGGGCATTCAGTTCACGCAGTTGGGGGAGCTTCGGCCGACGCTGCCGGAGAGGCAGAACCTTGAGCGCCGTAACTCTAGCCGTCGTACTCAAAAGGGAAAAGCGGACGCCGGAGGATTGTGCGCGGGTGGCGGAAATCGCCCGCTCTCTCGGATTCGAGACGACGGCCCGGGGCCTGGCGACGCTGTCGCTGCGCGGCTCCAAGGAGACATTTGAGAAGACCTTCGGGACCTCGCTTAAACAAGTCCCATCCCTGGCGCCCAGCGAGCAAGACGCAGGCGCGCCGCCCGGGCTGGTCGCCGAGGGAAACATCCCCGTCCCCAGCGACCTGCAGGATTACGTCGACTCCGTTTCCGTGGTTCCACCGGCGCGGCGACTCTAAGCCGCCCGTCTTGATAGGGAGGATCCTGCAATGGCAAAGAAGAAACCGGGCAAAGGTGGCTCCGCCGGCCGATCCGAGAGACCTCGGCAGGCCACGAAGAAGCGAACTGGCGGCCAAAAGGGCGCCAAAGCCAAGCAGACCGTGCCCGGCGAAGAGCTGCGCATTGCCATCACCTTCCCCGGCCCCGGCGCTCAACCTGGTCCGGTTGCGACCGGCGCTCGCATGAGCGCGGGGCTGGTCAGGAACCTCGTCCCGGAGGAACGCAGCGTTGGCCAGGCGATCGAAAGGCTGCAGCGGGCCGGCTTCCGGATCACGACGCGCGGGCGGCTCACCGCGTCGGCCCGCATCAACCGCAAGACCTTCGAAAAGGTCTTCGGCACCACGCTCAGCGAGTTCAAGCTGGACGAGAGCCTCGCCATCAACTGCCAGGCCCGCTCCTTCTACTTCCCTGGCGCGGACGCGGCCTGGAACCCTGACCCGGAACTCAAGTCGCTTATCGACGAGGCCTATATCCAGTGGCCGCATATCTATCTGAACCAGCGTTTCCCCGTGCCGCCCCCCTCGCCCATTCCGCCGCGGGTCGACTACCATCATCTGCGGGTCCCGGGTGACTTGAACCTTCTGCTCAACGTCTCGGAGGTCCATCGCGCGGGCACCACGGGTCGCGGCGTCACCGTAGCCATGATCGACAGCGGCTTTGCGCATGGCCACACCTATTTCGATGAATCCGGCTACCTGACCACGACCGTCCTCGCCCCCGGGGCCTCCCACGCCGACCGGGACGGCAACGGCCACGGTACCGGCGAGTCGGCGAATCTTTTGGCCGTCGCTCCCGATGTGACCTTCGTGGGAATCAAGCTGGACAACGAGAATGACGCAAGCCTGGGCGCCAGCGTTCTGGAAGGCTTGCAGGAAGCTCTCAGCCACAACCCCCAGGTCATCAGCGTCAGCCTGGGTTATGATCTCTGCCCGACGGACCCCTTTACGGGAGCGCGAATCAGCAACAATCATCTGCCGCAGCTGCCGAACAGCCTCGTTGCGCTGGAGGCCGAGATTGAGGCCGCGGTTGACGCCGGCGTGGTCGTCGTCTTCTCGGCGGGCAACGGCCACGTCGCCTTTCCCGGCATGATGCCTGAGGTTATCTCGGCCGGCGGCGTGTTCGTCGATGAAGACGGCAGCATGCGCGCCTCCGATTACGCCAGCGCCTTCGTCAGCAAGATCTACCCGGGGCGCATCGTGCCAGACCTCTGCGGGCTCGTCGGCGAAGCCGCCAACGGCGCGAGCTACATCATGCTCCCGGTGGATCCGGGCTGCGAGCTCGACCAACTGAACGACGGCACGACGGCCGGCGAGGGATGGGGCGTGTTCAGCGGCACCTCGGCCGCGGCGCCGCAATTGGCCGGCGTTTGCGCTTTGCTGCTGGAGAAGGACCCGTCCCTCACACCAGGCGACGTGAAGAGCGTCCTTCGCCGCTCAAGCCGTGACGTGGTCTTGGGGTCGTCTAATCCGGCCAGCAACGAAAATAACGGCCCCATACCCGCCGGTTTCGGCAATGACGGCGCGACCGGGGCCGGATTGGTCGACGCCTTCGAGGCGTGGAGGCAAGTGTGATGCCGTTGCGCCGGGGCTACGATGAAAGCTCATCCAAGACGGAGCGGTGCCAAAGTCCCATGTGCGGTCGCGGTGCATTTGCGAATGTCGCCGATCGGTGACGCGGTTGTCGTGCACCCGGTCAGCGCTCCTGCTGTACAGCCTGAAGGAGACATGATCGGCCGACAGGCGCCCGATGCAGGCGCAGAGCCGGCGCGGCGCGAGCCGCAACACTACAAGATGTTGCGGTAAATCGCCGGAAAGCCACAGTATCGTCCTTGCCAGCGGCCCCGGCGCCCATATAATGCGCGCATGGCGGACCTGTTCGAGAACACCCCCGGCGGCGGCCGCAAGGCGGCGGCGCGCGACGATGCCTACTCGGCCCGGCACATCGAGGTGCTGGAGGGGCTGGAGCCGGTGCGCCGGCGGCCGGGCATGTATATCGGCGGCACCGACGAGCGGGCGCTGCACCATCTCGTCGCAGAGGTCGTCGACAATTCCATGGACGAGGCCGTCGCCGGGCACGCCAACCGCATCGAGATGGAGCTGCACGACGACGGCGCGGTAACGGTGCGCGACAACGGCCGCGGCATCCCGGTCGACCCGCACCCGAAATTCCCTGACAAGTCGGCGCTCGAGGTCATCCTGACGACGCTGCATTCCGGCGGCAAGTTCTCCGACAAGGTCTACGCGACCTCGGGCGGCCTGCACGGCGTCGGCCTGTCGGTCGTCAACGCGCTGTGCGACAGGCTTACGGTGGAGGTGGCGCGCGACCGCAAGCTGTGGCGCCAGGAGTACTCGCGCGGTGCGCCGCAGGGGGCGCTGTCCGACGAGGGCGCGGTGAGCAACCGCCGCGGGACCACGGTGCGGTTCCATCCTGATCCCGAGATCTTCGGCGAGAGCGCGGCGTTCTCGGCGGCGCGCCTGTACCGCTTGGCGCGCTCAAAGGCCTATCTCTACCGCGGCGTCGAGATCCGCTGGAGCTGCGATCCCGCGCGCCTGCCCAAGGACGAGGAGATCCCGCGGAGCGCCACCCTGCATTTCCCCGGCGGCCTTGCCGACTTCCTCGAGGCGACCGTGGCGGCACGCCACACCGTCACGCCGACGGCGTTCGCCGGCCAGGCCAAGGCGCCCGACGGCGTCGGCCAGGTCGAGTGGGCGATCTGCTGGCCCGACGACGGCGACGGCTTCGTGTCCACCTACTGCAACACGGTGCCGACGACGCAGGGCGGCAGCCACGAAACCGGGCTGCGCATGGGCCTGTTGCGCGGCCTGAAATCCTTCGGCGAGATGGCCGGCGCCCGCAAGGCCTCGCAGATCATGGCGGACGACGTCATCGGCGGCGCCTGCGCCATGCTCTCGATCTTCATCCGTGACCCGCAGTTCCAGGGCCAGACCAAGGAGAAGCTGTCGTCGCCGGAAGCCGGACGGCTCGTCGAGAGCACGATCAAGGACCGCTTCGAGCTGTGGCTGGCGGCCGACCCCGCGGCCTCGCAGGTGCTGCTGGAGCGCGTCATCGAGCGGGCCGAGGAGCGCATGCGCCGGCGCGCCGCGCGCGAGCTGACGCGCAAGACGGCGACCCGCCGCCTGCGCCTGCCCGGCAAGCTGACCGACTGCTCGAGGACCGGCCAGGAGGGCACGGAGCTGTTCATCGTCGAGGGCGATTCCGCGGGCGGCTCGGCCAAGCAGGCGCGCGACCGCGAAACCCAGGCGGTGCTGCCGCTGCGCGGCAAGATCCTCAACGTTGCCAGCGCCTCGGCCGACAAGCTCGCCGCCAACCAGGAGCTGAGCAACCTCGTCCAGGCGCTCGGCTGCGGCACCCGCGGCGACTACGACGATGCCAGGCTGCGCTACGACAAGGTCATCATCATGACCGACGCGGACGTCGACGGCGCCCATATCTCGGCCCTGCTGATGACCTTCTTCTACCGCGAGATGCCGGGGCTGATCGAGAACGGCCACCTGTTCCTCGCCCTGCCGCCGCTGTATCGCCTGACGCAGGGCACCACGTCGCTCTACGCCCGCGACGATGCGCACAAGGACGAGCTGATGAAGAGCGGCTTTTCCGGCAAGGGCAAGGTCGAGGTCAGCCGTTTCAAGGGGTTGGGCGAGATGCCGGCGCGGCACCTCAAGGAAACTGCGATGCAGCCCGGCACGCGCACGCTCCTGCGCGTCGACATCCCCGACCGCCGCAACCCCGAGGAGGCGGACGACGCCCGCGAGACGGCGCGGCTGGTGGAGAGCCTGATGGGCAAGAAGCCCGAGCTGCGCCTCGCCTTCATCCAGGAACACGCCCGCTTCGTCGAGGACATCGACGTGTAGGACGGGCCGGGGGCTGCAGGTGCTGTGCACAGGGTCAACTCCTCACCGATTCTTGCGCTGACTTGATTCACGCCATTGCGCATCCAATGTCATCCTCGAGGCCAGTCGCTCCCTGCGCCGGATTTCCGAGACGTGCCATGAAGACGAGGATATTCGCCATCGCCACCCTCCTCCCGCTCGCCGCCTGCGCGCCGGGCGGCACGAGCCTGACCCAGCAGGAGGTCAGCGTGGCTTACAGTTCCGGCGCGTTCGCCTATGCCGGGGCCGGCCGCGACCTGCGCGTCGTCGTCGTCGGCAATCCGTTCGGCGGCGATCCCGTCGCGTTCGGCACCGCGGTGACCGAGGCCATGCAGGGCCGCCACTGGGGCCAGCGGACCAATTTCACGACATCGCCGGGCGAGACTGCGCGCGCCAACTACCGCGTCCTGATGCTGTTCGATCCGCCCGCCGACTTGAACGCGATGCGGCTGTGCCGCGAGGAGCCCGGGGCGCTGCCGACGGCGCCCGCGGGTGGCGAGGTCGTGCTGTTCGGCGCGTTCTGCCGCGGCGACAGCTCGCTGACGACGATCAAGGGACGGGTGTCCGGGGCCGCCAACGCCCGCGATCCGGCGTTCCGGGCCCTGGTCGCGGACGTGACGAACGGGCTGTTTCCGCCCGCCCGCGATCGAAACCGGAGTCGCGACAGATGCCGGCCGCCGGCGCTGTGCAACTGACGCGGCCTTTACATCCTTAGCCGGTTACCCATATCCCTTTTGGATCGTGGGACGACCCGATCGCGCGGTGTGGCAATCGGCGGCACCGCGGAATGATTGACACGCCGATACCAGCCCCTATGATCCGGCCGCGATGAAAACGTCCGAGGAGTCCGCCGCCGGAGATGCCGGCGAGAAACAGCAGGGCATATGAGCTTTCCTGAACTGGGCCTTAGCGAGGGCGTGCTGCGCGCAGTCGCCGAGGCCGGCTACGAGCAGCCCACTCCGATCCAGAAACAGGCGATCCCCCAGATCCTGATGGGACGCGACGTGCTGGGCTGCGCCCAGACCGGCACGGGCAAGACCGCCGGCTTCACGCTGCCGATGATCGATATCCTGAGCCAGGGCCGCGCCAAGGCACGCATGCCGCGGTCGCTGATCCTCGAGCCGACGCGCGAGCTGGCGGCCCAGGTCGCCGACGCGTTCGAGATCTACGGCAAGAATTCCAAGCTGACAACGGCGCTGCTGATCGGCGGCGTGTCCTTCACCGAACAGTTTCAGAAACTCGACCGGGGCGTCGACGTGCTGATCGCCACGCCCGGTCGGCTTCTCGATCATTGCGAGCGCGGCAAGGTGCTGATGAACGACGTCGGCTTCCTGGTCATCGACGAGGCCGACCGCATGCTCGACATGGGGTTCATCCCCGACGTCGAGCGCATCGTCGGGCTGATCACGCGCAAGCACCAGACGCTGTTCTTCTCGGCCACCATGCCGCCGGAAATCCGCCGGCTGGCCGACCGTTTCCTGCGCGAACCCAAAGAGATCTCCGTGTCTCCCCCGGCCACGGTCGCGGAAACCGTCGAGCAGGCGATGACGGTGGTTGGACCGCGCGACAAGCGCGCCGCCCTGCGCGCCTTCCTGCGCACCCAGGCGGTCAAGAACGCATTGCTGTTCTGCAACCGAAAACGCGACGTCGGCGTCCTGCACCGGTCGCTTCAACGACACGGCTACAATTCCGGTGCCCTGCACGGCGACATGGAACAGTGGCAGCGCACGGAAACGCTGGACAAGTTCAAGAACGACGAGATCCGGTTTCTCGTCTGCTCCGACGTCGCGGCGCGCGGGCTCGATATTCCCGCGGTCAGCCATGTATTCAATTTCGACGTGCCGACCCACGCCGAGGACTACGTGCACCGCATCGGGCGAACCGGCCGCGCAGGACGTCAGGGCCACGCCTTCACGCTGGCGACGCCGGATGACGGAAAGTACATCGCGGCAATCGAAAAACTGATCGGCACGAAGATTCCCCGGGTCGACATCGAGCAGGTCGCCGGCGCCGAGCTGCGCGAGGAAACCGGCAAGGGGCGCGGGCGCGGCCGGCGCAAGACCGAGGGGCAACAGCCGGCGCAACGCGAGGGCCGGAAAAAGGACAGAGGCAAGAAGGGCGGCGACAGCAAGGGCGAAGCCCGGCGCAAACGCGGCAAGATCGAAGACGCCCCGGATTACGGCGATACGCCGTTTGGCAAGACCGACCTCGTTCCCGCCTTCCTCAAACGCACGGCAGGGTGAAACGCGCCGGCCGTGCCGGCGCAGGAGGCACAGCGATGCAGACGATCTTCGTTCAGGTCAAGTGCGAGTTGGGCAAGGCCTACGAGGTGGCGGACGCCGCGGTCCTCAATGTCGAAGAGGTTTCCGAAGTTCATTCCATATCAGGCGACTACGACCTGTTGATGAAGTGTTTTCTGCCGGCGGATGCCGACATCGGGCATTTCGTCACCGGCAAGATCCAGACCCTGCCGGGCATCAAGGACACCTATACGATCATCGCCTTCAAGGCCTTCGGCTAGGACGCCCGTCCGGAGGGTTCGACCCTGTGGGATGCGTTGCCGTCCGAAGCGGGCGACCCACGGACCGGCTTGCCACTCTCACCCTTTACCGCGTAAGTAGGCGGCAACGCTCGGAAACCGCTCGATGAAACCGCACGATCCGCGCCTGCACGCCTACCGACGCGACCTGGCCGACGAGAAGTTGCGCGGCCGGGTCGAGGCGGCGCGGTTCGTCGCCGGCGAGCCGTACCATGTGGCGGCGGGGTTCCTGCCCCTGCGAACGGAGCCGGCGCCGGACTCGCGCCTCGGCAGCGAGCTGCTGTTCGGCGAGCACGTGACCGTCTTCGAGGTCGCGGAGGGCTGGGCCTGGCTGCAGAACGGGACCGACGGCTACGTCGGTTACGCTGAAGCCGCGGGGCTTGCGCCGGGACAGGCGGCGCCGACGCACCGCGTCGCCGTGCTGCGCACCTGTCTCTATCCGGAGCCGGACATCAAGGCCCCGGCCCGGACGCTGCTCAGCATGGATGCGCCGGTCACGGTGGCGGCCGCGAGCGGCCCGTTCGCCGGGCTCGACGGCGGCGGCTGGGTCTGGTCCGCGCATCTGGTGCCGGATGGATCGTACGAGACCGA
This sequence comes from Alphaproteobacteria bacterium, assembly GCA_041602815.1. Classification (GTDB taxonomy): domain Bacteria; phylum Pseudomonadota; class Alphaproteobacteria; order UBA8366; family JADFVY01. The sequence goes on along the minus strand of JBFIFO010000107.1, from coordinate 2,652 downwards.
TCATGGCGCGGTGGCGCTGCGCTTCCTCGGCACGCCCTATCTGTGGGGCGGGCGCAGCAGCATCGGGCTCGACTGCTCCGCGCTCGTCCAATTGGCGCTGGCGCGCTGCGGGACGCGTGCCCCGCGTGACAGCGACATGCAGGCGGACCGACTCGGCGAGCCCGTCGCCTTCAACGGCGACGAGGCCGCGCTCGCCCGCGGCGACCTCGTGTTCTGGCCGGGCCACGTCGGCATCTGGCTCGATCCCGGCCGGTTCGTGCATGCGAATGCAACGCACATGATGACGGTCGCCGAACCCTTTGCGGAGGCCGCCGGACGGATCCGCGACGCGACCGGCGACGACGTCACCGTCGTGCGGCGCCCGTGAGCCCGGGGACGTTCGGCAGGGTCATGGAAAAGCTGCCCGTTTCGGTCTTCATCATCGCGCTGAACGAGGCCGACCGGATTCCCGCGACGATCCGCAGCGTCCGCGACTGGGTCGACGAAGTGATCGTCATCGATTCGGGCAGCGACGACGACACCGTGTCCGTGGCGGAGGCCCTCGGCGCCCGCGTCGTCTTCAACGCGTGGCGCGGATACGGCCCGCAGAAGGTCTTCGGCGAAGGCCTGTGCCGCAACGACTGGGTGCTGAACCTGGATGCGGACGAGGAAATCTCGGCGCAGCTGGCGAACAGCATCCGCGAGGTGTTCCGCGGCACGCCGGGCTGCTCGGCCTACCGCCTCCCGATCCTGCCGCTGCACAATTTCCAGCTGCGGGGCCATCCGTGGACGGCAACGCACCGTCCGGTCCGCCTGTACCGAAAGAGCCACGCCGGCTTCAAGGACAGCCCGGTCCACGATTCGGTGGTGGTCCGCGAAGGGCGGACCGGCACGCTGCGCGGCATGGTGAACCACCGATCGTTCCGCTCGCTGACGCATCACGTGGCGAAGGTCAACAGCTATTCCAGCGCCCAGGCCGACGATCTGTTCGCCAAACGGCGCAATCCGTCCGCCGTCGAACTGATTCTGGTGCCGCCGCTCGCGTTCCTGAAGCAGTACCTGCTGCGGCGCGAGTTCGTGAACGGCATCGACGGGTTCGTCATCAGTTACATGTACGCCTTCCAGCGTTTCATCCGCCTGGCCAAGGCGCGTGAGCGGTTCCGCACCGAAGCGCGAAAGCGCGATGATGGCTAGGACCGTCCTGTGGTGGGGACGCTTCGACCCCGGCTATTCGCGCAACCGCATCCTGCGCCGGCTGCTGGTCGACCTGGGCTGGCGGATCCGCGACTTCCGTCCCCGCTTCAGCGCGGCCGGCGATATCGAGGCGGCGCTGCGCGGGCTGCCGGCACCGGACCTCGTCTGGGTGCCGTGTTTCCGGCAGCGCGATGCCGGCGCGGCGGCCCGCTGGGCTGCGCGGCATGCGGTTCCGATCCTGTTCGACCCGCTGATCAGCGCCTGGGACAAGCAGGTCTTCGAACGCGGCAAGTTCGCCGTGGACGACCGCCGTGCCCGCAAGCTGCGCGAACGGGAACGCAGGCTGTTCGCCGCCGCCGACCTGCTGCTCGCCGACACCGGGGCGCATCGTGATTTCTACGCCGAGACGTTCGCACTCGATCCTGCGCGCATCGCCGTGGTGCCAGTGGGTGCGGACGAAGACCTATTCGCACAGCGGCCGCGCCGGCAATCGGCGGACGGAGCGGTCGAAGTCCTTTTCTTCGGCAGCTTCATCGACCTTCAGGCACCGCATGTCATCATCGACGCGGCACGGCGGTATGGCGGCCCACCCGTAAACTGGCGACTGCTGGGCGAAGGGCCGCTGCTGCGGGCATGCCGGGACCAGGCGCGCGGCGTGGCCAACCTCTCGTTCGAGCCATGGCTGACCTATGAAAACTTGCCGTCGCGGATCGCCGAGGCCGATATCCTGCTCGGCGTGTTCGGCGGCAGCGCCAAGGCCGGCCGGGTCATACCGAACAAGGTGTTCCAGGCGCTCGCCTGCGGGCGACCCGTGATCACCCGCGCGGCGCCCGCCTATCCGGACGCGCTGACGGACTCCGACGGTATCGCCTTCGTGCCCGCCGACGACCCGCAGGCGCTGGCGGCGGCGGTGGCGGGCTGGGCGGCCGCGCCGGAGCGTCTCGCGGCGCGCGGCGAGGCCGCCGCGGCGGCCTACCGCCGATTTTTCGGCGAGGACGTGGTCCGCGAGGCGTTGCGCGACGCGCTCGTGCGTCTCGCGCCGGTGGGCTAGTCCGTCGTGCAGCCGGGATCGATCGTCCAGGCGGCAAGCCGGGCCGCGGCTTCGGCCAGCTGCGGTGTGGTCAGGTCCGCGGTGATCCGCGCCTGCCGGTCGGCGGCCCACTCGTTGCCGCCGCGCGCCGCCAACCCCAGCCAGACGTAGGCCGCGACCGGATCGCGTTCGACGCCGGTTCCGGAGCTGTACAACTCCCCGAGATTGAGCTGCGAGACGGCATGCCCGCAGCGCGCCGCCTGGCGGTACCACCGGGCGCCCGTCGCCTGGATGCGTTGCCGCTGCGCCTGGTCGGCCGGCTCGATCAGCAATCCGGAGAGATAGAGATCGGCGATCGCCGCGCGCGCGTCGCCGTCTCCGGCCTCGGCCAGCGGCAGCCAGGCGCGATAGGCGGCGCGGTAGTCGCCGGCGTCATAGGCCGCGAGGCC
>JBFIFO010000106.1:0-13841 GCA_041602815.1 Alphaproteobacteria bacterium | reverse complement strand
CGGCTGCGGCCTCGCTGGCCCCGTCGCAGGGCGCTGCGGACGCGCGCGATGTGGCGGCCGCCACAACCACGCTGGCGGAGCTGCAGGCGGCGCTGGAATCGTTCGAGGGCTGCGCCCTGAAACGCACGGCGACCAACCTCGTGTTCGCGCGCGGCAATCCCGCGGCGCCGGTCATGTTCATCGGCGAGGCGCCGGGCGCCGAGGAGGATCGCGCGGGCCTGCCCTTCGTCGGCCCGAGCGGGCGCCTGCTGGACGTCATGCTGTCGTGGATCGGCCTCGACGAGGACTCGGCGTACATCACCAACATCCTGTTCTGGCGGCCACCCGGGAACCGCAGTCCGACCGATGCGGAATCGGCGGCCTGCCTGCCCTTCGTGCGCCGTCACATCGCCATCGTCCGGCCGCGCCTCCTCGTCACCCTCGGGCGCCCGGCGATGAACGCGGTGCTCGGCATCGGCAGCGGGATCAACAAGGCGCGCGGCCGCTGGATCGAGTACACGGAGGGCCTCGAGGCGCCGGTGCCGGCGATGCCGACGTTCCATCCCGCCTACCTGCTGCGCAACCCGGCGCAGAAGCGGCAGTCGTGGATCGACTTCCTGTCGCTGCGCGAGCGGCTTGACACGCTGACCTAGTCTTGCGCCATACTGTTGGCGAATCAGGGAATCCTCACTCCGAATTGCCTCCATCCCGGCGCATTGCGGGGCCTTTTCACATCTATACCAATTCTTTACTTCGGCCCGTTTACTGTTGCCCTGTCGTCATCACGCAATCGAGGCGTGCCCGAAAACGCCCGAACAGGGGGAAATCGCAGTGTACGTTCGGCTTTGCCGACATCTGTGCCTGGTGCTGACCGCGCTGGCGATCGCGACGTTCGCCGGGCCGCGCGCCGCGCTGGCGTTGGAGCCGGACTTTCCGACCCGACCGCCGGTGCCGGCTCCCATGCCGTCCACCGACGCGGCGATCGAGGAGCTGTTCACGATCCTCGGCGACGAGGATATACGCCTGTACCGGGACATCTTCCAGCTGCAGGCCGACGGCAAGTGGAACGCCGCGGACCAGCGCATCGCCAAGCTGTCGGACCGGATCCTGATTGGCCACGTCCTGTACCAGCGCTACATGCACCCGCGCGCCTACCGCTCGAGCTATGTCGAGCTCAAGGACTGGATGGCGCTCTATGCCGACCATCCGGATGCCGATCGCATCTACCGCCTCGCCGTCAAACGGCGCCCCGCCAACTACAGGTGGCCCAGCAGGCCAGGCTGGCCGGCGGTGAACGTGTCGGGCGCGCGCAGTGTCTCGGAGGCGGAATGGGCCGACGACTCGCGGCCGACCGTCCGGCGCCGGACCAATCACAACATGCGTTATGCGCAGCGGCGGATCAAAAGCTGGGTGCGTCGGGGCGCCCCGACCAGGGCATACAATTATCTCAGCAGAAAGGACATCGCCCGCCATTTCGACGCCATCGGCTACGACGAGATGCTGGCCAGGATCGCCGAAGGGTTCTTCATGGCCGACAAGAACGACATGGCCCTGGAGCTGGCGGAGAAGGCCGCGGCACGGTCGGGGACCTACCTTCCCGAAGCCCATTGGTGGGCCGGGTTGACGGCCTGGCGCATTGGACAGTACGCGCGGGCCGCCGAGCATTTCGAGGCCGTCTCGCAATCCCGCTACTCCGATGAATGGCTGGTCGCGGGCGGCGCTTACTGGGCGGCGCGGGCCTATCTCGTGACGCGGCAGCCGAAGAAGGTCGTGCCCATGCTGCAGCGCGCGGCGGACTATCCGCTGACCTTCTATGGCGTCATCGGCCAGGAAGCGCTGGGGCTGCGGCGGCCGATCGACTGGACGGTCCCGGTCGCCAGCGTCGAGGCGGCCGACGAACTGGCCGGGGTGCCGGCCGTGCGCCGCGGGCTCGCGCTGCTGCAGATCGGCCAGGACCGGCCTGGCATGGCCGAGCTGAAGCGCGTGCTCGGCCGCCTGCCACAGGGTCATCTCGATACCCTGATGGCCTACGCCGACCGCATGCAGATCGCGGGGCTGGCCTTCCAGATCGGCAATTCGACGCACAAGCGCCACGGCCACTGGCACGGTGCCGCGCTGTATCCGCTGCCGTCCTGGGAGCCGGACAACGGCTTCCAGCTCGACCGGGCGCTGATCTTCGCGCTGATGCGCCAGGAATCGCACTTCAAGACCAATGCCAAGAGCCATGCCGGCGCGCGCGGGCTGATGCAGCTCATGCCCGGCACGGCAAGCTTCATTTCGGGCCGTCGCTACCGCGGCTGGCGCCGGGACAAGCTCTACGATCCGGAGCTGAACGTCACGCTCGGCCAGAAATACATGGTCCACCTTCTGGAAAACCCGATGATCGACGGCAATCTGTTCCTCGCCGTCGCCGCCTATAACGGCGGGCCCGGCAACGTGCGGCGCTGGCTCAGCCGCGTCGATCACCAGAACGACCCGCTACTGTTCATCGAAAGCATGCCGCGCTACGAAACCCGTGGTTATGTCGAACGGGTGCTGACGAATCTGTGGCTCTACCGCGACCGTCTCGGCCAGCCGCGGCCGTCGCTGGAGGATGTTGTCGCCGGGAACTGGCCGGTCTACAGTGCGCACGACCCGCTCAACAAGCAGGTCGCGTTCGGAACGGCCGCCAGCGAGGAACAGAGGTGAAGATCGAGGGCCATCGCGACTTCCTGCCTGTCAACATCGCCGTCCTCACCGTCTCCGACACCCGCTCGGAGGCCGACGACCGATCCGGCAACACGCTGGTCGAGCGGCTGCAGGCCGCCGGCCATACCCTGGCGGCCCGCGCCATCGTGCGCGACCAGGCGGAGCTGATCGAAGCGCAGCTGCGGGCCTGGATCGACGATCCCGAAATCGACGTCGTGATCTCGACCGGCGGCACCGGGGTGACCGGCCGCGACGTCACGCCGGAAGCGGTGCTGGGCGTCGCCGAGAAGGAAATCCCCGGCTTCGGCGAGCTGTTCCGCTGGATCAGCTTCCAGAAGATCAAGACCTCGACGATCCAGAGCCGCGCCATCGGCGCGGTCGCCAGGGGCACCTACATCTTCGCCCTGCCCGGCTCACCCGGCGCCTGCAAGGACGCCTGGGACGAGATCCTGGTGCACCAGCTGGACAGCCGCACCACGCCCTGCAACTTCGTCGAGCTGATGCCCCGCCTGCAGGAGGCGTGAGGGGCGGCGGCGGCATGTTCTGGGTTGCGCCATTTCCGCACGCTCCTCATCCTTGAGACCTTTGCGGGAAACCCGAATTTGTCATTGCGAGGCGCGAAGCGTCGCGGCAATCCAGAAGGACCGGGTGGCTGGATTGCTTCGCCTGCGGCTCGCAATGACGACCTTGCGCTAGGCGCAAGGGTTTCAAGACATTCCAACCCGCCAGCGCCGCCATGCCGATTCGTCGTCGACGTCGGACAGCGTGTCGACCAGGGCGTGGGAGCAGCCGGGCGGCAGGTTCGCGATCGTGTCGGCCAGCGCATGCGGCGTCGACCAGCGCACGCCGGCAAACAACCGTGCAGGCAGGGCCCGATCGCGCACCCCGATCAGCCAGTATCCACCGTCGCGGGCCGGGCCGAACACGACGTCGCGAGCCGCCAGCGCCCGGAACGCGTGGGCGATGTGCGCCGGCCCGATGTCGGGAATGTCGCTGCCGACGAGGACCACGGATCCTTCCGGCATGGCGGCGATGGCGCGGGCCATGCGCCGGCCGAGATCGCCGGGCGCCTGGTCGACGCGGGGCACGCCGCGCGGCCAGCGATACGACGCGGCGGTCGCGCACAGCACCGTGCACCAGCGCCGGTCGGGCGCCAGGCGCCGCACGAGAGACTGCAATGCCAGGCGGTGGAAGCGCAGCGCCGCGGCGGCACCGATCGACGCGGCCAGACGGCGTTTCACCGCGCCGCGCCGGGGGGTCCGCGCGAAGATGACGAGCGTGCGCCTCACCGTTCGTAGATCCGCTTGACGATGTGCGCCGGCACGCCGAGGAACCACAAGACGAGGCACAGCTGGTTGCGCAAGGGGCGCAGCCAGAATCCGTCGCGCCGGTAGCGCGCCGCCGAGGTGACGGCGGCCGGATCGAGCATGGCCAGCCGGCGCCGGCCGATACGGCGCACGAGGTCGACGTCCTCCATCAGCGGCAGCGGCCGGAATCCCCCGAGCTCGCCGTAGAAATCGCGCGCGATCAGCAAACCCTGGTCGCCATAGGGCAGGCCGAAGAGGCGGCAGCGCAGATTCGCGAGCAAGGCAACGCGGCGCGCCGCGAAGCGCGAATCGTCGAGCGCGAAACGGAAACAGGCGGCACGGCGGGCATTGGCCGGATCTGCGATGAATCTGCGCACCGCGTCGTCCCAGCCCGCCGGCAGCACCGTGTCCGCGTGCAGGAACAGCAGCCAGTCGCCCCGTGCGGCGGCCGCCCCGGCGGCCAGCTGGCTGCCGCGTCCGGCCTCGGCCCGGATCAGCCGTGCGCCCGCGGCCTCGGCGATCGCCGGCGTCTCGTCCGCTGAGCCGCCGTCGGCGAGGATCACCTCGCGGATCAGGTCGAGCGCGCGAAAGGCCGCCAGCGGCGACAGGCTGCAACGCAGCCACGCGGCGGCGTCGAGTGTGGGGATGACGATGCTGAGCCGGGCCATGACACTCCGTGAGCTTCGCCTCGACCATGCCGGGAATCGCACCGGCATATGTTGCCCTATACGTGCAGATCCGGTGACGTGATGCAACGAACTATATACAATTTTACATTTCCCGGGGTTGTCTGGCTGCGGCCGCACACTCTATCAATGCACAAGGGATGGGCCAAAGGCGACAAGAACCAATGACCCCGGAGGATCTCGACAGGCTGCACGGCGCGCTGATCACGCGGCCGGGCTTCGAAGGCGTCGCCCGTGACGCACTGGAGCCGATGCCGGAGAAGGGCCTTGCCCACGATCACATCATCATCCGCGGCACCGGCGCCCTGCTCCGGGTGCCGCGGCAAAGCCAGTTCGGCCTGTCGGCGGACGAGAACCTGCGCTATCAGCTCGCCGGATTCGCGCGCGGCGCGGCCGGCGGCCATGCGCCGCGCCTGCACGGGGCGATCGAGCCCTCCGAACGGGTGCCGATGGGGGCGGTGATCGTCGACTTCATCGTCGGACGCCCGGCCCGTCTGCCGCAGGACCTGTCGGCGATCGCCGACTGCCTCGCCTCGATCCACCGGCTGCCGCTGCCCGGCCCGAGCCACCGCGACCCGCTCGCCTGGCACGGCAACCCGGTCGCCGGTACGCTGGCCTTCATCGAGCAGCAGGCGCCGTATCTCGCCGAGGCCACCGACGATGCCGCGGCGCGCGAGATGATCGAGGAGGAGATCGCCTGGGCGCGCAGCTTCGCCGCGGACAGCGCCGGCGCGGACCAGCCGGTCACCCTGGTCGCGACCGACACCCATCCCGGCAACTACGTGGTCGATGGCACCGGCCGCGCGTTCATCGTCGACCTGGAGAAGGCGCTGTACGGGGCGCCGGCGATCGACCTTGCCCATGCGACGCTGTACACATCGACCACCTGGGATATCGACGCCGGCGTCGAGATCGGCCCGGCCGACGTCGCCGACTTCTACCGCTACTACCTCGGCGCCATCCCGCCCGCCCTGGCCAGCCAAGTCACGCCGTGGCTGATGCCGCTGCGCCGGCTGACCTGGCTGCGCTCGACCACGTGGTCGGCGAAATGGCGGGTCGAGTCGAAGAAGACCGGGCTCGAGGCCAAGCACGCGGCAACGGCGACCGAGGACTGGTCGACGGAGAACCGCGACGCGGCGCTGATCGCCCATGTCGACGGCCGCACCCGCGCTTACCTGAGCGCCGGAACCGTGGAGCGCATCCGTGCCGAATGGCACGAGCCGGGCGGCCTCGCCGCGCTGCTGCCGGGGTGACGGGGCGCGACTCCCGAGCGGGCCAAAACCCGCACGACGCAAGGGGTTGACGCCGGATGATAGTGCGGTGCTAGCTCTGACGCATGCAGGATTCCCGCCACCACGCCGCGCACGGCGGCGCGCATATGCCCGACGCGCAGGGGAAGCCCGCCGGCCCGTCGCTCAACCGGCTGGCGGCGAGCGCCACGATCCATTGCCTGGCCGGCTGCGGCACCGGCGAGGTGCTGGGCGTCGTCATCGGCAGCGCGCTGGGCTGGGACATGGTGCCGACGATCGCGCTGGCGGTGGCGCTGGCGTTCCTGTTCGGCTATGCGATGACGATGATCCCGCTCATGCGCGCCGGGCTCGGCCTGCGCCGCAGCATCCGCATCGGGCTTGCCGCCGACACCGCCTCGATCACGATCATGGAGATCGTCGACAACGTCATCATCCTGGTGATCCCCGGGGCGATGGCCGCACCGCTCGACTCGCCGCTGTTCTGGGGGTCGATGGCGCTGGCGCTGGTGGCCGCGGGCCTTGCCGCCTTCCCGGTCAACCGCTGGCTGATCGCGCGCGGCCGCGGCCACGCCGTGGTGCACGACGCGCACCGCCACTGAACGGTGCGACGGCGCCAACTTCCGACCGTCTGAAACCCGCGGAAAACCCTAACGCATGGGCTCGTTCCACGCGGCGGCGCGTGTCCCGGCGGCGGGCGGCAAAGCTGGAGTATCGGCACGGCACCAAGTCCGGAGCGACCTCATCCTTCGAGACGGGCCTTTGGCCCTCCTCAGGATGAGGCTCAACTGCCCGTGCCTTAACCCTGAACAGGCGCGCAGCGCCGTCTCGAAGGGTGAGGTCGCGGAGTTGTGATTTGAATGTTCTTGATTTGTTCCATAAAGTGATGCGATGACCGATCCGATCCCGGACAGGAAGCGCAAGGGGCGCGGCGCGGTCGGCAACCCGACCGGGCGCTACGAGGCGGCGCAACGCGTCGCCGAGGACGATGGCTGGGGCCTGGCCGATGCCGAGCCACCGCCGCTCCGCACCACGCTGGGCATCGATTCGGCGAAGAAGATCATCACCCGCAACCAGTCGCCGGACGTGCCGTTCGACCGCTCGATCAACCCGTACAAGGGGTGTGAGCACGGTTGCGTCTATTGCTTCGCACGGCCGACCCACGCCTATCTCGGGCACTCGCCAGGCCTCGACTTCGAAAGCCGGCTGTACTGGAAGCCGGATGCGCCGGCGCTGCTGGAGGCGGAGCTGCGCGCGCCAGCCTACCGGCCCGCGACCCTGGCGCTCGGCGCCAACACCGACCCCTACCAGCCGATCGAGCGCGAACGAGGGCTCACTCGACGGATCCTCGAAGTCCTTGCGGCCTACCGCCACCCGGTCGGCATCGTCACCAAGTCGAACCTGGTGCTGCGCGACCTCGACATCCTGGCGCCCATGGCCCAACAGGGGATCGTGCGGGTCGCGGTCTCGGTGACGACGCTGGACCGCACGCTGGCGCGGCGCATGGAGCCGCGGGCGCCGACGCCGCAACGTCGGCTCGACGCGATCCATGGCCTCGCCGCCGCCGGCGTGCCGGCGACGGTCCTGGCGGCACCGATCCTCCCCGCGCTCAACGACCACGAGATCGAGACGATCCTGGAGGCCGCGGCGGAGGCCGGCGCCGGCGCCGCCGGCTATGTCCTGCTGCGTCTGCCGCTGGAGATCAAGGATCTGTTCGCCGACTGGCTCGACGCGCATTATCCGAAACGGGCCGGGCGGGTCATGAGCCTCGTGCGCCAGACCCGCGGCGGCAGGCTGTACCAGAGCGAATGGCGCAAGCGGCAGACCGGCACCGGTGCCTATGCCGAACAGATCGCCCGCCGCTTCGACCTCGCCTGCCGGCGGAACGGCCTGCATCACGGTCACCCGCCGCTAAACGAAACCCGGTTCCGCCGCCCGCCGCGCCCGGGCGACCAGTTGAGCCTGCTGTAGGGGCAAAAGTGATGGCCGAGACCGTGTCGCTTGAAATTGTGCCGCTGACGCCGGACCGGTGGGCGGATTTCGAGGCGTTGATGGGGCCGAAGGGCGGTGCCGGCGGATGCTGGTGCATGGCATGGCGGCTCGGCAAGCGGGACTTCGACGCCGGGGCCGGCGACACCAACCGGCGCGCGATGCGGGCGGTCGCTGCCGGGCCCGTGCCCCCGGGCCTGCTCGCGTATGACGGGGACCGGCCGGTCGGCTGGATCTCCGTCGCGCCGCGGGCGCGCTTTCCGCGGCTCGAGAGCTCGCGCATCCTCGCCCGCATCGACGATGCGGATGTGTGGTCCGTCAGCTGTTTCCTGATCGCGAAGTCGCACCGCCGGCGCGGCGTTGCGACCAGGCTGCTGGAAGCGGCCTGCGCCTTCGCGCGCGACCACGGCGGCACGATCGTCGAGGGCTATCCGATCGCCGTCGACGACGCCTACCCACCGGTATTCGCCTGGACGGGTTTCGACGGCGCGTTCCGCGCGGCCGGCTTCGAGACCGTGCTGAAACGCGCCCCGAAGCGCCCGATCATGCGGAGACGGCTGGATGGGACCTGACGCCGCCGGTTTCCGCAGCAGCCGCGCCGTTCCGCGCATTGGGACGACCGGCGGCGCCGGCAGCGTCGATCAGGCCGGACAGGTGCGACTCCCGCGCCTTGAAGAAGGCCCGCAGCCGCGCCTCGTAGTCGGCCGTCACGGCATCGCGCACCGACGGACGCGCGGCCAGCGCGCCGCGCCACCGGGCGAGGTTCGGCCGGTCGGAGAGGATGCCGAAATCGGCGATCCGGTCGAACACGTCGAAATAGCGGAACACCGGGCCGAACGCCGCATCGACGAGCGAGAACTCCAGGCCGGCGAACCACGGCGCGGCGGCGGTCTGCTCGTCCAGCCAGGCGAAGCGCTCGCGCAGCCGTTTGCGCCCGGCCTCGAAGCTCTCGGCGTCGGGCGCGGTATAGAACGCCCAGATGTCGGACAGCACCGCCGAGGCGTATTCGATGAGGGCGCGGTGCCGCGCGCGGATCAGCGGGTCGCGCGGGTGCAGCGGGTTGGGCTGGGTATCCTCGAGGTATTCGAGGATCACCGCCGATTCGAAGATCGCTTCGCCGCGGGCGAGGAGGACGGGGGTCTTGCCGAGCGGCGATATCCCCTCGAACCAGTCGGGCTTGTCGGCGAGGTCGACATAGACACGCTCGAAGGGAACGCCCTTCTCGGTCAGCGCGATCACGGCGCGCTGCACGTAGGGGCACAGGTGATGGCTGATCAGGGTCAGATCGGCGCCGGACGTGGCCGGCGACGGGACAGGCTGTTTCATGATGGGCTCCTTTCATGCATCTGCATGTAAAATATTTAATGCATTTGCATGAAGATGTCAAGATTGATGCGATTGCATGAAAATGCTAGGCTCGGCGCATGAAACGGGAACCTGCGGAGGAGATCGTCCAGGCCTGGGCCCGCCTGGTGCGCGCGGCGCAGACGGCGCAGTCGGGAATCGAGGCGGCGCTGAAACAGGCGGAGCTGCCGCCGCTCGCCTGGTACGACGTGCTGCTCGAACTCACCCGCGCGCCGGACGGCATGCTGCGGCCCGTGGAGCTGGAACGCCGGCTGCTGCTCGCCCAGTACAACGCCTCGCGCCTCATCGATCGCATGGCGCGGGCCGGCCTGGTCGCACGGCGCGCCTGCCCGGAGGACGGCCGCGGTCAGCTCGTGGCGATCACAGACGACGGCCGGGACATGCAGCGGCGCATGTGGCGGGTATACGGCCCTGCGATCACCGAATACGTCGGCGCGAAGCTCGGCCCGGGCGATGCCCGCAGGCTGTCCGACCTGCTTGGCAAGCTGCTGCGGGAGGCGCCGGCCGAGTCGGGGACGCCGGCCGAACACCACTGACCACGAGACCGCATGAGCGCAGCGGGCCGGCTGCGCTGCGGCTACGACCAGGTGACCGCTTTGAGGTGCGGCGGCATCGTGGTCAGCCCGCCGGCGCCGCGCAGGAAGATCGGCAGGTCGATCAGCGGCAGGGGCGCCGGGATCTGGCAGAAGGTCTCGACCACGAAGCCGCGGTGGTAGCTGTTGTGGTTGACCATGTGCATCAGGATCATGGCCCGGCTCATCGTGCCCTCGGCACCGCTCAGCAGGGTGAACGACACCGGCTCCTCGGCCGCTTCCGGCGTCAGCGTGTCGGCATAGCCGATGATGCGCCCGTCCATTTCGGCACGGGCCGTTGCCAGGTCCTCGAGATCGGCGTGAATCACCTCGTTCAGCGCCTTGTGCCCGTGCGCCTCGCCGTGCAGGTGCGCCCACCACATGCGGTCGGTGACGAGCGGGTGGTTCAGCGTGTTGACGATGGTCCGGAACAGGCTCGGGCGCTCGCGCGTCGCCTCGCCTTCGGGCAGCGCACGCACCGCCGCCAGCAGCTCCGCATTGGCCCAGGCGTTGTAGCGGGTCAGGGTCTTCAGCATCTCGGTCTCTCGCATGGCGTCCCCCTCCTGTTCGTGGCCGGCTTAGCGGCGGCACCGCCGCCCCACACTACACCGCGCGCCGCGCCGCGCACCACGGCAATCGCCGGTCATCCGGTGCAGCGATACCGGCCCTGCGCTGCTCGCTTGACTGGCTTTCGCCCAGCGATTATATTCAACTTTATGGTTGAATATAAAGAGGCACAGCTGGACCGCACCCTGGCCGCCCTGGCCGACCCGACCCGCAGGGCGATCCTGGTACGGCTGGCGGATGGCGAGGCACGGGTCACGCAGGTCGCGGCGCCGTTCGCGATGTCGCTCAATGCGGTGTCCAAGCACCTCAAGGTGCTGGAGGGCGCCGGGCTGGTCCGGCGCACGGTTCGCGGGCGCGAACACTGGCTCGCATTCGACGGCGCACCGCTGCAGGCGGCCGGCGACTGGATCGACCAATACCGCAGGTTCTGGGAGGGTCGGCTCGATGCCCTCGCGGCGTATCTGCGGGACAACAGAGCGGAAAGAGAGAGGAGCGAGGAATGACGGCAGAAACCGTAACCACCGTACCGACGGTCCGCATCTCGCGCCGCATGCCGGCGCCGGCCGAGGCGGTGTTCGCCGCCTGGCTCGATCCGGACGGCATGCGGCGCTGGATGTATCCGGGCGACATAAAGGATACCGAGGCCGAGATCGACGCGCGCGTCGGCGGACGCTTTCGCATCGTCATGCATGGCGAGGAGAAGGACTACGTGATGAGCGGCGAATACGTCGAGATCACGCCGCCGTCGCGCCTCGTCTTCACCTGGGACTCAAACGTAACGGAAGGCGAGTCGCTGGTCACCCTGGAGTTTCACCCCCGCGGCGACGAAACCGAACTGGTGCTGGTCCACGAGCGTCTGACGGACGCCGATATCGCCGCTAACTACGAGCAGGGCTGGGCGCGGATCCTGGAGAAGCTGGCCGGCCACCTCGGCTGAGCTGGAAAGATGCGGCCGGCGGGGCCGGCCGCCCGTGCATACCAACAGGCGGGAGTAGAGGCGATGGAATCGCACAAGACCGTTACCAGAGAGGACTGGCTTGCCGCGCGCAAGGCGCTGCTCGCCAGGGAAAAGGAATTCACCCGGGCGCGCGACGCGCTGAGCGCGGAGCGGCGCAAGCTGCCCTGGGTCAGGGTCGACAAGGACTACGTCTTCGACAGCCCGGACGGGCGCGAGACGCTGGCCGACCTATTCGACGGCCGCAGCCAACTGATCGTCTATCACTTCATGTTCGGGCCGGACTGGGAGGAGGGCTGTCCGTCGTGCTCCTACCTCGCCGATCACTTCGACGGCGCGATCGTGCATCTGAAACATCGCGACGTCAGCATGGTTGTAATCTCGCGTGCGCCGCTCGAGAAACTGCAGGCGTACCGCAAGCGGATGGGGTGGAAGTTCAAATGGCTGTCGTCGCTGGGCAACAACTTCAACCGGGACTACCACGTCTCGTTCACGGCAGCGGAGATGGAGGCAGGCAAGGCTTACTACAACTACGCCGACGGCGGGTTCCCGAGCGAGGAGGCGCCCGGCATCAGCGTCTTCTACAGAGACGCTGAGGGTGACGTCTTCCACACCTATTCCGCCTATGCGCGGGGTCTCGACATCCTGATCGGCGCGTACAACCTGCTCGATCTGGTACCGAAGGGCCGCGACGAGGACGGGCTGTCCTTCACGATGGAATGGCTGCGCCGTCACGACCAGTACGGCGACTGAACGGCGGGACCGCCGCTGGCGGGCGGCGGGCTGGGCCGATACAATAACGGCCGGCCGATCAGGAGCTGGAAAGGGTTGCGCCGGGAATGACCGCGGATCGAAGGCGCCGATGGTGGATCGCCGCAACCGGCCTCGTGCTGGCGATGCCCATGCTGGCGGCGATCGGCGGCTGCTGGATCGTCACCAACCCCGTGGCCGTCACGCCGGAGCCTGTCCCGGCGCCCCAGGCGGACCCGGCGCGGCTCGAGGCCGACGTCCGATATCTTGCCGGCATCGGGCCGGCCCGCAATTCGGCCAACGTCGCGGCGCTCGACCGCGCGGCGGCCTATATCGGCAACCGCTTCGACGAGACGGGCTGCGAGACCCGGCGGGAGGAATTCGCGGTCGACGGGCGGACCTACGCGAACGTCACCTGCTCGTTCTGGCCGTCCGTGCCGCCGCTGCTGGTGATCGGCGCCCATTACGACACCGCCGGTGCCGACAACCCCGGTGCCGACGACAACGCCAGCGGCATCGCCGCACTGCTCGAGCTGGCGCGCCTGATCGGCGCGGCACGGCCGGAGCTGGCGCACCGCCTCGACCTCGTCGCCTTCACGCTGGAGGAGCCGCCGCACTTCAAGACACGGAACATGGGCAGCCACGTCCATGCGCGCGGCATCGTCGACGGCAAGGCACCGCTGAAGCTGATGATCAGCGTCGAGATGGTCGGCTATTTCTCGGACGAACCCGGGTCCCAGCACTATCCGGCCGGCGTCCTTGAATGGCTCTACCCGGACACCGGCGATTTCATCGGCGTCGTCGGCCGTACCCTCGACCGGACGCCGGTGGCCCGGGTCAAGGCCCTGATGGCGGCGGCCGGCACGGTGCCGGTGCATTCGATCAACGCACCGGTCGCCCTCGCCGGCATCGATTTTTCCGACCAGTGGAGCTTTTGGGAGCACGATCTTCCGGCGGTCATGGTCACAAACACGGCCTTCTACCGTAACCCCAACTACCACCGGCCGACCGACACGCCGGACACCCTCGACTACAGGCGCATGGCCGGCGTCGTCGACGGCCTCTACCAGGTCGCGGTCGGCTACTGAATCGCCGGGGAGACCCGCGAATTCTTGTAAATTGTTAGCAACTTTCGGCGTATTCTGAGCCGCAAGAACACGAGTCGCGTCGGGAGAGATGGAAGACACCCTGCAACTGACGGGCATGGCCTTCGTCGTCGTCGCCGCAACCATCTGCGGCATGGTGATGACGCGCCTCAACCAGCCGGCGATCGTCGGCTATATCCTGGCCGGCGTGCTGCTCGGCCCGTCGGGCCTCAAGCTCGTCACCGACCGCGCCCAGGTCGGCGCTCTGGCCGAACTCGGCGTGCTGATGCTGCTGTTCTTCATCGGCATGGAGCTGTCGCTGCGCAGCTTCCGCTACACCTGGCGGATCGGCCTGTTCTCGACCCTGATCCAGATCGCCGTCAGCATCGGCGCGATGCTGGTGGTGCAGCACTACATGGGCTGGCCGCTCGGCTACGCGGTGTTCTTCGGCTTCGTCGTGGCGCTCAGCAGCACCGCCGTCGCGGTCAAGATGCTCGACGATGTCGGCGAGCTGCACACCCGGATCGGGCGTACCGCGATCAGCGTGCTGATCGCCCAGGATCTGGCCGTGGCGCCGATGCTGCTGATCGTCGGCGGCCTGTCCGGCGGCGAGCTGCAGATCGCCGTGGTCCTGAAGGTGGCGGCGTCGAT
>JBFIFO010000105.1:0-13881 GCA_041602815.1 Alphaproteobacteria bacterium | reverse complement strand
CCGCGTGCCCGCCAGATTGGCCGCCTGCGCGTCGGGTGGTCGCTACGCGCCGCGTCGGGGTATATAATGTGACTGCGGGACACAACTGGGAGGTCGACGATGACCGGGCTTGGCAAACAATCGAGCGTAGTGACCTGGCGTGCCATGGGCGTCATTCTCACGGCGGTATGTCTGGCTTTGTTTGTCGGCGGTTGCGAAACGGAAACCAAACGCGGATGCGAAGCCGGTCCGGGTCCCGAAACCGTCGAGGCTTCAATCGATGCATATGATGCCAAGGACTATTGCGCCGCCTATCGCGGATTTCAGCCGCTGGCCGCACAAGGCGTGCCTCGGGCGCAGCACTGGATGGGCTGGATGTACGCGCAGGGACATGGGGTGGGGAAGGATCCTGGCACGGCCGTCGAATGGTATCGCAAGGCGGCCGAACAGAACTACGTCACGTCGCAGATCAATCTGGGATACGCGTATGAAAGCGGTGAGGGCGTCAGGAAGAATCTGCCGGAGGCCGTTCGCTGGTATCGCATGGCGGCGGAACAGGGGAACGCGGACGGCCAGGTCAACCTCGCCAACATGTACAAGGATGGTCACGGCGTATCGCAGGACCATGGTGTGGCGTTGGCGCTTTACCGGAAGGCTGCCGAGCAGGACAGCCCGAGAGGTTACTTCTGGCTCGGCCACATGTACGAGCGTGGTCTCGGCATCCCGCGGGACGTAGAGGAAGCCAGGAAGTGGTACAAACTGGCCCTGGAAAAGGGCAACGACTGGATCAGGGACCAGTCGGCGAAGGCACTCAAGCAGTTGGAATAGGCGGACTATCCGTCACCGCCCGTCGAAAACGCCGCGAGGTCGAATCGCCCGGCGGTTCAATTCTTTTCGGCGGTTGACCGTGACACTGCGCCGCGCCGGAAAAACGGGGCGCCGGGTTTGCCCCGACGCCCCAGGTCTGGGGTACGAAACCCGGACGTTCAGTAACCGCCCTTGCGCGCCGGCTGCACCACGAGCTTGGTGAGCGCGAGGTAGACGAGGCCGGCGATCACCGCGGTCGGCAGCGACGCCGTCACATACTCGTACGGCGCGCGGCTCTCGTAGGTGAGCGGGTCCAGCAGGTAGATGTAGACGAAGAAGCCGACCACCATCGCCGCCAGCGCCGCGATGTTGAATCCGCCCCAGTAGGCGTAGGCGGAATCCGCCGAGCGCTCGTACAGCGCCCGGACGCTGATCTTCTGTCCCCGCAGGAAGAAGTAGTCGACGATCTGGATCGCCACCAGCGGCGCGAAGGTGACGCCGATGAACGCAAGGAAGGTTCCGAAATTGTTGAAGAACCAGTCCTGGATCACGACGCAGACGATGGCCACCGGGATCAGCGCCAGCAGCACCGTCATCCGCCACGACAGCCGCCCCATCGCCGGGATGTGCTTGAGCCCGACCGCTGAGGCGTAGACGCCGATCACCGCGGTGCCGAAATTGGCCGCCATGACGAAGACAAGGGCGACCGCGCCGTTGAACGGCCCGCCCAGCTGCACCAGCCAGGCTGCCGGGTCCGAGGTGCCGAGGGCGAGGATGGCGGCGAGGCCGATGACGCTGAGTATCGGCACCGGCAGACCCATGCCGAGCATCGACGGCAGCGTCGCCGTGTGCGCGTTTGGCGCGACCCGCACCATGGCCCCGATATACGGCCACCACGACAGCAGGCTGACGATGCCGATCTCGAGGCCGGTGGTGTAGTCCCACAAGAGGTTGCCCGAGGCGTAGGCCGGCTTGGCCGCCTCGATGGCGGCGCCCTCCCTGGTCAGCAGCATGTAGACCATCCACAGGCCGACGCCGACGATGAACAGGAACAGGATCTTCGAGATGCGCTCGATGCCGGTCGCCCCCTTCAGGAGGATCAGGAAGACGATGACGCAGGCGATCGCGGTTGCGATCGGGATGATCAGCGCCTCCGAGCCTTCCGAGGCGAGCCCCAGGACCACGAGGAACTGGTTCATCGACTTGCCGAAGAAGATCAGCAGCAGCGAGTTCCAGCCGATGATCGAGGCGTATTGCAGGAACACGGTGATGACCCAGCCGCGGTTGCCGAACTGCGGCTTGGACGACGAGATCGAATCGATGCCGTAGCGGGTCGCCATCGGCACCACCGCCAGGGTGACCAGCAGCATGCCGATCATGCTGCCGGCGGTCATCGAGGCGAACCCCATCTTCAGGTTCAGGTAGTATCCGACGTATTCGCCGATGATGTAGCACCAGGTGGCGGAGGCCGCGACCAGCAGAACGATCCACAGCTCGAGCTGGCCCCAGGTGCGCTCCGACTTGAGCAGCGGCCACGCGCTCTCGTCGATGGTATCGTAGGATTGCGTGACTTGGTCGCTCATCACATCCACCCCCAGATCAGCAGCAGAACCGGGCCGATGACGCCGAGCAGGGCGAGCCACGCCCAGTCGGCGCCGGTGAAGCCCGCGCCCTGGTTGGCCGGGTCCTCGATTTCGCTGATCCGCCGCTCGAGTTCGGCGGGAAGTTGCTCATGGGCCATGATGCGTTTCTCCTTTCCTCCCAGATGCGATCGATACGGTTGTTGCCAGTCTTACGAGCCGCCGTCCGGACAGGCCTCGGCGTCCGAATAGGGGAACCACCAGAAATCCTGGGCGGCGCAGTCCGGGTCGATCATCGCCAGCTTGGTATGGCGGAAGGTATCGAGCCCCTCCGAGCCCAGCTGGCGGCCGATGCCGGACATCTTGCGACCGCCGAACGGCCCGGCGTCGTTGTCGAGAAGCGGCGCGTTGACCCACACCATGCCCGCCTCCAGCTCGTTGACCGCGCGCGTCGCCTCGCCGAGATTGGTCGTATAGACGTTGGAGCCGAGCCCGTATCTGGAGTTGTTAGCGAGCTCGATCGCCTCGTCGAAGCTCGACACCTTGCAGATCGGCATCGCCGGGCCGAAGCTCTCGGCGTTCATGATGTCCATGTCCGGGGTGACGCCGGTCAGCACCGTCGGCTCGTAGAACCAGCCCTTGTTGAAGCCGGCGGGCCGCTGGCCGCCGGTCGCGACCTCGGCGCCCTGCTCGCGGGCCCGCGCCATCACGCCCTCGAAGCGGGCGCGCTCCTTCTCGGACACCATCGGCCCGATGTCGACCTTGCCGAGACCGTTGCCGATGCGCAGGGCCTTCGCGTTCTCGACCGCCCGGGCGACGAACTCGTCGTGGATGCTTTCATGGACGAAGAACCGCTCGGCCGACGTGCAGACCTGGCCGCAGTTCAGATACGCCGCGAACACCGCGCCGCGCACCGCCATGTCGAGCGGCGCCGACGGCATGACGATGAACGGATCATTGCCCGACGCCTCGATGAGGCAGTGCTTGAACGTCTCGGCGCAGGCCCTGGCGACGATCTGTCCGGTCTCGATGCCGCCGGTAAACGCCACCATGTGGGTGTCGGGGCTCGCCACCAGCTGCTGGCCGACGCGACCGCCGCCGGGCACGCACTGCACCAGGCCGGCCGGCAGCGGCTCGAAGCACTCCATGAATTTGAGCGAGGTCAGCGTCGTCAGCTCCGACGGCTTGAGGATCACCGCGTTGCCCGCCGCCAGCGCCGCCGCCGCCTCCCATGCGAACAGCACCAGCGGATAGTTGAACGGCAGGATGATGACGACCGTGCCGAGCGGCTCCTTGACCGTGAAATGGAACTGGTTGTCGACGGCCGGACCAAGCACCTTGCCGGCGTCGTGGCGCGCGACCTCGGCGTAGTAGTCGATCGCGCTGGCCGACCAGTCGACCTCGTCCGCGGTCTCCTTGTACGGCTTGCCCATCTCGCGCGTCAGCATCTCGGCCAGCACCGGCTTCATGCGCCGCATCCGCGTTGCCACCTCGTGCATTGCCTCGGCCCGGCTCAGCGGGTTCCGCCGGTTCCAGGCGCGCTGCACCGTGTTGGCCCGGGCGATCACCGCCTCGACCTCCGCGGCCGCGGTGTCGGGCAGGCGGCCGATGACGTCCTCCGTGGCGGGGTCGATCACGTCGAACCCGTCCGACGCCTTGCTCTTGGCGAAGTCGGCCCCGTCGAAGAAGGTGCCGCTCAGCCGTTTCAGTTCTTCGATCGCACTCATGTTCGTACCTCGTTCCTGTTCCTGCGGGGCCGGGCCGGGTCTAGTAGCTGGGCGGCGTGATGGACCAGATCACCACCGTCTCGGTATTGCCGGGATTGCGATAGCGGTGCGGCAGCGTGCTCTGGAAGTTGAAGCTGTCGCCCTCGGCCAGCAGGAAGTGGTCGGTGCCGACCCACAGCTCCAGTTGGCCCCGGATGACGATCCCCGCCTCCTCGCCCTGATGGGTGTACGGTTCCTCGCCGCTGCTGGCGCCGGGCTCGAAGCGGCTGAGCAAAAGCTCGATCTGGCCGTTGAGGCTCGGGGTCAGCAGCGAGTCGGTGATGCCGGAGCGGAAGTGCAGGTGCCGGCGGTTGTCCTTGCGCACGATGTACTGCCGCTCGCCGGCGTCGGCGCTGTCCGGCGCCTCGAAGAACCAGCTGATGTTCACGCCGAGGGCCGTCGCGATGTCGCGCAGCGCCTTCACCGACGGGCTCGAGAGGTCGCGCTCGACCTGGCTGAGATAGCCGATCGACAAGCCGGTCTTTTCCGCCAGCTCCTGCAGCGTCGTCTGCCGCCGCCGGCGCAGCAGGCGAATCTTTTCGCCGATGCCGAGATCGTCGCGCTCCGGCGTGTCCGAGAGGTCCGCCGACGCGGTCCGTGCCTGGCCGATACTCGCCATCCCCCCGATTCCCTGCCGTTGACCGGACCGACCATAACAACATTTTCATCCGGGCGAAAATCATTTCATGATCGTGAATGTGAGCGGCGTCCAGGCGGCTGTCGAGAGTCTGGCGGGCGGTCAAGGCCTACAGGACAGGTGACGGTTCGAGATCGGACTCGCGCCCGGCAGGCAGCGATGCTACCATTCTCAACCAGCGGGAGTGGCCATTCGAGAAAACCAGGATCGATAAGTCCATTCGCAGGATTCGGCTGGTCGTCGAGACGTGCGGCCTGCCGTGCCGGAGAGGGCCAGGAAGACACACGGCCTCAGTATCGGAGATCCCCGTAACGGGAAATGCACCGGGACGAAGTGCAAAGCTGAGCAGTCGTCAGGTCCGGATCTTGTCGTCAGTATCCTCAATGGTGCCGCGCTGCCCTGCGGTCGCCGTATCCGGCCGCAACTGCCGGTATTTTCAGCCGGCGACGATAAGCATAAACCGGGAACAAGGAGGACAGAGAAATGCGACAAACGGTACTTACAGCTGTTGCAGCGATCACGCTGCTCGGAGGTTACGGCGTTGCCCTGTCGGCCCCGCCGACGCCACAGGACACGGAACCACATACGAAGAACGCGCATGAGATGGGCCATGACCTGCAGGAGGGCACCTTTTCCGTCCCGGATGGCCAGCGCGTGATCAGCAGCGATATCGCGTTCCAGGGACGCTATGCCTACCAGGGCAACTACAACGGCTTCCGGGTGATCGACATCAAGGCGCCCGGCAATCCCAAGCTGGTCGCCCAGCCCGAGTGCAATGGCGACCAGGGTGACATCGTGGTCTGGAACAACATACTGGTCCGGTCCTGGAACACGAAACGGTCCGAGGATCGGGTCTGCGGTGATCAGATCGTGCCGGCCGGCTTCGAGGGCGTTCATATCTGGGACATCGGCAATCCCGCCGATCCGCAACTGGTCGGTGCGGTCGAGCTGCCCTGCGGGTCCCATACGGCGACCATGGCCGGAATCGACATCGAAGAGAACGAGCTCATCGTCTACAGCAACAACTCGAGCAGCTCCGGCTGCGGCGTCGGCCTCACTCGGGCCAAAGAAGACGCGCTGGGCGATTTCATGGACGTGATCGCCATACCGCTGGACGATCCGGGCGCGGCCTACCTCACACACCGCGAGCCGCTCGCCGGTCCTACGGATCCGGCCGTCCGTACCGGCTGCCACGACGCCGGGGTGATCCTCGGCGAGGTCAACAAGGCGGTCTGCGCCAGCGCCGATACGATCAACGTCTGGGATATCACCAATCCAAGGGATCCGGAGCTGCTGCTCACGATCACCGAGCCGGGGGTCGGCGACTCGACGACGAACGGGCGCTGGCATTCGGCCGGCTTTTCCTGGGACGGCGACGTCGTGGTGGCCGGCTGGGAGCCGGGCGGCGGCGGTGCCGGCGAGTGCGAGATCAGCGATCCGGACCTGGACAAGAGCCTGTTCTTCTACAACGCGAATACCGGCGCGCGGCTCGGCACCTGGGTGCTGGACCGCTCGCAAGGGGCGGACGAGAACTGCACCATCCACAACTACAACACGATTCCCCTGCGCAACGGCGACGACGTCGTGGTGATGGGCAACTACCAGGCCGGGGTATGGGTCGTGGATTTCACCGACCCCGCGAACGCAAGGACCGTCGCCTGGGTCGACCCCGTATCGCTGGGGCCCGGTCCGTTCTGCGACGGCTTCTGCCAGATCGGGGGATCCTGGTCGACCTACTGGTACAACAACTTCATCTTCGACAGCGATATCACGCGCGGGCTCCAGATCTTCGGGCTGAGCGACCGGGCGCGCGCCGGCGCGATCCGGCTGGACGGTCTCAACCCGCAGACCCAGGAGTTTTCGATCAGATAGCGACCCCGGGTCGGCGTCATCGCACGTCCGGCGCGGCAAGCGGCATTCCCTGCCTGAACGGGGAATGCCGCTTTTCTTCCGGCGGCCTCGAACAAGGGCGCGGCACGCAGTTCCCGCCGGCTTCAGCCGCCCGCTGCATAGCCGTCTCCAACCCCGCCGCGCTCGCCCGCTTTGGGAAACCGGTCACGTCGTGGGGCGCGCGCCACCCATTGCCGCCGCTGCCGCGCTGCCGCTAAGCTGTCGGCCGAGTCTTCCGGCGAGCCACAGCGGACCCATCCCATGACCCTTCCCAAGCATCTGAAGTTCGACACGCTGAGCCTGCATGCCGGGCAGCGGCCGGACCCGGCGACCGGCGCCCGCGCGGTGCCGATCTATCAGACAACATCCTACGTCTTCGAGGACACCGATCATGCGGCGGCGCTGTTCAACCTGGAGCGCGCCGGCCACATCTACAGCCGCATCTCCAATCCGACGGTGGCTGTGCTGGAGGAGCGCATCGCCGCGCTCGAGGGCGGCGTCGGCGCGGTGGCGACGGCCTCTGGCCAGGCGGCGCTGCATCTCGGCATCGTTACGCTGATGGGGCAGGGCGGGCACATCGTCTCGTCCTCCTCGCTGTACGGCGGCAGCGTCAACCTGCTGGGTCTGACCCTGCCGCGTTTCGGCATCGAGACCACTTTCGTCAACCCGCGCGACCACGAGGGATTCAAGAAGGCGATCCGGCCGGAGACCCGCCTCGTCTTCGCCGAGATCCTGGGCAATCCGGGGCTCGAGGTGCTCGACGTGCCGGCGGTCTCGAAGATCGCGCACGACGCCGGGCTGCCGCTGATGCTCGACTGCACGTTCTCGACGCCCTGGCTCTGCCGGACCTTCGACCACGGCGCCGACATCGTCATGCATTCGGCGACCAAGTGGCTCGGCGGGCACGGGCTTGCGATCGGCGGCCTGCTGGTCGACGGCGGCCGCTTCGACTGGGAAGGGTCCGGCAAGTTCGCGACCCTGACCGAGCCCTATGACGGCTATCACGGCATCGACTTCGCCGAGGAATTCGGCCCCGGCGCCTTCGCCATGCGGGCGCGGGCCGAGGGCCTGCGCGATTTCGGCGGGGTGATGAGCCCGCAGAACGCCTTCTACATCCTGCAGGGGCTGGAGACCCTGCCGCTGCGCATGCAGCGCCACATGGCGAACACGGCGAAGGTGCTCGAATTCCTCGAGGGCCACGAGTCGGTCGACTGGGTGCTGCATCCCGACCTGCCGAGCCACCGCGACCATGCCCTGGCGAAGGAGCTGCTGCCGCGCGGTGCCGGCTCGATCGTCAGCTTCGGCATCAGGGGCGGCCGTGCTGCCGGCAGCCGCTTCATCGAGGGCTGCGCGCTGGCCTCGCACCTCGCCAATGTCGGCGACGCCAAGACCCTGGTGATCCATCCGGCGAGCACGACGCACCAGCAGATGACCGCCGAGCAGCTCAAGGCCGCCGGCGTCGGCGAGGAGCTGATCCGCCTCTCGGTCGGCCTCGAGGACCCGGACGACATCATCGACGACCTCGCCCAGGCGCTGCGCGCCTCGCGGAAAGGCTGAGGGGGAGGCGCGCAATGCACGAGCCATTCCCGAGTCGGGTCCGTCCCCTCATGTCCGCCGCCCTTTTCGGTGCCTCTGCGAAGGAGGGCAGCGACCCTTCGAGACGGCGCTTCGCGCCTCCTCAGGGTGAGGAAAATCTCCCCCGTGCCGCAGAGGACCCCTTGTTGGCGGAACGTTTGGGTGGGGGTGATATTTCCCACCGCACGGATCTCCAAACTGGAGGTAACCCATGGAGCTGATGGTCGACGGCAGGAAGATCCACGCGGCGACCGGCGGCAGGGAGTTCGATCCTGCCCTGCCGGCGGTGATCTTCGTGCACGGGGCCGGGCTGGACCGCACGGTGTGGGCGCTGCAGACCCGCTACTTCGCGCATCACGGTTACGGTGTGCTGGCGGCCGACCTGCCCGGTCACGGCAAATCCGAGGGCCCGCCGCTCACCTCGATCCCGGCGATGGGCGACTGGCTGGCGGCGTTGATCGACGCCGCAGGGCTGAAGGAGGCCGCCCTGGTCGGCCATTCGATGGGCTCGTTGGTGGCGCTGGAATGCGCGGCGCGGCACCCGGACAGGGTGCGGGCGCTGGCCCTGGTCGGCGCGGCGGCGGCGATGCCGGTGCATCCGGAGCTGCTGGCGGCGGCCGAGGCGAACGACCGCGCGGCCTACGAGGCGATCTGCTTCTGGGGCTTCAGCCGCCCGGCCCAGCTCGGCCGCGACCAGGCGCCCGGCATGTGGATGGTCGGCTCGGGCGTCGAGCTTTTGGCGCACGGTCCCGGCGGCGTGCTGCACACCGATCTTGCCGCCTGCGCCGCCTACAGGGACGGGCTCGAATCCGCGGCGAAGGTGACCTGCCCGGTGCGGCTGATCCTCGCCGACAGCGACTTCATGACGCCGCTCAAAGGGGGAAAAGCGCTGGCCGATGCTTTTCACGCGGCGGAGACAATAATTCTTAACCGGTGCGGCCATATGATCATGGCCGAGCAACCGGACGCCACGCTGGATGCGCTGATCGGATTCGTTTAGGGGAGCGCATCGAGACGGGCGACGGCAAGGAGACTCGACGTTGAGCGACCACGGCCAGTTCCATCTCCTGCGCAGCCGGCGGTTCCTGCCGCTGTTCACAACGCAGTTCCTCGGCGCGTTCAACGACAACGCCTACCGCTTTGCGCTGGTCCTTCTGGTCACCTTCAACGCGACCTATGCCGCGCAGATCGACTCGCGGGTCGTGGTCACGGCCTCGGCCGGCATCTTCATCCTGCCGTTCTTCCTGTTCTCGGCGATTGCCGGGCAGATGGCCGACCGGTTCGAGAAATCGCGGCTGATCTTTTTCGTCAAGCTGTTCGAGATCGTCGTCATGGGCTCGGCCGCCGTCGCCTTCTTCGTCGGCGATGTCTGGCTGCTGCTGGCCATCCTGTTCCTGATGGGCACCCAGTCAGCCTTCTTCGGGCCGCTGAAATACGGCATCCTGCCCGACCACCTGGCGGAGGACGAGCTGGTCGGCGGCAATGCCCTGGTCGAGACGGGAACGTTCCTTGCGATCCTCCTCGGCACGATGTTCGGCGGGGTGCTGATCAACGGCGAGAACGGCCTGCACCTCGTCTCCGCTTCGCTGGTGACGATCGCCGCGGTCGGCGCCGGCGCCAGCCTGTTCATCCCGAAGGCGGGGCCGGCGGCCCCCGACCTGAAGCTCAACCCCAACATCATCGGCGAGACCTGGTCGATCCTGCGCCATGCCAAGGGCAACGTCCCGGTTTTCCGCTCGATTATCGGGATCTCGTGGTTCTGGGCGGTGGGTGCCGTGTTCCTCGCGCAATTCCCGTCCCTCGGCAAGGACCTTTTGGGCGGCGACGAGTCGGTGGTGAACCTGTTCCTGCTCGCCTTCTCGGTCGGCATCGGCGTCGGCTCGCTGCTCTGCAACCGCTGGCTCAAGGGCGAGGTCAGCGCCCGCTACGTGCCGTTCGGCGCCCTCGGCATGGCGCTGTTCGGTCTCGTCCTGCATTACCTGGTGCGCGACCTTCCGCCGGCCGATGCGGCGGCGGCCCGGGTCGGCATCGAGGGTTTCCTTGCGTCGGCGACCAACCTCTGGATCCTCGGTACGCTGGTGATGATCGCCGTGTGCGGCGGCCTGTTCATCGTGCCGCTCTACGCCATCATGCAGGCGCGCAGCGCCGAGGCGCACCGGGCCCGCAACATCGCTGCCAACAACATCATGAACGCCGCCTTCATGGTGGTCGCCGCCGGCGTATCGGCGGCCATGCTGTCGGCCAGTTTCTCGGTCGTCGACGTGTTCCTGACGCTGTCGCTGGGCAACATGGTGGCGGCGGTCTACATCACCCTGCTGCTGCCGGAGGAGGTGGCCAAGGGCATCGGCCGCTTCCTGCTGCGCTGGCTCTACGGGGCCGAGGTGCACGGCGCCGAGAACGTGGCCAGGGCCGGGCCGCGCGTCGTGATCGTCGCCAACCACACCTCGTTCCTCGACGGCGTGCTGATCACCTGCTTCCTGCCCGGCCGGCCGGTCTTCGCCATCAACAGCTACATCGCCAAGCGCTGGTGGGTGCGCCCGGCCTTCCTGCTGTTCGACCTGCTGCCGATCGACCCGACCAACCCGCTGGCGGCCAAGAAGCTGGTCCAGGCAGTCAAGGACGGCCAGCCCTGCGTCATCTTTCCCGAGGGTCGGATCACCGTCACCGGCTCGCTGATGAAGGTCTACGAAGGGCCCGGAGCGATCGCCGACATGGCCGACGCGACGATCCTGCCGCTGCGCATCTCGGGGGCCAAGTACTCGGTGTTCTCGCGGCTGCAGGGCAAGGTCCGGCTGCGCTGGTTCCCGAAGATCACAATGACGATCCTCGAGCCGCGGCACGTCGAGGTGGCCAACGGGCTGCGCGGCCGCAAGCGCCGCGACGCGCTGGCCGACTGGCTGTACGACGTGATGACCGAGACCATCTTCCAGACCGGGTTCCGCCGCCAGTCGCTGTTCGCGGCGCTGCTCGAGGC
Organism: Alphaproteobacteria bacterium; assembly: GCA_041602815.1. GTDB lineage: Bacteria > Pseudomonadota > Alphaproteobacteria > UBA8366 > JADFVY01. Next base: position 2,673 of record JBFIFO010000105.1, on the reverse strand, counting down.
GCAGCACAACCATGGTGGCCACGCGGTGGTGCTGGAGGATATCGAGCGCGAACCGCTCACCTACACGCGGCTGGTGGCGTCGAGCCTGCTGCTCGGCTGGTATCTTTCCCGGCTCGCCCGCTGCGGCGCCAGGATCGGGCTGATGATGCCCAACACCAACGCCGGCGCGATCGCCTTCTTTGGCATGCAGGCCTACGGCCGGGTGCCGGCGATGCTCAACTACACCGCAGGCGCGGCGGCGATGCTGACGGCCTGCCGGGCGGCCGAGGTCGACACCGTCGTCACCTCGCGCCAGTTCGTGCGTGCCGCCGGGCTGCGCGATGTCGTCAAGGCGCTGAAGGAGCACGTGAAGATCGTCTGGCTCGAGGATTACCGCCGCAGGATCGGGCCGTTGTCGATGTTCGTCGGGCTGATGGCGGTGCCGCTCGCCGGCTGGCTGCACCGGCGTTGCACCCGGCGCTGCACGCCGCACGACCCGGCCGTCGTGCTGTTCACCTCGGGCTCCGAAGGACAGCCGAAGGGCGTGGTGCTGAGTCACGAGAACCTCGAGGCCAACCGCCATCAGCTCTCGGCGCGCATCGACTTCAACCCCACCGACACGGTGTTCAACGCGCTGCCGATCTTCCATGCCTTCGGGCTGACCGGCGGGCTGCTGCTGCCGCTGCTGTCGGGGGTGCGCGTGTTCCTGTACCCGAACCCGCTGCACTACCGGGTCGTGCCGGAGCTGGTGTACGACCGCAACGCCACCATCCTGTTCGGCACCGACACGTTCCTGTGCGGCTATGCCAACGCGGCGCACGCCTATGACTTCTACAGCGTGCGCTACGTCTTCGCCGGCGCCGAGAAGGTGCGCGACGAAACGCGGCGGGTCTGGGCCAACCGGTTCGGCCTGCGCATCTTCGAGGGCTACGGCACCACCGAGACCTCGCCGGTGATCGCCACCAACACGCCGATGCACTACCGCGCCGGCACGGTCGGCCGCCTGTTGCCCGGCATCAAGCACCGGCTGGTGCCGATCCCCGGCATCGTCGACGGCATGCGGCTCGAGGTCTCCGGCCCCAACGTCATGCTCGGCTACCTCAAGCCGGACAATCCCGGCGTGCTGGTGCCTCCGCCCGACGGCTGGCACGACACCGGCGACATCGTCTACATCGACGACAACGGGTACCTGACCATCGTCGGCCGCGCCCGGCGCTTCGCCAAGATCGCCGGCGAGATGGTCTCGCTGACCGCGGTCGAGACGCAGGCCGCCGCGCTGTGGCCGGACAACCGGCACGCGGCGGTCGCCCTGCCGGACGGCCGCAAGGGCGAGCGGATCATCCTGGTGACCGACGCCACGCGCGCCCGCCGCGACATCATCCTCGCCCATGTGCAGGTCAACGGCGGCTCAGAGCTCGCGGTGCCGCGCAGCGTGGTGACGGTCGACGCGATCCCGGTGCTGGGCAGCGGCAAGACCGACTACCCCGCGGTCGAGCGCCTCGCCGCCAACGGCGCCGCCGGCGCGGCGTGAGGCGGGACATCGCTCGTCGAAGGGTCGCATCTGGCATGCCGCCGGCCGCAAATGCGGCAGCACTTTGCCGGAAGCGCCGCACCCTGGCCCCGGAAGCGCCGCCGGCGGGTCGCATTCGGGGCGTATGACGATCCCCCTCAACGTCTCAGTCACGGGGGGTGACGATATGTATTCCGGAAATTCGCGTTCTTTCGTAAACGTCACAGTGCCGGCAGTGCTCGGCCTCGTGCTGGCGGGCTGCGCCAGCTATACGACGCCGGGCGGCAGCGTGGCGCTGGTCGAGCTGGCCGAGCCCGACGTCGGCAGGTCCCTGACGGCCGAGCCGGGCGCTGGGGTCGCGCCGGCCCAGGCAGCCGGGGTCGCCATCAACGAATTCCTGAAGATCCAGCCGACCGCGCGGTTCCCGGCGAGGATCGCGGTGGCGCGGGTGCAGGCGCCCGGCTACGCCTCGCAGAGCAATTCGGGTTTCGGCACCGGGCGCTACAGCGTGGTGACGACGCGCGACGTGGAAAGCGACGAGAGTTTCGCGCGCATGGCGGCGATGCCGATGGTGGCCGGGTTCGGACCGCTCAACCGCATCCTGCTGCCGGTCGAGCTCGACTCGCTGAAGGCGTTGCGCACCGCCGCGGCGCGCCTGAAGGCCGATATCCTGCTGGTCTACACCTTCGATACGTCGTTCCGGGTCGGTGCCCAGCATTTCGGCCCCGTGAACGTCATCGCGCTCGGCCTGCTGCCCAACAAGGAGGTCGCGGTGACGACCACCGCGTCGGCCGCCCTCTTCGACGTGCGCACGGAATTCCTGTACGGCCTCGCCGAGGCGAGCGCGCGCGAAAGCCGCTATGCCAGCGTCTGGGGCAGCAGCGATGCTGTGGACGAGCTGCGCGTCGCCACCGAGCGCAAGGCGTTCGAGGCCCTGGTGCCGGAGATCGAGAAGACCTGGGCCGGAATCGTCGCGGAGCACGGGACGGGGGCGGCGGGCGCGGTATCCGAGGCCGGCGGCGCGCCCGGGCCCGTCTGATACTGCGCGACGCAGGTTACGGCTTCGGGCACTCGCCCTGGCGGTCGACCGCGGTGCAGCCGCACAGCTCGATCTCGGCGGCCGTCGGGGCCGCGAGCACGCAGCCGAGGAACGCCTGGATCTGCGGCGTGTCGGTGCGCGCCAT
>JBFIFO010000104.1:0-13892 GCA_041602815.1 Alphaproteobacteria bacterium | reverse complement strand
GGGTCTTCACACTTCCCGCCATCGGTCGATGGTTGCCTCGCGTTTTCGGCAAATGCCAGCCAAACGGGGCGGGGCGTTAACCGTTCGTTAATGGGGCGAGTCGCAGAGTTGAAATCACAGGAATAAAGACGCGTTTAGAGCGCGAAACGTGCGGAGTGACGGGAACCAGAGGCCGTGCATGCGGCAGCCGGCGGCGCTGCCCTGCGATGAGGAGGGATAATATGTTTCACTCGATACTCGGCTTCGTCATGGAACTGGGGATGATCTATCTGCTGACCGCGATGTTCATCATTCTCGACCTCCTGCTGCTGTCGATGCGGGTGCGCCGTCTGCGCAATGAAAAAACAAGTACCGAGCGGGATGCACGCGAGGTCCGCCGCGAGGCCGACGCCGAGGAGCAGCGCAAGGCGTACAATCGGCGCCAGGATTATCTCAAGGCCGCACAATAGGGCGGCCGCGCACGACCTACCGGCCTATCGCCCGCTTTCCGGGCGAGGCGCCGCTTCGATACCGCAAGAGCAAGACCTGTGCTGCGCCATAGCGGCGCTCGTCCAACACGTCGAATCCGCCGGGCGGTGCGAAGGGTTCGCGTGCCGCCAACTCGAGGGTGCACAGCGCATCGCCCGCCAGCCAGCCCTGCGCCGCGAGGGCGACAAGGCACGGCGTGGCAAGGCCGCTGCCGTACGGCGGGTCGAGGAAGGCGAGGGCGCAGGACAGTTGGGCCCGCGGCGGACGGGTCGCATCGACGCGGAGAATTTCCGCGCGATCCTCTTCGCGGCAGGCCATGATGTTGCGCTCCAGCGCCTGCAGCGCCTCGCGCGCCGTCTCCATGAACACTGCGTGATCGGCGCCCCTGCTCAGCGCCTCCAGCCCCATCGCGCCGGTTCCGGCGAAGGCGTCGAGCACTCGTGCGCCGCGCAGCGGCGAGCCGCCGCCGCGTACGAAGTGGCCGTGTTCCAGGATGTTGAACAAAGCCTGACGCGTGCGGTCGGCGGTCGGCCGCACGTCGCGGCCGCACGGCGCGACGAGGCGGCGGCCTTTATGCCTTCCGGCGACGACGCGCATGGTCTTGCCGACGTTGGCGGCCGCTTCGTTTCGCGCCGCCTTGCTGTTCCGGCATCGCGCTGCCCATCTGGTCGCGCAGGATACGCGCCGGAACCTCTGCAACCGCGTTGCGTTCAAGACTGCCGAGTTGGAACGGGCCGTAGGACAGGCGGATCAGCCGCAGAACCGGATAGCCCAGTTGCTCGCAGACACGCCGCACCTCGCGGTTGCGCCCTTCGGCCAAGGCGACCGTGAGCCAGGCGTTGGTCGCCAGCTGGCGGTCGAGCCGGGCACGGATCGGGCCGTAGCGTATGCCGTCGATCTCGATTCCGCCGGCCAGTGCCTCAAGCTTCGCCGGTTCGACGCGGCCACGCACACGTACGCGATAGCGGCGCAGCCAGCCGGTGGCCGGCAGCTCCAGCCGGCGCGCCAGTTCACCGTCGTTGGTCAGCAGCAGAAGCCCTTCCGAATTGAGGTCGAGCCGCCCGACGGTTACGACGCGCGGCATGTCTTTCGGCAGCTTGGAGAATACCGTCGGCCGCCCTTGCGGGTCGCGGGTCGTGGTCACAACGCCGGTCGGCTTATGGTAGCGCCATAGCCGGGTTGGCTCGGCGGCCGGCAATGGCTTGCCGTCGACCGTGATCGCCTCGGCATCGGTGACGTTGACTGCCGGCGAATCCAGCACCGCGCCGTCGACCGCGACACGGCCGGCGCGGATCCAGACCTCCGCCTCGCGCCGCGAGCACAGACCGGCCCGCGCCAGCCGTTTGGCAATCCGCTCGCCCCTGACGCCGTTCCCGGTCACGTTGATGCCAGGCGCATCATGCGGTCAGCCCTTGGTGTCGGCCGCCGCCGTCGCGCCCGCGGATTCGGCGACGAACGCTGCGAAGATTCGCTCGTCGGCCGGTTCGCGGAGAAATTCCGGGTGCCACTGGACACCGAGTGCGAAGCGGTGCCGTGTGCTTTCAATGCCCTCGATCACGCCGTCCTGTGCCAGGGCGCTGACGCGGACCCCGCCCGGGCAATCCTTCGGCGCCTGATGGTGGGCGCTGTTGACGGCCAGCTTGTCCACGCCGCAGATCTGGTGCAGCTTCGTGCCCGGCTCGATATGGACATGATGTCCGGCCTCCTCGCGGGGGTTCGGCTGCTCGTGCGGGAGCGCGTCCTGGACCTCGTCCGGAATATGCTGGATCAGGGTGCCGCCGAGGAGAACGTGCAGCAGCTGCATGCCGCCGCAGATGCCCAGCACCGGCATGTCGCGGACCAGCGCCTTTTCGGTCAGCGTCCACTCGAACTGGGTCCGTTCGTCCTTGGTGCGGATGCTCGCATGGCGGCGCGACGAACCATACAGCGACGGATCGATGTCGAAATCGCCACCGGTAAGGACCAACCCGTCGACACGGTCGAGATAGGCGTCGACCAGGGCCCGCTGGTAGGGGAGCGCAATCGGCACGCCGCCCGCCTTGGCCACCGCGTCGAGGTAGTGGCGGCGCAGCGCGTACCAGGGAAAACGCGACCAGGCGGCCTCGCCGCCAGCCTCGCAATCCAGCGTGATGCCGATGACCGGTGCGTTCATGGCCAATGACACTACGCTGCGCCGGTAAGCGACGCAATGGCGGTGGCGCTTGACAGGCCGCACCGGAATGTACATGTACAGGTGCGTTAAATCACGGTCGGGGAACGGGACATCTCAGGGTGGACAAGAGCGATCTTTCGGCAACCGCCATGTGCACGAGCTTCAACCTGCGCAAGGCGGCACGCGCGGTAACCCAGTTCTATGACGAGGCGCTGAAGGCGAGTGGATTGAAGAGCACGCAGTTCTCGCTGTTGACCATGGCGGCGGCCGCGGGCGGAGCGCCGATCAGCCGCCTGGCCGACGATATGGCGATGGATCGCACCACGCTGACGCGAAATCTCCGACCGCTCGAGGAGGCCGGGTTGATTCGCATCGAGGCCGGTGACGACCGGCGGGTCCGCAAAGTGGTGGTGACCGCCGACGGCGAGCACATATTGTCGCGCGCGGTACCGATGTGGCGGCGTGCACAGACGCGCATGATCGACCGGCTCGGCGACGAGCAGTGGGGCGAGTTCCTGCGCCAGCTGCAGACGGTGCGCCGGGTGGTCCGGGATTAGTTCGGTTTTTTGTTTGATTCAAAAGATGTATATACACATAACTTCATCACAGCCCGTAACGGCGGGCCGCCCTTGCCACAGGCGGGCGGAGGGAGAAACATGGTGATGGAGCAAGACATTTTGGGCAGGACCGGCTGGCGGTGCGCGGCCGGGGTGGCTTAGGGCGTGCTTGGCCTTTGGCTCACGGCGGCGCTGTCGTTGTCGCTGAGCGGCGCACTGCAGACACTGGAGGGAGAGCCCCCGCTGCGCGTGCTGGCGGCGGCCAGTATCCCCATGCTGGCCTTAGCGGCCCGGTAGCTATCCTGCAGGCCCAGCGCCGCACCGCTTGACGGAACGGGGCCTGCCGGGCACGGTTCGGCGATGCGTCGCGACCGGTATATGAATGCTGCGCTCGGTGAAGCGCGGGCTGCTGCCGACCGGGGGGAGGTCCCGGTCGGCGCGGTTCTCGTCGACGGGCAAACCGGAGAGATCGTGGCGCGCGCCGGCAATCGCACCGAGGAGCTGTCGGACCCGACGGCGCACGCGGAAATGCTGGCGATCCGGACGGCGGCGGCGGATCGCGGTACGACCCGGCTGCCGGACTGCGATCTCTACGTGACCCTGGAGCCGTGTGCGATGTGCGCCGCGGCGATCGCATTCGCCCGCATCCGTCGGCTCTATTACGGGGCGGCCGACCCGAAAGGAGGCGGCGTCGAACACGGCCCGCGTTTTTTCGCACAGCCGACCTGCCACCACCGGCCCGAGGTCTATGGCGGCATCGCGGAAAACGACGCGGCGGCTCTGTTGCGGGCATTCTTCGAAGTGCGGCGGTGACGCCAGCCTTTCTGCCGTGTCCAGGGCAAAATTGATCTATCTCAATAGTTAACACAAAAGATGGTTAATTACTTGCGCGCCCCCGAGCGCCGGTCCATTCTTTCCCATTAGATACTCCGGATGACCCCTTGGCCTAGAAGTAAGGAAGATACGCCGCATTGCGGCGGGGAGTAAATTGGCTAAGGAAATTGATCGGGAGAAGAACAATGAAAAGATCTCGTCTGGGCGCCATGATGGCGCTTGGAGTTCTATTCGCTCTTGCATTTTCACATCCTGCGCCCGCGCTGGAGACTGTTCCGGCCTATAACGTGACCGAGATCGGCAGCCAGCTGATCGCTGCCAATCCGGGCGTCACGTACAGCACCGCGTTAGCCGTCAACGAGACCGGCGATGCCGCCGGGATGGCGGTGGTCGATGGGGCTCTGGCACCATTCTTGTACACGCCGGAACGCGGCCCGATTCTGCTGCCCCGGCTGGGAGTCGCGGCGCAGGCCGTCGATCTGACCGATCGCGACTTCGCAGGGAATATCCTGGTGGTTGGAACCGCCTACCCGGACACGCCGGATCGGCTCCAGGCCGCCGTTTTGTGGATCTATTCCACGACGGCGGGCGTCGTAACGGAGGCGCGCGAAATCGGCACGCTTGCGGGGTTCGCCAACAGCGTGGCCACGGCCGTGAACAACCACTGGATCGTCGTGGGCTATTCCACCAACTTCGATTTTTCCGGCTCGCCGGCAATGAAGTATGACGTGCTTGGCGACTTCTTGGCCGCCTTCGATTTCCCGGTGCGGCCGACCGACGTCAACGATTTCGGCGACGTCACCGGTGGCGGATTTCTTGGCAACCTCAATGGCGGATTCACCGATCTTGGCGCGCCGGACGGCATGAGCCTGCCGTCACTGGTTGCGATCAACGACCTCGGCTGGACGACCGGGCGGGCTGTGACAAGCCTGTCCGACGGTTCCGGCAGACGAATCTCCGCAGCCGTCCGGCATTTGGGTCCGGGCGGTTGGCACGTGATCACGGCCAACTCGTGGCAGGATACGGGTACCGACATCAATTATTTCGGCGACGTTGTCGGCACCACGGGCGTGGATTTCGCATTCAGGCCGCTGCTCTACATCGGCGCGCTCGACCAATGGTTCCTGCTGGATGATCTTCTGGCGCCCGGATTCCAGGACCGGCTCGTTACTCGCGCCGAGGCGATCAACGATCTTCGCCAGATCGCGGGCAGCGGGACCGGCGGCGCTGTGTTGCTGTCGCCGACCGATGTGTTGCCGCCGCCACCGCCGCCACCGCTGACACCGGCACCGCCGCCGCCGGCGGATCTCGTGGCCCTAGCGCATGACGCGACGGCGTCGGAACCCTGGACCGGAATCGCCTTGAGCTGGAGCGATACCAGCGACCTCGAGACCGGGTTCACTGTCGAACGCAGCCCGGCCGGGGCCGGAGCCTGGGAGGTGATCGCGTCCAACTGGCCAAATCCGCAATATGACGACATCGCGGTCGAGCCGCGAGTCACCTATGACTACCGGGTCAATGCAGTCGGAACGGGCGGTGTCTCCGGCTACTCGAATATCGCCAGTGCGACCGCGCCAAGCGATCCGGTCAGCACGTCCGATACGATCGCACCGACGATCAGCATCCTGTCGCCCGCCGACGGCGCCACGGTTTCCGGCAAGCTCGAAGTCGCCATAGAGGCGACCGACAATCAGGCGCTCGCCTATGTCGAGATCAGTACGGTCATCGATTCTCGCGAACGCGTCGTCTGTAGCCGGTCGCTTTCCGGCGAGACGACATATGCGACGACGTGTCGTCTCAATGTGCGCAAGCTTCCGGCCGGCGCCTACCCTGTCAACGCCTTTGTCAGCGACGGGGCCGGCAATACGGGTACGGCCCGAATTACCATCAACGTCGTGGCCGTTGGCAAGGTTGCCAGCGCCAACTGAGGAACGGACAATACAAGCTAGGCTGGCCGGCCGCGCGAACGCGCGGCCGGCCGCCCGCGTCGAATCCGCAACGCGTCACGCCGCGGCGTTAGGGAACGAGGGAAAGAGACATGACCGGAATCATTCCGGGAACGCAGGTCGCGGCGCTCGACGTGCCGCTGGTCGACGGCGGGCGCCGGACGCTGGCCGAGCGGGCCGGGGAGCGGTTTACCGTTATCGTGTTCTACCGCGGGCTGCACTGCCCGCGCTGCGCGCGGCGGCTCCGGCAAATCGACGGACGGCTCGACGAGCTGGCGCAGCGTGGCGCTGTGTTCTTTGCGCTCAGCGCCGACATCGAAGAGCGGGCGCGGCACTTTGGTTTAGGACGCATGGCTCGACCGGGGTCGGCCGTCAGATCCGGAACGAATAGCGCTGGTGCAGACGGGTCAGATGCAGCGGCAGCCAGGACGGCGCCGCGCCGTGCGCCCACTCCGCCCACAGGTCGAAATAGCTCATCGCCGCAAAGGATATGTCGGCGCCCGCCACGGCGCTGGCGAACCGGCGGATCTCGGCATGGTGCTCGTCGCACTCCGCGAAGCGCGCCGCGTTCAGCGGCTCCCAGTACAGATACATCAGGGTCGCCGGCGCGATGCGCCCGTCATCGCCGGCCGCGGCCTCGAGCAGCAGGCGCAGGCCCATATACTGTTTGATGAGGCCCGCCGCGTCGAGCCGTGCATAGCCGCTATTACCCGTCTGCAGGGCACGCATTTCGCGACGCCAGCTGTTCTCGTCACGATCATCCCAGAACCGGTCCAGCGCTTCAGAAAAACCCACCGGATGGCCGGACAGGAATCCCGTGCAATCCGATTCGATACCGACGATACCGGTGGGCGCGATCAGCAGAGCCGGCAGCCACGCCGCCGCATCTCCCGGGACCGGGGGCAGGCGAACCTCGAACCGCAGGTCGCGAAAGCCGCTCAGCTCAAGCAGCTTGAGCGCCGCCAGATCGCCGAGCCAGGGCGCGAATACGTTGACCAGCATCATGGTCGCCGAATGTGCCGCATACAGGCGCGGCTGCCGGCTTCCGGGCCCGCGGCCCTCCGCGGTCGGGAACACGCGCCGCACGGCATCCGGATCGATGCCTTCGACGAGGCTGTCGACGAAGCTGGCATAGCCGAGCTCATCGATCTTGGCAGTCGGTCTGCCCGCGCGCAAAGCATCTGCGAATTCGCGCGTCAGATTCTCCTCGATTGCGATCACGTGTCCCCGTACCCCGACCGTCAGCCACCCGTCGCCCCTTGCGGGACTACCGCATTTCACCGCGCGGCGGATTTGTCAAGACGGGGACTGCGGATCGCCATCGGCCGGCGTCGTTTCGCGCGTGACTGCGGCCCGCCGATATGTCGACGTGTGTTGTGACCCGCAGGCGTCTATTTCTTGGTCCAGCGCCCGTCCGCGCCAAGGAACCACGTTCCTGCCGGCGCCTGCTGAAAGATTTCCTGCGCGTAGACCCGGCCGACCTGATCGGCCGGCACGCCCTTTTCCTTCGCGCGCTCTTCGTAGATACGTTGCCGTTTGCCGTTGATGTCAGCCACCATGGCGCGGATCTTTGCCGCGGCGCCCGTGTCGCGCACCACCAACAGCCCATCGTACCTCTCGCCGACGATACCGGAACTGCGCAGTTCGTCGAGCGTCTGCCCGGCCGCCGGAAGGGCACCTAGCATGATGGCCATCGCAGCGGCAAAGAGGGTAACGGTAAACCGGCGGCGGAGTGCTGTCTGCATGCGTTCTGTCCTTGCGGGTCCCGTCGAGTGGCAAACGGCGGAGCGTCAGAATAAGCCCGGATTGGCCTCGATGTCCTGTTTCGCCGTTTCCTCCAGCTTGACGCGGATCTCCGCGTCGATCTTGATGTTCAGGTTGATCGTGATGGGCTCTTTCGGGGCTTCCACCTTGACCGTCGGCTGACACGCGAACAGCACCAGGCAAACGGCGGCAACAAGTACGCACCGGAATTCAGCTCGTGCCGTCCTGCCCACGCCGCCGAGCGGCATTGTCGCCTCCAGTTCCAAAGGTCGGCTCAGTCGCCAAAGCATCATGCGGCATAATGCGGATTGTACGCAAGCGCCACAGCCTCAGCGCAGCTGGGGACGGACGAGGTCGGTGGACAGCTGCGCGCCCTGGCGCAGGGCGATGAGGAGCTCGCTCAGATTGCCGTCGAGCCCGATATTGAAGGCGAAAGGGTATCCGTCGAGGACCGCCGGATTGTGGCCGCGCATGCGGATCATGACCGCCACGTTCCCGGCCGTGCCGATGTTCAGGGTCGCCGTCAGGGAATCGTAACGGAAGTCCTCGAGCGCGCTGAGCATGAGCGCAACGCTTTCGCCGGCCCCGCCGAGGGCCGAGCGCGCGGCCGCCGACCTGACACGCAGGACGCCCGGTCCGTCCGCGGCCAGCCGTCCGTTCGTGACGACAGCGGTGCCGTCGGCGACGGTTACGGGGATGGTACCGCCCAGCCGCCCCGTCGCCGACACGTCCTCGACCTTCAGCAGACCCAGCAACAGCTCGAGGTCGACGCCGTCTACCACAATGCCGAGGTCGTGGCTCGAGCGGGACAGGTCGAGCACGGTCGGATCGACGCCAAGCCGCCCCCCGGCGAACCGGGCACCGGCCTCGGCGACGCGCAGTCGGGGAGGCCACGCAGGTTCCGCCTGGAAGCGGACCGTAACGTCGTCAAGCGGCAAAGCGGGATCGATCTGCCTTATGGTGATCGTTTGCCCCGGCGGTGTCGCGGGCGGGAGCAATCCGTCGAACGTAATCCGGGAGTCCAGCCCATCCACAGTCACATCGGCGGCAGCGAACGTGACCTCAGCCAGAGTCAGGGTGCCCTTGCTCTGGAGGATATCGGGACCCCAAGCGAACTCGGCGCCGGCGCCGATCCGTCCGGCCGCGCCGCCCAAATAACGCAGCAGCGGCGACAATTGGACGGGCTGCAATGCGTTCTTGCGAAACGCGATATCCTGCACGTCTAGCCGCAGCGTGCCGCGGCCGTCGGCGATGCGATGCCGGGCGCGGACGGTCAGCCGGAGGTCGCCGCCGGCGCCGCTGCCGATTGCCGTCAGCAGGTAGGCATCTTCTTGCCGGGCGATCTCGCCGTCGACCCGCAGCGGGACGAAATGGGCCGGGGCGGCCGTGTGCACGATCCGCCCGACCGTGAACTGTGCGAGGCTCTCACCGGTGGTGGCAGGGAATGCCAACGATGCGGTGATTGCCTCCGCGGCGAGCGCCTGTGCGGGAACCGCCAGGCGGCTGGCACCCAGAATCAGCCGGCCGCGATAGGGCAGGTCCGGTTTCAGGCCGCCCTCGAGACGGATCGTTCCCAGCTTTGCGCGGAGCAGGAGAGGCGACGCCTCCGGTCGCAACAGGTCGATGTCGACCGGCTCCGGCCGCAGGCTGACCGCGTGCGTCAACGCCACGCCGTCGGGTGTGAACTCGAGCACTGCAGTACCTTCGGCCAGTCGAATCGCGAATGGCCTGGCAATGCGCGCCTGCGTTCCCTGGGCAAGCGACGCGATGGAAACGGTGCCGTCGCCGCGTTGGCTCATCTCGACGCGATCGCCCGCCCAGCGGATGTCGCCGACGAAGGCCAGCTTGGCCGGCCCCGTTGCCAGGTCTGAAATACGGTTGGCTGCCAATTCCGCCGAAAGGTCCCAGGTTCCTTTCAAGTCTTGCGGCTGCCCGTCGAACACGCCGCTCAAGCGCAATTGCCGCAGGCGATGTCCGCCGGCCAGGGTGAGGTCCCGCAGCCCGACGGCGGCGCGTGGAACCGACATCCGCTTCACGGCGAGCCGCTCGTCCAGAGTCAGAGTGCCGTCTACGCCGAGCGTCAGCATGCTGCCGGCCCCTGCAACCTCGGCATTGCCGGTAACCGCAAGTTCCAGGCCCTCGGAGGTGGGCCGCAATCGCAGGACCGGGATGGTGCCCGGCGCGACGATTGCGGTGACGGCGCCACCGCCCAGCCCGGGCGCAGTCGCCGCGACACCGGTGGCGTCCAGCAGCGCGGGCGAAATGCGGTCGGCACCGACCCGCGCGCCGTCGGCGACCGCGATGTCGAGCCCGCCATCTGCCACCGCCACGGTGAGGTCGAGCGATCCGGAGATGCCCTGCGCCCGATCCCGCCATGCGCCGCCGTCCGCCGATGCCTGCAGCCGTCCGCGCAGGCCGCTGCCGAGAAGCCACGGCAGTGCGGTCGCTTCTGCGCGCAGGAGCTGCAACGGCTGCAATCGCCCGTTCAACCGGGCCGACAGGGTTGCCCGGCCCGCCGCCACACCGGGCACAGGTGGAATCCGCCACGCCGCCGCATCGACGCTGCTGTCCAGGGTGAGCGCGAGCGCCGGCTCCCCGCGCCAGGACTCCACGGTGGCTCGCAGGTCGAGGTCGACGGCACTCTCTTCGCCGCGCACCTGTCCCGTCAGGACGATGCGGTCCGGTGTCGCCTCGACATCGAGACGGGATGTTTCCAGGGCGACATGGGGGAGCGTGACGTCGGTAACGGCCAGCGTTGCCATCCCGGCCAGCGGATACAGCTGCCCGGATACTGCGGCTGTCATGGTGCCGGAGGGCACTGCCGTTTCGATGCGGGCGCGGGACAGGATGACGGCGTGCGGGATGCCGCCGACGCCCGACGTACCTTGGTCTTTCGCCGCTCCTCCCTCGAGCAGCGACTGCAGACTGCCGAACGGCGGACCGGCCCCTGTAAGGTCGAGCCGCAGACGGAGGCCTTCGACAACGGCCTGTTCGAGCCGGCCGGCCAACAGCTGGCTCGGCCGGTATGTAAGGCTGACCGAGTCGACGCGCAGTTCCGCCGCGCTGCCGAGGGCGATGTCGGTGACGGTCAGGCGACGGAAATCGAGCGACGCAACCGTGAGCCGCGCCGCGGGAACGCCGAGCGACGCGAGTTGCGACGACAGCACCGCCTCCGCCAGTGCAATGCGGAAGACGACCACAACAAACGCCGCAATAACAATAAGGCCCGTCACCAGGGCCGCGCCCACCATCAGACGCCGGAGCATCGGCCGGTCTCCGCGTGCCGTTAAGGATCCGGGCGTACTGTAGGCGAGAACCGTGGGCGGAAGAAGCGGAAGGTCGCGTGTTGCCCGACCAGGCGCGCCGGCCAGTCGTATGGGGCTTCCGCTGCCGACCGCCGGTCAGCCAGGTCGCGAGCCGGCGTCACTCGGCAAACCAGCTGGCGGCGAGGCTGGCAAAAAACCGTTGCGCGCCGATGCGCAGGTTGCGCACGGCGTACCCGCCTTCCTGGACGATGAGCGTCGGCAGGCTCATGCGCGCGATGCGCGCCGCAATTTCCTGCAGGCCGTTCACCGTGATGTCGAAGCTGCCGGTCGGGTCGCCCTTCATGATATCGAAACCGAGCGACACCACGAAATAGCGCGGGCGGAACCGGCGGACGATCGACAGCGCCTCCTCGAGGGTCTTCAGATAGCGGCTGTCGTCGACCGGGGGCTCCAGCGGCCAGTTGCGGTTGAATCCCAGCCCGGCGCCCTCGCCGCGCTCGTCGGCATATCCCGAGAAATTGGGGTAGGCGTGGCGGGGATGCCCGTGAATCGACAGCGTCAGAACGTCATCGCGCGCATAGAAGATGTCCTGACCGCCATTGCCATGGTGATAGTCGATATCGAGCAGCGCCACCTTGCCGTCGCCGCTGAGGTAGTTCGCGGCACCCGCGGAGTTGTTGAAATAGCAAAAGCCGCCGAAGATGCGCCGTTCGGCATGATGGCCGGGCGGCCGGCACAGCGCATAGGCGAAGCGCTCGCCCTCGCGCACCAGCTCGGCGGCGGTCAGGGCGACGTCGACGCTTTGCCGCGCCGCATCGTACACCGTGCTGGTGATCGGCGTGAACGTGTCGGCGCAGAAATACCCCGCGCGGTCCTCGAGCGCTTTAGGCGCTTTCTCGGGCCGCCTGATGGGGAACACCTCCGGATAGACGATGGTCTTGCTGTCGAGCCGCTTGCTGACCGCCCGCAGATAGGAAACAAGCTTCGGGTCATGTACCGCGGTCACGTGCCGGCTGGGAAAGTGTTTGCGCGCCACCTCGGCGATCGGCAGCTCCTGCAGTCCCTTGAGCAGCTGGCGGACGCGAATCGGCCGCTCCACGTATCCGCGCTGTCTGACGTGATGGATTTCGTGGCCCTTGGCGGCGACCACGACGATCGGCTTGATGCGGGTCCCGGTGACGACGGGCATCGCCACGTCGGGCCGGCGCGACGGGCGCAGCCGGACCGGATCGTCGTGGAACGAGTTGGCGATCCTCTCAACAAACGGGTCTGCCGGCCTGTAGCCGAACTGCGAGACCAGGATCCGCTTAACGGCGGCCCGCGCCCTGGCGCGCCGCAGCGGGCGTGCCCGTCCCAGCGGGTCGAACATCAGCATGGTCAGGTAATTCTCGTTGCGCGGATTCGGCGTAACGTCCCATTCGCTGCCTTCGACGACCCGCGCGCCATAGCGCTCGTAAAAGGCGATCCGCTTGCGGTTGATCGGGAGCGACGCCCGGTCGGCAACGATGTCCGGATTGTCGGGCGGCACGTCGAACAGAAGTCCCTGCCCGCCGCGGGCGGCCAGCAGCTCGCGCATGGCCTCGTAGAGCGCACCGCCGATGCCGCGCGCGGGACGCTTCGGATCACTCGCGATGTACTGAAGATACCCGGTATTCAGCTCCGGAAAGTAGAAGACGAAGCTGAGGCCCGTGACCTGGCCGGCCCGGTTCTCGGCGACCAGGAGAAGCGGATCGAAATCGAGCCGCGCGCGTTTGCGCAGCATACGCTCGATGCGGTCGACGCCCTCCGGCTCGCCCGGGAACGCGTCCCAGAAAATGACACGTGCCTCGGCGAAGGCCTTCTGGTCGGAGGGATTGTTCAGGTCGTGTATGGTGCGGAACTTGATCATCGGGAAGCTGCCGGCTGGATCGCCTCCATATCGTGGAAGTCCGCCGCCCGTCCAGCACTATCGTGTCTCCGGCGGCCGCGCGCCGCCCGTCCACGTTGGCGAGGGGTTTGCCGGGACCGGCTACCGGGATCAAACCTTCTCACGCGCGACCGCCCGCCAGCCGATGTCGCGGCGGCAGAAGCCCTGCGGCCAGTCGATCCGGTCGATCGCCCGGTAGGCCCGGGCCTGGGCCTCGGCGACGTTGCGGCCCAGCGCGGTGACGTTGAGCACCCGGCCGCCGGCGGCGAGCAGGCTGCCGTCCGGCGCGCGTTTCGTGCCGGCATGGAAGATGGTGACGTTTTCCGCATCGTCCGCCTCCTCGACGCCGCGGATCACGGTGCCCTTCTTGTAACTGCCGGGATAGCCCTTTGCCGCCATCACCACGGTCAGCGCCGCGTCGTCGTACCAGCGCAGATCGAAATGCGCCAGTTCGCCGTCCACGGTGGCGAGGAGCGCCGGCACGATATCGGATTTCAGCCGCATCATCAGGACCTGGCATTCCGGGTCGCCGAAGCGCACGTTGTGCTCCAGCAGCTTCGGTCCGTCCGCCGTCAGCATCAGCCCGGCGAACAGGACCCCGCGATAGGGCCGGCCCTCGGCCGCCATGCCCGTGATCGTCGGCCGGATGATGGTTCGCATGACCTCGGCGAGGAGCGCGTCCGTCATCGCCGGCGCCGGCGAATAGGCACCCATACCGCCGGTGTTCGGGCCCTTGTCGCCGTCGAGGGCGGCCTTGTGGTCCTGGGCCGCGGCGAGCGGCAGCGCGGTCGTACCGTCGCACAGCGCGAAGACGCTGACCTCCTCGCCATCGAGGCATTCCTCGATCACGATCTCCGCCCCGGCGGCGCCGAACTTCTCTTCGACCAGCGCATCCTCGGCGGCGTTCAGGGCCTCATCCTGGGTGCGGGCGACGGTAACGCCCTTGCCGGCGGCGAGGCCATCGGCCTTGACCACGATCGGCACGCCGTGTTCGCGGAT
>JBFIFO010000103.1:0-13979 GCA_041602815.1 Alphaproteobacteria bacterium | reverse complement strand
GCTGCTTTCATGTTCATGACGTCTACCCCCCTACCCCGCGGGACCCGAAGCCGCGCTTGACGGTCTGGGCGTTGCCCAGCGAGAACTTCATGGTGCTGACGGTCTTGGTCAGACGCTCGTGCAGGTAGTCCCAGAGCTGGACGATCTCCTCGGCCGAATTGCTCGCGCCGTCGACCTCCATGACGGTGCGCCCGTCGATCATGCTCGCCGCGAAGTCGGTGCGGTGATGGATGGTCACGGGGGCGAGGGTGCCGTGCTGCGACAGGGCGATCGCCGCTTCGGCGGTGATCCGCGCCCGCGGCGTCGCCGCGTTGATGACGAAGACCAGCTTCTTGCCGAGGCGCTCGACCAGCTCCACCGTGGCGCCGGCGGCGCGCAGGTCGTGCGGGCTGGGCCGGCAAGGGATGACGACGAGATCGGCGATCTCGATGACCTGCTCGATCGTCGTGGTGATCGCCGGCGGCGTGTCGACGACGCACAGCTTGATGCCGAGTTCGCGCAGCCGCCCGACGTCGTCGCCGATGCGCGAGACGAACGTGTGGGCGAAGGCCGGGAATTCCTCCTTGCGCTCGTTCCACCAGTCCGCAAGGCTGCCCTGCGGGTCGGTATCAACGATCGCGACGGGACCGGCGCCCGACAGCTCCGCCTGCACCGCGATATGTCCGGCGATGGTCGTCTTGCCGGAGCCGCCCTTCTGTGATGCACATGCGATAACCTGCATCGATTCCTACTCCTGGTCGCAGACCCGGACCCGGGCCTGCCTGAACGTTGGATCCGATCGGGATTCGGGTGCGATCACCCGGTCCCGTTCTCTTGCCGCAGGCGCCGTGACGCTTCGGTCTATCTAGCGACAGTAATAATGAAACGTTAATTCACAGTTAATATCAGAGAGTTCCTGATTTATTGCTGACCGTTTGCAAATATCTGGGAAATTTATCTAAAATGTTCGGGATATCGAAATATAGCCGAAGTAATATGCCAGCCCCGCGAGCGTCGATGCTTCGACTGCGCAAGTCATGCGATCAACGGGAAAACGGTCCGCGCCGGCAAGCCGCCGGCCCGCCATACGGCTTAGCCTGCAGCGCTGTACGGTCCGGCCTCGCGGGACGAACCGCTGTCGTTCAGGACACCCGACAGGTAGTCCCAGAAGGCGACGATCTCGCGCGCCGGCCCGCCGTCGGGCGCCGCTTCCATCGCGGTCAGGCCGTCGAACATGCTGTCGGCGAATTCGGGGTCGTTGTGGATGTGCACGGGCGCCACGGTGCCGGCCTCGCCGAGGACGGCGGCCGCGTCGGCCGTCAGTTTGTCGCCGGGCGTCGCGCCGTTGAGAACGAAGATCCGCGGCTTGCTCAGGCGGTCGACCATCTCGATGGTCTTTGTCGCCGCCCGCAGATCGTGCGGGCTCGGCCGGCACGGAATGACCACGAGGTCGGCGATTGCGACGACCCGCTCGACCGCCGGGCTGACGGCCGACGGCGAATCGATCAGGCACAGCGCAAACCCGAGGTCGCGCAGTTGCGCGATGTCGGTTTCGATCTGCTCGATGAAGGTGTGCGCGAAGGCTGGTCGCTCAGGCCCGCGCGAGTTCCACCACTCCGCCAGGGCGCCCTGCTGGTCGGTATCCAGCAGCACCACGGGGCCCGCACCGGCGAGTTCCGCCTGGACGCCGACATGTCCCACCAGGGTGGTCTTGCCGGCGGCGCCTTTTTGGCATGCGAACGTGACAACGCGCATCGGTGCCAAACTCCGAAATAGCCGTCCAAAGCCAGTGCCGATCGGCCGGGTGCCCGGAACGTGGCCGGGCAAACGGACCCGGGAAACCCGGATGCCGGCCCGTGAATTGTAACGGGAGGGGGCGTTAATAAACGCATAACGCGCGACAAGAATGCCCAATGCCAGGATCATTTCCAGGCCGAACAAAGGCCGGCCTGCCACCGGCCCTCGCCATGCCTTCGCAGCGGAATGCCCTAGCTGGCCGCGCGGATCGAATCGTAGGCGACGAGCGCGGCCGCGGTGACGATGTCGTTGACGGTCGCGCCCATGGGGACGATCTGCGCCGGCTTCGACAGGCCCAGCAGCATCGGGCCGATGACCGAGCCGCCGCCGAGCTCCTGCATCAGCTTCGCGCTGATGTTGGCGCTGTGCAGCGCCGGCATCACCAGGACATTGGCCGGCCCGGACAGCCTGCAGAACGGGTACAGCCGCCGCATTAGCGGGAAATTCAGCGCGGTGTCCGCCGCCATCTCGCCGTCGTACTCGAAATCCACGCTGCGCGAATCGAGGATCTGGATCGCATGGCGAATGCGGTCCGCCTGGGCCCGCATCGGGTTGCCGAAATTCGAGAACGACAGCAGGGCGACGCGCGGCTCCTGGCCCATCTGGCGCGCCTTGGCGGCGCTCTGCACCGCGATGTCGGCGAGGGTCTCGGCGTCGGGTACGACGTGCACGTTGGTATCGGCGATGAACACCGTACGGTCCCGCGCCACGACGAGCTGCAGGCCGAACACCCGGCGGTCGGGCTTGGGATCGATCACCCGCGTGATCTCGTCGAACGCCACCGCGAAGCTGCGCGTCGAGCCGGTGACCATCGCGTCGGCGTCGCCGTTGGCGACCATGCAGGCCGCGAAGACGTTGCGATCCTGGTTGACCAGCCGCTGGCAGTCGCGATGCAGGTATCCCTGGCGCTGCAGCCGGCCGTACAGGAATTCGGTGTATTTCTGGTTGTCGTTGCTGAGCCGCGCGTTGTGGATCTCGAGCTGGCCCTTCTCCTCGAGACCGATCCGCTCCATCGTCTCGTGGATGCGGTGCTCGCGCCCGATCAGCACCGGCGTGCCGTAGCCGGCGGCCTGGAAGGCGAGTGCGGCACGGATGTTCTGCTCCTCCTCGCCCTCCGCGAAGACGACGCGCCGGGGGTTGGCCCGCACCAGCTCGAAGGTCGCCTGAAGCCGCGAGGCGGTCGGATCGAGCCGCCCGGAAAGCTCCTGGCGGTACGCATCCAGATCGGTGCGCGGGTAGTTCGCCACGCCGCTGTCCATGGCGGCCTTGGCGACCGCCATCGGCACCGCCACGATCAGTCGCGGGTCGAACGGGACGGGCACGATGTAGTCGGGGCCGTAGCGCAGGCGCCGCCCGCCATAGGCCTTGTCGACCTCGTCGGGGATGTCCTCGCGCGCCAGCTCGGCCAGCGCGTAGGCGGCGGCGATCTTCATCTCGTCGTTGATGGTCGAGGCGCGGACGTCGAGCGCGCCGCGGAAGATGTACGGGAAGCCCAGCACGTTGTTGATCTGGTTCGGATAGTCCGAGCGGCCGGTGGCGATGATCGCGTCGTCGCGCACCGCGCGCACCTCCTCGGGCGTGATTTCCGGGTCCGGGTTGGCCATCGCGAAGATGATCGGCTTCCTGGCCATCGACTTGACCATGTCCTGCGTGACCGCGCCCTTGACCGAGAGCCCGAAGAAGATGTCCGCGCCCTTCATCGCCTCGCCGAGCGTGCGCGCCTTGGTGTCGGCGGCATGCGCCGACTTCCACTGGTTCATGCCCTCCTCGCGGCCCTGGTAGACGACGCCCTTGGAATCGCAGAGCACGGCGGCGTCGTGCCGCAGGCCCATGGCCTTGAGCAGCTCGACGCAGGCGATCGAGGCGGCGCCGGCGCCGTTGACCACCATGCGGCAGTCCTTGAGCTTGCGGCCGGTCAGCTTCAGCGCGTTGATCAGGCCCGCGGTGGCGATGATGGCGGTGCCGTGCTGGTCGTCGTGGAACACCGGGATGTCCATCAGCTCGCGCAGCCGCTGCTCGATGACGAAGCATTCGGGCGCCTTGATGTCCTCCAGGTTGATGCCACCGATGCCCTTGCCGAGGAAGCGCACGCAGTTGACGAACTCGTCGACGTCCTGGGTGTCGACCTCGAGATCGATGCCGTCGATGTCGGCGAACCGCTTGAACAGGACGGCCTTGCCCTCCATCACCGGTTTCGCGGCCGCGGCGCCGATGTTGCCGAGCCCGAGCACAGCGGTGCCGTTGGAGATGACCGCCACGACGTTCCCGCGGTTGGTGTATTCGTAGGACGTCGTCGGATCCTCCGCGATCCGCAGGCAGGGCACCGCCACGCCCGGCGAGTAGGCCAGCGTCAGGTCCCGCTGCGTCGTCAGGGGCTTGGTCGGCGCGATCTCCAACTTGCCGGGCCGCCCCTCGGAGTGAAATCGCAGTGCCTCGTCGTCCGTAAAGCGCGTCTCGTCCATGGCGTGTTCTGATTCCTCGGCCCCAGGCTGTCGTGTCCCGGCCAGATTAGACGCCGGCTCTTCTCGATACTAGTCCTCGCAATCGAATCAAAGGGCTTTTCCGCCACTGCCCGTGGCATGCTAGGGTCGCCACAGCATGACCAAGCCCGCCGCAAGATCGCCAGCGAAATCCGCCGTCACGCCCATGATGGCGCAATATCTTGCGATCAAGGAGGCGCATCCGGGCTGCCTGTTGTTCTACCGGATGGGGGACTTCTACGAGCTGTTCTTCGACGACGCGGTGACCGCGGCGGCCGCGCTCGACATCACCTTGACCAAACGCGGCCACCATGCCGGTGAGGACATCCCGATGTGCGGGGTCCCGGTGCACTCCGCCGACGGCTACCTGCAGCGGCTGATCCGGCAGGGCCACAAGGTCGCGGTGTGCGAGCAGATGGAGGACCCGGCCGAGGCGAAGAGGCGGGGCGGGCGGGCCGTCGTCGAACGGGCCGTGGTCCGGGTCGTCACTTCCGGCACGATCACCGAGGAGTCGTTGCTCGATGCCCGCGCGCACAACTACCTGGCGGCGCTGGCGCAGGCGGGCGGTGCACTGGGGCTCGCCTGGATGGACGTGTCGACCGGCGAATTCCTCGTCCAGCGGACCGCCGGCCGGGCCCTCGGTTCCGTGCTCGCGCGTATCGCGCCGGGCGAGTTGATCCTGCCGGACAAGCTCCTGGAGCAGCCGGACCTGTTCGAGGTTCTCGGCGACTGGAAGGAGGCCCTGTCGCCCCTGCCGGCCAGCCGGTTCGATTCGGAAAACGCGCGGCGGCGCCTGGAGGCTGTGTACGGCGTCGCCGCGCTGGACGGCTTCGGCAGCTTCGACCGCGCCGAACTGGCGGCGGCCGGCGCCCTGGTGGACTATGTCGAGCTGACCCAGGTCGGCCGGCTGCCGCGGCTCGACCCGCCGCGTCGTCTTGCCGTCGACGCGGTAATGGAGATCGACGCCGCGACGCGCCGCAACCTCGAGCTGAGCCGGACGCTGTCGGGGGAGCGCCGGGGCAGCCTGCTCTCGATCGTCGACCGCACCGTGACCGGCGCCGGCGCGCGCCTCCTGGCCGCCCGCCTCGCGGCGCCGCTGACCGATCCCGCCGCGATCGACCGGCGCCTCGACATGGTCCAGTTCTTCCTCGATGGCGCGCCGCTGCGCGACGCGTTGCGCCAGACGCTGCGCGGTTGTCCCGATGCGGAGCGGGCCCTGTCGCGTCTGACGCTCGGTCGCGGCGGGCCGCGCGATCTCGCGGCCATCGGCGTCACGCTGGCCCGCACGGAGACGATCCGGACGGCCGTCGCCGAGGCGGCGATCGCCGTGCCCGAGGATATAACCCGGGCGGTACGGGATCTCGGCCGCCATGAAGGGCTGCGCGAGCGCCTGGCGCGGGCCCTTGCGGACGACCTGCCGCTCAACGCCCGCGACGGCGGCTTCATCGCGCCGGGCTACGCGGCGCCGCTCGACGAGCTGCGGCAGCTGCGGGACGAGAGCCGCCGGCTGATCGCCCAACTCGAGGCCCGGTACCGCAAGGAGACAGGGATCGGGGCGCTGAAGATCCGCCACAACAACGTGCTGGGCTACTTCGTCGAGGTCACGCCGATCCATGCGGAAAAACTCGGCGACGCGTTCATCCACCGGCAGACGCTGGCCGGTGCGGTGCGGTTCTCGACCGTCGAGCTCGCCGACCTCGCCAAGGCGATTTCCGAGGCTGCCGACAAGGCGCTGGCGATGGAGCTAAAGCTGTTCGACGATCTTGCGGGCGAGGTCACCGCGCGCGGCGAGCCGCTGGCGCGCATGGCGGCCGCCCTGGCCCGGCTGGACGTCGCCGCCGCCGGCGCGGAGCTGGCGGCGCAGCGCCGCTACTGCCGGCCGCGGGTCGACGACAGCCGCGCCTTCCGCATCGAGGGTGGCCGGCATCCGGTGGTCGAGGCTGCGCTCGAGGCCGCCAACGAGGGCGCCTTTGTGGCCAACGACTGCGACCTCGCCGAGGACCGGCGCCTGTGGCTGGTCACCGGCCCGAACATGGCCGGCAAGAGCACCTTCCTGCGACAGAACGCGCTGATCGCGATCCTCGCCCAGGCCGGTTGTTACGTTCCCGCAACGACCGCTCATTTCGGCGCCGTCGACCGCCTGTTCAGCCGCGTCGGCGCGGCCGACGACCTGGCCCGCGGCCGTTCGACATTCATGGTCGAGATGGTCGAGACCGCGGCGATCCTCAACCAGGCCGGGCCGCGCGCGCTGGTCATCCTCGACGAGATCGGCCGCGGCACCGCCACCTTCGACGGGCTGTCGATCGCCTGGGCGTGCGTCGAGCACCTGCACGAGAGCAACCGCTGCCGCACCCTGTTCGCGACGCACTACCACGAGCTGACGGCGCTGGCGGCGCGGCTCGACGCGCTCCGGCCCCACACCATGCGGGTCAAGGAATGGCGGGGCGACGTGATCTTCCTGCACGAGGTCGAGGCGGGCGCGGCGGACCGGTCGTACGGCATCCACGTCGCCCAGCTCGCGGGCCTGCCGGCCGCCGTCATCGCCCGCGCCGAGGAGGTGCTCAAGACCCTGGAGCAGGGCGAGCAGTCCGGCGCCGTCTCGAAGCTTGCCGACGACCTGCCGCTGTTCGCGGCCGCGCCGCACCGGCCCGCAGCGCCGGCCGGCCCGTCGCCGCTCGCCGTCGCGCTCGCCGAGATCAACCCCGACGATCTCAGCCCGCTCGAGGCGCTGGAACTGCTCTACCGGCTGAAGCGAATCGCGGCCGAGGATGACGGAGACTGACCGGCACCTCGCCGACATCCGGGTCCTGGTCGCGGCGGCGCGGGAAGGGGCGACGATGCCCGCCGATCGCCTTGCCGCACTTGCCCAACGTTACCTGGCGTCTTCCCGCGAAGGGCGCGGCCGCATCGATCCGGGCGTCTATGCGGAGACCGTCCGCAGGGAGCTGACCGGCCGCTTCGTCCACCAGGGACGCGAGCCCGACCGGACCCAGGCCACGCGGATGCTCGCTGCGGCGCTGCGGCGGGCCGCCGCGGACATCGCGGACCGCACCCATTTCATCCCCTGCCGCCTGTTCGGCGGTGCCGGCCCGGTCGGACTCGCGGTCGGCCCGGTGGCGTTCCGGCCGGCAGCCGGGTTCCGCGACGCCCACGGCGACGCCATCGCCGCCGACCCGCACTGCGCCGCCGTGGTCGAGCGCGAATTCGCTCCGTGGGGCTGGGCCGCCGAAGTCACGGTGCGCGGCTGCGACAGGACCGTATCGCGCGAACGCGCCCTCCTGGCCGTGGACGGCGCCCTCGACATGCTGCGCCTTCATGCCGGTGCGGAGCGTGCCGGTGTGCTCGGCCGGGCCGGCGCTCCGGGGCTTCCCGCCACCGCCGCCGGGATCTGGGCCGATTCCAGAGGCCGACTGAACGCAGCCCCCGTCGCCGCGGCACCGTGCGCCGACGCACTGCTGCAGGAGTTTCACGCGGGCGACGGCCGCGACTGGATCGACCGGGCCGGCGAAACCCTGCGGCCGCTGGCGGACCCGTCGCTTGCCTGGCCGCTCGCCGCCCGGTTCCGCGAAGCCGCCTCGTGGTACGGCCGGGGCGTCGCCGAGTCGTACGTGGCCGCGCGGATCGCGGATTTCGTGACCGCGATCGAGCGTGCGGTGGTGGCCGGAGAGCACGCCGACCTGTGGCGCACGGTGACCCGTCGCGCCGCCATCCTGGCCGCGGCAGCCGAGGGCGGCGACGTCGCGGCGTGGCGGCGGCGGGCCAAGGCGATCTACGAGATGCGCTCGCAGCTGGTGCACGGCGTCCTCTCGCCGTTCGCCGCGGAGGCGGCGGAAGCGGCGCCGCTGGCCGCAGTGCTCGCCCGTGCGGCACTGCGCGGGACGCTTGCCTTCTTCGAGACCCTGGGGCTGACGCGCGCCCGCTTTTCCGCCGACCGGCTGGATGCCGAATTCGGCAAGCTGGAATCGACGCGCCCGGCGGACTGAAGGCTACCAGTCGATCCCGTCGCGGGACGTGTCGAGGGCTTGGCGCAGCGTGGCCCGATCGGCGACGCCGTCGAGCGGGCGCACTGCGGCATCGATGCGGCGCGCCGCGTTGTAGCCATGCGCCGCAGCCTCACCCGGCGGATAGCCGAACGCCGCGTTGAACGCCCGCGCGAAGTCCTCCGGCAACGGCGTCCGCAGCCGTCCCGGAGCCATCAGCAGGGTCCGGGATTCGTCGATCAGGGGCCGGATGTCGGCAGCAGCCGCCGCGGATCCAACGACCGCCACGATATCGATCTTGGCGCGATCGAGCACGGCGCGCACGCCGGCCAGGGACTCGGTCGCCAGATCCACCGGATGGAGGTAGACGTCGAGGCCGCCCAGGTGGCCGTCAGAGTGCTCGTCCGGGTGGCCGTCGCGTTCGCGCGTCGCCAGCAGGAACCCGTCGCGCACCGCGCGGGCACCGGCGTCGGATGGCTCGGCGAGGGCGATGACGAGGGCCACGTTGAAGCTGTGCGCATGCGCGGTCCCCGCGGCAATGCACAGCGCTGCGACCAGGATTGCGGCATGTGAGAATGTCGTCATCGTCCCCCTCCGATTCGGCCACGGGCAGCGAGTGTTCCACAAGTCGGGCCGCGTGAACAGACGGCGTCCGCCGGAACCGCGACTTGAAATCGCCCGCGATGTGGCGCAAGTCTGTGTCATGACGAAACTGCAGAAACGGCGGGAAATCATCGACCGCGCGGCGATCGAAGCGGCCGCGCACGCGGCCGTCGACGCGGCCGAGAACGACTCCGCGGCGCAGCGCGCCGTGTTCGAGGTCTACCGGGCGGCGCTCGAGGCCGGCCAGGCTGTTGTCCGCGGCCGTTTCGAGGCCGACCAGAACGGCACGCGGGCCGCCATCGGCAACTGCTTCCTGATGGACCAGCTGATCCGGATCATGCACGACGTCGCCGTCTCGCGCTTCTATCGCGTGTCCAACCCGACGGCCGCCGAGCAGCTGGCGATCGTCGCGGTCGGCGGCTACGGGCGCGGCGAGCTGGCCCCCGGATCCGATATCGACCTCCTGTTCCTGCTGCCCTACAAGAACACGCCGTACTGCGAGCAGGTGGTCGAGCACATCCTCTACCTGCTGTGGGACATGGGCCTGAAGGTCGGCCATGCGACCCGCTCCGCCGACGAGTGCCTGCGCCAGGCGCGGGCCGACATGACGATCCGCACCGGCATTCTCGAGGCCCGCTATATCTGGGGCACCAGACCGCTGTTCACCACGCTGCGCAAGCGGTTCCTGAAGGACATCGTCGCCGGCAGCGGTCCGGAGTTCGTCGAGGCCAAGCTGCGCGAGCGCGACGAACGGCATCAGCGCATGGGCGATTCGCGCTACGTGCTGGAGCCCAACATCAAGGACGGCAAGGGCGGCCTGCGCGACCTGCAGACGCTGTACTGGATCGGCAAGTACCTCTACCAGGTCGACGAGGTCGACCAGCTGGTCGAGCGCGGCGTGCTGCAGAAGGCGGACGCAGCCCGGTTCAACAAGGCGCACGACTACCTGTGGACGCTGCGCTGCCACCTGCACTACCTGACCGGCCGGCCTGAGGAGCGGCTGACCTTCGACGTCCAGCCGGAACTGGCGCGGCGCATGGGCTACGCCGACAGGGCCGGGGTGAAAGGCGTCGAGCGCTTCATGAAGCACTACTTCCTGGTCGCCAAGGACATCGGCGACCTGACGCGGATCTACTGCGCCGCGCTCGAGGCACGGCACCAGCGCCGCCGCCGGCTGCGCATTCCCGGAGTCGCCCTGTTCGACCGGACGCTCGAGGGTTTCCCGCTTGAGGGCGACCGCATCAACGTGCCCGGCAAGGACCACTTCCGGAGCCAACCGCTCGACCTTCTGCGGCTGTTCGCGGTGGCCCAGAAGCACGAGCTGGATATCCACCCGGCCGCGCTCTACCACGTCACGCAGAATCTCAAGCTGATCGACCGGAAACTGCGGCACGATCCGGAAGCGAACCGGATCTTCATGGAGATCCTGACCTCGCGCAAGGATCCCGAGATCACCCTGCGGCGCATGAACGAAGCCGGCGTGTTCGGCAGGTTCATTCCCGATTTCGGACGCGTCGTCGCGCAGATGCAGTACGACATGTACCATGTCTACACGACCGACGAGCACACGATCTTCGCGATCGGCATCCTGCACCGGATCGAGGCCGGGATGCTGGCCGACGAGCTGCCGCTGGCGACCGGCATCATCGGCCAGGTCCAGTCGCGCGCGGTGCTTTACGTTGCGGTGCTGCTGCACGACATCGCCAAGGGCCGCGGCGGCGATCATTCGCTGCTCGGCGCCGACATCGCCCGCAAGCTGTGCCCGCGGCTCGGGCTTTCGCCGGAACAGACGGAGACCGTGGCCTGGCTCGTCGAATACCACCTGTCGATGAGCCGTACCGCGTTCAAGCGCGACCTGAACGATCCGCAGACCATTGGCGATTTCGCCGAGCTCGTACAGTCGCCGGAGCGGCTGCGCCTGCTGCTGTGCCTGACGGTCGCGGATATAAGGGCGGTGGGCCCACGGGTCTGGAACGGCTGGAAGGCCACGCTCCTGCGCGAGCTCTACCACCTGACGGAGGAACGGCTGTCGGGAACGTCGGATATCGAGATCCGCGAGGCCCGCACGAAACGGGCCAAGCAGGCGCTGCGCGAGGCGCTGGCCGACTGGCCCGAGGACGAGCTGGAGCGGCACCTCGCGCGCGGCCATCCGCGCTACTGGCTGTCCTTCGATACGCCGGCCCTGGTGCGTCAGGCGAAGCTCGCCCGCGAGGCGGACGCGGCGGCGCGGCCGCTGACCGTCCATACCGAGGTCGATTCCTACCACGCGGTGACCGAGGTGACGGTCTACACGCCCGACCATCCGGGCCTGTTCAGCCGCATCACCGGGGCCCTCTCTGTCAGCGGCGCCAACATCGTCGGCGCCCGCATCAACACCCTCAGCGACGGCATGGCGCTGGACGTCTTCCAAGTGCAGGACGCCGAGGGTGGCGCCTTCGACCGGCCCGACAAGCTGGCCCGCCTGTCTGCCTGCATCGAGCAGTCGCTCGCCGGCAAGCTGCGGCCCGACCTCGAGCTGGCTGCGACGCCCGCGATTCCCAGCCGGACGCGGGTCTTCTATGTGCCGCCGCGCGTGCTGATCGACAATTCCGCCAGCCGCACCTACACGGTCATCGAGGTGAACGGCCGCGACCGGTCCGGGCTGCTGTACGACATGACCCGCGCGCTGTCCAGCCTCGGCCTGCAGATCGCCAGCGCCAAGATCTTCACCTACGGCGCCCGCGTGGTCGACGTGTTCTACGTGCGCGACGTGTTCGGCATGAAGGTCGAGCACGCGGCCAAGCTCGACCAGCTGCGCAAGACGCTGATCCCGATCCTCGACAAGGCAAATCCGAAGACGGACGCCGGCAAGCAGGTGGCGGCGGCGGAATAGCAGCGCCCCGCCCCGGGGCGCCGGGCGATGCCGATTCGCCTTTTTTCCGCCGCGTCTATCGGCTATCTCTCGCCGCATGGCGCTGCTCAAATCCATTGCCACCGTAGGCTCGTTCACCATGATCAGCCGCGTGCTCGGTTTCGTGCGCGAGATCCTGATCGCCAATGTGATCGGCCCGGGCATGATCGCGGACGCCTTTCTCTTCGCCTTCAAGTTCCCGAACTTCTTCCGCCGCATGTTCGCCGAGGGCGCGTTCAACGCCGCCTTCGTGCCGCTCTATGCGGGCCGGCTGGAACGCGACGGCGAGCTTGCCGCGCGGCGCTTCGCCGGCGAGGTCGCCGCGGTGATGGCCAGCTGGATGATCCTGTTCACGCTGCTGGCGATGGCGGCGATGCCATGGATCATGCTGGTCCTCGCCTGGGGCTGGACCGACGAGCCCGAAAAGTTCGACCTGACCGTCCACCTCACGCGGATCACCTTCCCGTACCTCCTGTTCATGGTGCTGACCGCGATGTTGAGCGGCATGCTCAACGCCCGCGGCCGGTTCGCCGCCGCGGCGGCGGCGCCGATCCTGCTCAACGTGATCCTGATCGCGGCCCTCCTGTTGTTGAAATCCGGCCGGCTCGACCTGCCCGGGCACGCGCTGGCCTGGGGCGTCGCCCTCGCCGGCATGGGCCAGTTCCTGTGGCTCGCCTGGTCGTGCCACCGCATGGGGATCCTGCCGCGCCTGCCGCGGCCGCGGCTGACCCCCGGCCTGCGTCGCCTGTTCGCGCTGATGCTGCCCGGCGTGATCGGTGCCGGCGTCGTGCACATCAACCTGCTGGTCGACGTGTTCCTGGCGACGCTGCTGCCCGAGGGCTCGCTGACCTATCTGTACCTGGCCGACCGGATCAACCAGTTCCCCCTCGGCGTGGTCGGGGTGTCGGTCGGCGTCGCGCTGCTGCCGCTGATGAGCCGCCAGCTGCGCGCCGGCGAGCTCGACGCCGCGTCGCACAACCAGAACCGCGCCATCGAGTTCGTGCTGTTCCTGACCGTGCCGGCCGCGGCGGCCTTCGTTGCCATCGGCGGGCCGATCGTCTCGGTGATGTACCAGCACGGCGAGACCGATGCCGCCGAGGCGCGGGCCATCGCCCAGGCGCTGGCGGCCTTCGCGGTCGGCCTGCCGGCGGCGGTCCTGATCAAGGCGCTGCAGCCGGGGTTCTACGCCCGCGAGGACACGGTGACGCCGTTCAAGGTGACGCTCGCCGCAGTGGCCCTGAACATCGCCCTGGCGGTCGGCCTGATGCAGCTGATCCTGCATGCCGGGATCGCGCTCGCGACCTCGCTGTCCTACTGGTTCAGCGCCGGTACCCTCGGGCTGATCCTGCACCGGCGCGGCCAGCTGCGGCTCGACGAGAGGGTCCGGCGCAGGGTGCCGCTGATCGTCATCTGCGCCAGCATCATGGGGCTTGCCGTCTGGTGGCTCGGGCTGGCGCTGGCCGACCCGCTGGCCGGGCCGTTGTGGCAAAAGATCGGCGCGCTGGCCGCGATCGTCTTCGCCGGCGCCGCGGTCTACGGAATCCTCGTGCTGGCCACCGGCGCGATGCGGCTTTCCGACCTTGCGTCCCTGCGGCGCGGCGAGGTGCCGCCCGCGGCTTGACCCGGACGCCACGACCGGCGATAAACCGCTCGCGCCGGATCCCGCCGGCTTTTTTCGTTCACGGAGTCCACACCCATGAACCGCATCTTCTCGGGCATCCAGCCCACCGGCAATCTGCATCTCGGCAACTATCTCGGCGCGGTGCGCAACTGGGTCGACCTGCAGCACGACTACGAGTGCATCTACTGCGTCGTCGACCTGCACGCGATCACCGTCTGGCAGGAGCCGCAGGAGCTGCGCGATTCGACGCGCGAGGTGACGGCGGCGCTGATCGCCGCCGGGATCGATCCGGAGAAGAACATCGTGTTCAACCAGAGCCAGAACCCGGACCACGCGCAGCTCGCCTGGATCTTCAACTGCGTCGCCCGGCTCGGCTGGCTCAACCGCATGACCCAGTTCAAGGAGAAGGCCGGCAAGCACCGCGAGAACGCCTCGGTCGGGCTGTACGCCTATCCCAACCTGATGGCGGCCGACATTCTCGCCTACAAGGGCACCCACGTGCCGGTCGGCGAGGACCAGAAGCAGCATCTCGAGCTCGCCCGCGACATTGCCGCGAAATTCAACAACGACTATGGCGTCGCGGATTTTTTTCCGCTTCCGGAGCCGATGATCGGCGGCCCGGCGCCCCG
>JBFIFO010000102.1:0-14180 GCA_041602815.1 Alphaproteobacteria bacterium | reverse complement strand
TGTGGACGCGCCGATCCGGCCGCTTCCAACTTGGAGGATTTCGCTATAGCCGGCACCTCGCTCGCCTGCGCCCGGCGGCGGGCAAAGGGCTCTCGCGCCCGCGCTTCGTACCTTGACGATCGCAGACAGCCGCCCGACCTCACTCTAAAACGGGGCAGCGCACGACGCCCTCGACGTGCGCCGCCGTCAGCCGGCGACCTCCGCACGATGTGCTTCAACAAACTCGGCCATGCTATTGAAAACGAAATCGTATTCCGGCATTTCCCCGGGATGCATGGTGGCGCCGAACCCGTCCTTGTCGTGGCGCCGGTAGATCCAGCAGTTGGCCAGTCCGAAGCGGTTGGCCGGGGCATGGTCGTGGAACATGCTTTCCGCCGTGTGCAGGATCTCGTGCTTTTCGATGCCCTGGCGCGCAAGGTTCGCCAGCATGTATTCGAAATTGCGCGGCGACGGTTTGTAGGAGCCGACGTCCTCGGCCGTGTAGACCGCATCGAACGCCACGCCGAGCCTCTTGTTGCTGTGGGCGAAGCTCTCGTTGTCGACGTTGGAGAGCACGACGAGCCTGTAGTGGTCCTTCAGGTAGGCGAGCGCGGTCGCGCTGTCGGCAAAGGCGGGCCAGTCGCGCACCGACCGGCCGTAGGCGAGGCACTGGTCCCACGTCACCGGCACGGCCCATTCCTCGGCCAGGCGCCGGTAGACCACGGCGAGCAGCAGCGCGTAAAGCTTGGCCGGCGTCTGGCGCTGCGTTTCCGATTCGTAATAGGCGTGGGCCTCGAGGATCTCGTCGCGCGGCAGCGCCCGCCCGGCCCGCTCGGTCAGCGGCTTCAGGCCTTCGATCATGCCGCTCTCCCAGTCGATCAGAGTGCCGTAGACGTCGAAGGTGAGGGCCTTGAAATCGCCGAGGCGCATGGCGGTTCTCCACGTGTGAGATGGGATTGCAGGGGCCAACGATACCGCCGTGACGTCCGGACGCAAGGCCGCATTCCGGTGACAAAGAAGGGACTGTCTTTGCAGCGTCGTGCCTGCGGCGGCGGACCCCAATGGTGTCGCGAGCGGTCTCTCCGGCCGGCGCGAGCGAGCGTAAGGCGTTCAGGACTCACCCTTACGCCAGGCCACCTTGGGCCCGGAGGCCGGTACGTCGTTGTCCTGCTCGAGGACCGCGCTCACGACGCGCAGGACATCTTCCCGAAGGAACGGCTTGGTCAGGATGCTCCGGGCACCGAAGCGCTTGGCAAATTCGAGATAGTCCATTTTCCCGTCGCCACCGCCGCCCGAGATCGCGACGACCTTAACGTCCGGTTTCCGCTGCCTGAGTTCGGCGATCGTCTCAAGCCCCTCTTTTTCGGGCATGAAGATGTCGGTTATGACCAGGTCGACCTCAATCTCGTCGAAGACGTGCAGTGCTTCCACGCCGTTGGCCGCCTCGACGATTTCGTAGCCGACATCCTCCAGCATGTTGCAGAGGGTCTCCCGGACCAGATCCTCGTCGTCCACGACCAGAATACGCGTCATTTTCAATCTCCTCGCAATCCCCGGCCCTACGCCGCGGTCTTGTCGAGAACCTGGCGAACCTTTTTCGCCAGGGCCTCCTGCAGGTACGGCTTGCTGATCCAATCGATCGGCTGGTCGGAGGGAGCGTCGCGGAACCCGAGATTCTCTGAATACCCCGACGTACAGAGCACCTTGATGTCCGGGTTGCGGCTGGCGGCTTCGCGGGCCAGCTCGAGGCCGTTCATGCCCTTCGGCATGACGATGTCGGTAAACAGCAGGTCAATTTGGTCATGCCGCTGCAGCAGCTCGAGCGCCGCCGGCCCGTCGGCCGCCGAAAGCACGCGATACCCCAGGTCTTCGAGGAGCGCCATCGCGGTCTCGCGCACGTCGGAATCGTCCTCGACGACGAGGACGGTTTCCGCACCGCGAGGGTATGCCTTGCCGTCCTCCCGGACCGCGGAGGTCGCCGGGACGACATCGGCCCTGGTGTCGGTGACCGGCAGGTAGAGCGTCACGCAGGTGCCTTGTCCCTCTTCGCTGTAGAGCGACAGATGTCCGCCCAGCTGTTTCATGAGGCCGTAGATCGTGCTCAGGCCGAGGCCGGTGCCCTGCCCGACCTCCTTGGTGGTGAAGAAGGGCTCGAAAACGCGCTTCTGAATATGCGGCGGGATGCCGACACCGGTGTCGGTCACGGAGAGCGCGACGTAGGCGCTGGGCCTGACGTCCGGCAGCCGGTCGGCGTGGCGTGCATCGATCTCGAAATTGGTGGCGTCGATGATGAGGCGGCCGCCGTCCGGCATGGCGTCCCGGGCATTGATGGCGAGGTTGAGGATCGCGTTTTCGAGCTGTGCGGGATCGGCCCAGATGTGTGGCAGATCCCGTCCGGTTCGGACCTGCAGCTCGATCCTCTCGGTCAGGGTGGACTGCAGCAGTCCGTCCATCCCGGCGAGCATGTCGCCAAGATCGATGTACTCCGGTTCGAGGTGCTGCTGGCGCGAAAAGGCAAGCAGCCGGTGGGTCAGATCCGCCGCCCGCGAGGCCGCCTTGAAGGCGGTGTCCAGCGGCCGCTTTGCCTTGGCTTTGTCCTTGACGTGATCGCCCAGCATTTGAAGATTTCCGATTACGGCAGCCAGCATGTTGTTGAAATCGTGGGCAATGCCGCCGGTCAGCTGTCCGACCGCCTCCATCCTCTGCGCATGATGGAGCGCCTGCTCGGCCTGCTTCAGTTCGGTGATGTCCTCGATCAGCGTGTAATAACCCTCGACATCGCCGCTCGACCCTGTATGCGGAACGTACATCAGCTGCGCGGTTCGCGTCACGCCGTCGGGGTAGGCGATCTCTTCGACGACCTGAACCTGCTCACCCGCCAGCACCCGGTCGACGAGCTGCCGGACCTTGTCGTACTCGCGGCCCATGATGTCGTGAACCGTGTGCCCGAGGACGTCGTCGGCTTGCCGCGCAGCCCACTCGCATGCCGTCCGGTTGACGAACCGGTAGCGGCGGTCCGCATCGACGTACGTGATCGCAACCGGCAGGTTGTCGGTCAGCAGGCGGAGCTGATCGGCGGTCTTCGCGAGAGCCTGTTCCGCATTCCTGCGTTCG
Source organism: Alphaproteobacteria bacterium (assembly GCA_041602815.1). Lineage (GTDB taxonomy): Bacteria > Pseudomonadota > Alphaproteobacteria > UBA8366 > JADFVY01. Next base: position 11,087 of record JBFIFO010000102.1, on the reverse strand, counting down.
GCGATTTCCTGCGTCAGTGATTTGTTGGCATCACGCAGTTCCAGCGTCCGCTCCGCAACACGTTGTTCCAGCTCGTCGTGGACGTATTCGATGTCGTCCAGCATCTCGTCGAACTGCCGCGACAGAATGCCGATCTCATCGCCACGGTCCAGATTGGTGCGCGCGCTCAGCCCGCCGGCCTTGCCGATGTTCTGCATGGCCCTGGTGAGTCGCTCGAGTGGTTTGATCGCGACGGTACGCAGCGCCGTCCACATAATGCCGAGAACGATGACGCCGGCGATGCCAAGCAGTAAGATCACCGTAAGCACCGTCCTCAGCCCCGCGGCGTGGATGAGGCGCTCGGTCGGCGTGAACAGGACATAGGCGGGCGCGCCCTCCGGATCGACCAGGGTTTGATAGATCTCGGTGCGGGACGTGCTTTGAGCCGCCCCGTCATCCGCCGGTTTCTCGGCTACCCTGACGACGAACCCGTCCCCGCGCGCGAGTACGCCGAGGACGCCGGCATCCACGGCCGACGAGCCGTAGGGGAGAATGCGGAAATCTACGCTCGTCTGGTTCTGCAACTGTTGCAGCCGCGCGGCATCGACGATCCGGCCCATGATGAGCGTGCCGGCGACCGGTCCCTCCTTGTCGTTGTTCAGGATCGTGCTGCTGGCATAGAGAACGGGATATTGCATGGTTCCGTATATCCCGCTGTGTACGCTGATCGTCTCGTCGTGCTGAATAAGGGGATGGTCCGGCGCGAAGCGGTCGGCGGGAAGCTCCGCCAGCTCGAGATCGAGGATTTCGCCGTCCTCGCTGCGGAGCGCCCTGCTCCATTGAACTTCGCCATCCGGCTTGACGAAATACAAAAGATTGATGTCGAGCTGCAGGAGTGTTTCATCGAACAGATTGCTCTCGACGTAATCCGGCCTGGTCCCCTGCATGAATTCATGCGTATCCGACCAGTATGCCCAGTCCCTGACCTGGCTCGAGAGATAGCGCATTTCGGCTTTCAGCGCTTCCTCGGCCCGGCTGGCATTGGCGAATGCGGTCTGGCTGTCGAGCTGATCGAAGCGGGGCAGCACGCCCAGCCACATCACAGCGGCATTCGCCAGCAGCGACACCGCAACGGTGGCAAGCAAAATCAGGCTGATCTTTGTATTCAGGCGCATTGTATCTCGGTCCGGTGTCGGGTATCGCCGAATCACCGTACCGGTATCAGATTAAGAATGCCTGAATTCAGGGACTTCCAACGACAAACGGCCAGTCGTCTCAACGCAACTCGGCCGAAGCGGCCTCGCGCCATGGACCCGCGTTGTGCAGCGCGTCGATCGGCGTCCGGCGCGAACGCTCAGAGGCAGTACTGCATCGCAACGAATCGGCCGCGGAAGGCCCTGACCGCATCGCGCCACGAGTCGACCGGGCCGCTCTCGCGGCCGCCGACGATCTCGGCCAGCAAGGCCGCCAGCTCGGCGAAGTCCGCCTCCTTCATGCCGTAGCGGGTCATCTCCTGGGCGCCCATGCGCACGCCGCTGGCGGCGGCGAAGCTCGCGTCGTCGTACAGCGCCTGCGGGTTGGTGATGATGTTGTTGGCTTCCAGCCGGTCGGCGACGTACTCCCCTCGGGCCCGCGCGGTGCGCAGCAGCACCTGGTGGGTGCGGGTGAAGCCGTGGTCGGGGTCGCCCTCGACGGTCAGGCCGCAATCGTGCAGGGCCCGCGCGAAGGCCTGCGCGTTGCGGATCACCTGGGCCGGATAGGCGTCGCGGAATCGGATCATCTCGTAGGTCGCGCCCAGGAGGCCGAGCAGGGTACCCAGATGATGGTTGCTGACGTGGCCGGGAAAGGCGCGCGTCTCGATCTGCCGCCACAACGGCTCGAAGGCGGCGCCGGGCGGCATGTCGGCGAGCACGACGCCGCGCTGCGGCCCGAAGAAGGTCTTGTGGGTGGAGCCGGTGACGATGTCGGCGCCTTCCTTCAGCGGCTGCTGGAAATGCGGGCCGAGGAGGCCGAGCACGTGCGCGCCGTCATACATGATCAGCGGTCGCGCGGGATTGTCGGCGCCGAACTCGGCATGAACGAAGGCGGCGATCTCGGCGACGGGCTCGGTCTCGATGGTCACGCTGCGCCCGAACACGAGAAGCTCGGGCCGCGTCTCCGCGATCAGGGCCTTTGCCGCCTCGACGTCGACGCGGTAGGGATTGTCCTTCTCGAACGGGAAGTGCTCGACCGCCGGCCGGCCGGTCTGCGCATCCAGCGCGACGTAGTTCTTCAGCGCCCCCATCGGCTGGGCGCTGAGATGCCCGCCCTTCGACAAATCGTGGACCAGAACGCGCTGAAGGGGCAGGGGCGGACGGCCGCCGCGGTGCCGGTTGCGGAACTGCTTGAGGGCGTCGTAGACGGTGTCGTTCGCCATCTGGCCGCTGATCACCCGCGGCTCGACCCGCGTGCAGCCGAAGAACGCGCGCAGGGCCGCCTTGAGCTCGTCCTCCTTCTCCATGATGAAGTCGGTGCCCTTGTAGTAGCGCACCTCGGGCGCCTCGGGCCCCAGCGCCTTGACGCGGTTGTGCTCGTTGTAGCGGCCGGCCGGGTCGGCGGTGCACAGCGCGTCGACGAGCGCGGAGGTCGGCTGCTCCGACGGGATCAGGTTGACGCATTCCGTGCGCCGCCAGGCGGTGTTGCGTGCGGCCTCCTCGCGCAGCCGAGTCGCGGCCGCCGCGGCGTCCCCGGCGTCCAGGCGCCGGATCCGGCGCGGCCCGGCAAAGCCGGTGTAGGGACGCGTGTAGGGCGACAGCGGCCACAGGTTCTTTTCCACCAGCTCGGCCGAGAACCGGTTGCCGCGCGCATCGGCGATCTCGAGGACCACCGGCCGGTCGGTGCGGTACTCGATGTCCGAGCGCACCAGGGCGAGGCCGATCGGCCGCATGTCGTGCTCGTCCGACGGCACCGCGGTGACGCCCTCGCCATAGAATCGCGCGAACGGCACGCTGGTTCCGGAGGTCACGTAGCCCGCCGGCGTTCCGTCGAACAACACCTCGAACCCGGCGCGCAGCGGCCGCTGGGCGCCGAACACGGCGATCGGCTGGACGAGGTGCGTAAGCAGCCTGTCGGCGACCGGCGTGGCCAGCTCGCCGCGCCGGATGTGGACGCATTCGTCACGCTGCCGCTCCAGCGCCGCGCGGCCGATATAGTCGCCGTCGGCGGCCCGCACGGCGATGCTCGCCACGGCGTTGGCGAAGATCGGGATCTCGTTGCCGTCGCGGTCCAGCCCGAGCTCGTGCCCGTAGAGCGGCAATCCCGCCTCCAGGCGCAGGGAATCGCGGGCGCCGAGCCCGGCCGGCACGGCGCCCAGATCGACCAGGCGCTGCCAAAGCTCGACCGCACGGGCGCCATCGACGAACAACTCGAAGCACACCGCCTCACCGGTATAACCGGTGCGCGCCGCGATCACGTCATGCCCGTCGACCGGCACGACCGCGAGCCTATTGCGCTTGTTCTCGGGCAACAGGTCGGCGGCGCCGGCCGCCTGCTCGAGGATTTCGGAGGCGCGCGGTCCCTGCAGCGAGATCATCGCCAGCGCTTCGCTGACGTCGTCCATCTTGGCGTCGGCGGGCTTCTGCCCGGCCAGCCACTGCCAGTCCTTCTCGCGGTTGGCGGCGTTGACGACGAGCAGGAAGTCGTCCCGTCCGAGCATGTACAGGTAGGCGTCGTCGACGGCGCCGCCGTCCTCGTTGGCGATGATCGTGTACTGCGCGTGGCCCGGCACCAGCGCCCGCGCATTGTTGGTCAGCGTCTTGAGGAGGAACGCCTCGGCGCCGGCGCCGGTGACGCGGAACCGGCCCATGTGCGAGACGTCGAACAATCCGGCATGACGACGCGTGGCGAGGTGCTCGCGGATGATCCCGGTCGGGTACTGCACCGGCATGTGCCAGCCGCCGAACCCGACCATTTTGGCCCCCGCCGCCTCGTGCCAGGCGTGCAGGACGGTTTCCTTGAGCGCGGTGATATCGTCCATGGCCATCGCCCCCCGGGGAATCAGCTTAAACCTCTGGAAGGCCGGGTCAACGGGCAAGCCGCCGGCAGGGGGAACGGGCGCACGATCGAGGGTCCCGCTGTCGGCCCCGAAAGGGCCGCCGCAAACCCGCGGGAAAGCCTAACGCATGGGCTCGTTCCACGCGACGATGGCCGGCCGGTGGCCCGGTGAGGTCCCGTGGGCACAGCGGCGGCAGGCCGCGATTTCCGTTCGCGGACGGGCGGGAGGCGTCGCCTCAGGCCACGCCGTAAGCCTGGCGCGGGGTCAGGGCCTCCGGATAATGGTCGAGCAAGGCGCGTCGGGTCTCGAAGCACAGGTGGCAGGCGTCGACATAGCCGTCCTTTGCCGCGACGCGACGAATCTTGGCGAGCCGGGCCGGGCCGCCGGCGAGGAGCGGGCCGCAGATCGGGTGCGCGTCGGCGTCGTAGGCGTCCAGGAGTTGCCGCAGGGGCGTGTGCCAGACATTGCCGATGCTCAACCCCTGGCAGACCTGGACGGAGCCGAAGGCATCGACGTGAACGCGCTCCGGCGTGCGCAATTCCTCGTACGGGCATTCGCGGAACGATTTCGCATCCCGGCGCGGCAGGTCGCCGGCCAGCCGGTCGACGGCGCGGCCGCGGAATCGTACCGGGCCGCCCTCGATCGTCGCGCCCCTGCGCCCGGCGGCACCGCCTGGCGCCGGCCCGCCGATGCGGATCACGTTGACCGGCAGTTCGAGGCGCAACGCGGCGGCAATCGCGGCCTTGACCGGTGCCCCGTCATCGCCGCCGTGGAAGCCGTCGTCGCTCATGCTCAGATCGGCGACGTGAAGTGCCATCAGCGGCCGCAACCACGCTTCGGCATCATCCGGCGAGGTCGCCCAGTAGCCGTTGGTGACGATGCCGGTGCGAAAGCCCCGGTCGCGCGCCATCTGCAGCCCGTGCAGCATGAGCGGGTAATACAGGAACGGCTCGCCGCCCTCGAAATAGATCCACTCGACGGTATCGACCGCCGCCGCCTGGTCGAGCAGCCGGGCGAGGCGGGCGCCGGTGAACGTTCCGGTCGACGCAGGACTGCAGTAGAGGAAACAGTGGTCGCACGCCCAGGTGCACTGATACGTCAGAAGGATGTGGACCTGTGTCAGCACTGCCTCGCCCCCTGGCTTGCGCAGCGCACAGTATAGCGCGAATCGGCGAAGTGCGTCAGGCGCTCTCGGGACTGGCGGTGCCGCGCATCGGGCTGTCGGCGGAACGCCGATCGACCCCGTCCGGCGGGCCCGATGCCGCAGCGCGGCCATGCGGCTGGATCTCGCCGTTCAGCAGCATCTGCGCGCGCACATGGGCCTCGGCCAACTCGTCCGGGGAGCGGGCGATGCGGTCCATTACGGCCAGCAACACGCCGGAGACGACGAACGCCATGTGCAGGCCGAGCATCCAGGCCATGTCGCGCGTCGAAAGGTCCTGCACATGCAGGAAGGCCTTGAGCATCTGGATCGCCGAGATGGCGACGATCGACGCGATCATCTTCAGTTTCAGCCCGCCGTAATCGACCTTGCCCATCCATTCCGGGCGGTCCTCGGACTCCGCGCAGTCGATCTTCGAGACGAAGTTCTCGTAGCCGGCGAAGATCACCATGACGAGAAGGTTGCCGGCGAGCGAGATGTCCACCAGCGTCAGCACCGCCAGGATGATGTCGGTCTCCGAAGCGGTGAAGACGGTCGGCAGGATGTGGAAGAACTCCTGCACGAATTTGGCGAGCAGGAAGCACAGCCCGCCGATCAGCCCGAGATAGATCGGCGCCAGCAGCCAGCGGCTGCCGAAGATGATGCCTTCGAGAATGCGTTCGATCATGACCTCGCCCTCGCATCGAACGGCCATTCAATCGGGCCGCCGGGCGAGCATCGCAGGCAAGGCTTGCGGTTTGGTTAATGCGAGGGCGCTGTCAAACGGCGCGCCGGCAGTTCGGGCGCCCAGGGGCTGCGGGCACCGCGCATCAGGTGCCGGATTGTTGTCGGGTCAGGCGATCGTGCAGCTCATGTCCTGGCCACAGCACAACGGCGACTTGATCTTGCCGTGATCGTTGGGGCAACGGGAGATCTGCACTTCGGTACCGTTGTCCAGCGTCAGCATATCGTTCACCAGCGGAGCGCCGCACTTGCCGCAGGTGGCGTTCACGCTCATCCCGCATTTTTCGCATTCGTAGGTCGCCATGTCGGAATCCCTGTCCTGGTTGCGTCGTGGTGCCTGCGGTCACTATATCAACGGCCGCAGCGGCGGTTCAAGCGCGCGCGCCCCGGGCGCACGCCGCGCGGAATCCCCTTGCAATCTGTGGCCGGGGCCGTTATATCCCGCGCCACGCACCCGCAGGGGTGCGTTATTTCACACGCGGGTTATTCGGGCGGCGCGCAAATTCGCGTCGGCTCGGTCCGGTGCCGGGGCGATCCGGCCAGACCCGCGGCGGACAACCGGAGAAGGACTGTAGACCATGGCGACTCCCACGTTCACCATGCGCCAGTTGCTCGAGGCCGGCGTGCATTTCGGCCACTCGACGCGGCGCTGGAATCCGAAGATGGAGACCTTCATCTTCGGGGCGCGCAACGGCGTTCACATCATCGATCTGGAGCAGACGGTGCCGATGCTGCACCGCGCCCTCGAGGCCGTGCGCGATGTCGCCGCCGGCGGTGGCCGCGTGCTGTTCGTCGGCACCAAGCGGCAGGCCAGCGAGGTCGTCGCCGACGCGGCGCAGCGCTGCGGCCAGTATTACGTGAACCACCGCTGGCTCGGCGGCATGCTGACCAACTGGAAGACCATCTCGAATTCGATCAAGCGGCTGCGCGATCTGGAAAAGCAGCTCGAGGGCGAGACCCACGGACTGACCAAGAAGGAACTCCTGCGCCTGACCCGGGAGCGCGACAAGCTCGAGCGGGCGCTCGGCGGAATCAAGGAGATGGGCGCCCTGCCCGATGTCCTGTTCGTGGTCGACACCAACAAGGAGGCCATCGCGGTCAAGGAGGCCAACAAGCTGAACATCCCGGTCGTCGCCGTGCTCGACAGCAACAGCGAACCGGACGGCGTTGCCTTCCCGGTGCCCGGCAACGACGATGCCATGCGCGCGATCACCCTGTATTGCGAGCTGATGCGCGATGCCGTGCTCGACGGGCTGCAGGAGGAGATGATGAAGACCTCGGCCGATGCCGGCGAGGCGGTCGAGGCGCCGGTCGAGGCGTTGCCCGCCGAGGACGCCCCGGCCGAGAAGGCGCCGGCGACGGAACCGGTGGCGGAGGCATCTGCCGAGGAGGCGCCGGCGGCGGAGCCTGTCGCGGAGGTACCTGCCGAGGAGGCGCCGGCCGAGGCCGATGCGGCGCCGGCAGAAGCGGCGCCGGAGGCGGAGGAAGCGGTTGCGGATGCGCCCGACGAAATCGTTCCTGACGTGGCGGACGCCACCGACGAACCGGCGCCCAAGGCCAAGAAGGCGGCCGCGGCGGCGCCTGCGACGGAAAACGCCGAGAGCGCCTAGGGAGCAATCCCGGTGGCGCCCGCCGCCCTGCGCCTGGGGTCGGTCGACCCCGACCTGCGCGCGGCGAACCACATAACCGGACTGATCAAGGGGAACTGAGGAATGGCCGAAATCACGGCTGCGCTCGTCAAGCAACTGCGCGAGAAGACCGGCGCCGGCATGATGGACTGCAAGAAGGCGTTGCAGGAGAGCGGCGGCGACATGGATGGCGCCGAGGACTGGCTGCGCACCAAGGGTCTGTCGGCGGCGGCCAAGAAGTCGGGCCGCACCGCATCGGAAGGCCTGGTCGGCCTGTTGGTCGAGGGCGACTGCGGCGTCGCCGTCGAGGTCAACTCCGAGACCGACTTCGTCGCCCGCAACGAGACGTTTCAGGACTTCGCCCGCAAGGTCACGGAGGTGGCGCTGACCGTCGGGGGTGACCTGGAGAAGCTGAAGGCGGCCGATTACCCGGGCAGCGGCCGCACGGTCGCCGAAGAGTTGACCCACAACATCGCGACCATCGGCGAGAACATGTCGCTGCGCCGTGCTGCCGGGCTTTGCGCGGACAATGGCGCCGTGGTCGGCTACATCCACAACAAACTGGCCGAAGGCCTGGGCAAGATCGGCGTGCTGGTCGCTCTCGAGTCCGACGGCGACAAGGGCAAGCTGCACGCACTTGGCCGGCAGGTCGCGATGCACGTCGCGGCGGCGCGGCCGCACTGGCTGGCCGTCTCCGACGTCGACGCGACGGCGCTGGAGCGCGAGCGGCATGTTCTGAGCGAGCAGGCCCGCGACTCCGGAAAACCGGAGGAAATCATCGCCAAGATGGTTGAGGGGCGGCTGCGCAAGTTTTATGAAGAGACCGTGCTGCTCGAGCAGATCTTCGTTATCGACAACGAAACCCGGATGACGAAGGTGCTCGAAAATGCGGCCAAGGACGTCGGCGCCCCTGTGAAATTAGCCGGATTTGTCCGCTTCGAGCTGGGCGAGGGCGTCGAAAAGACGGCGGAGGAAAACTAGTCCGCATCACCCGGGAAGGGGGTTATGCCCGCACGCGCCAGACCGGCCTATCGCCGCATCCTGTTGAAACTGTCGGGCGAAGCCCTGATGGGCGGGCAGGCCTACGGCCTGGAGGCACAGACCCTCAAGCGGATCGCCTTGGAAGTGAAGGCGGTTCACGATCGCGGTATCCAGCTGTGCATCGTCATCGGCGGCGGCAACATCTTCCGCGGCGTGTCCGGCGCCGCCGAGGGCATGGATCGGGTCGGCGCCGACTACATGGGCATGCTGGCGACCGTGATCAACGCCCTGGCCCTGCAGAGCGCCCTCGAGTTCGAAGGGGTGCATACGCGGGTGCTCTCGGCAATTCCCATGCAGACCGTATGCGAGCCCTATATCCGGCGGCGCGCCATCCGGCATATGGAAAAGGGCCGCATCGTCATCTGCGCGGCCGGCACGGGAAATCCGTCCTTCACCACCGATACCGCCGCGGCCTTGCGCGCATTCGAGATGAACTGCGACATCATCATGAAGGCAACCAAGGTGGACGGCGTGTACAGCGCCGATCCGGTGAAGGATCCGCAGGCAGAGCGCTTCGATCGTCTGAGCTACCGAGAGGTGCTGGAGCGGGACCTGAAGGTCATGGATGCGACCGCGATCGCCCATGCGCGCGAATACGGCATTCCGATTCTGGTCTTTTCGCTGCAAAATGCCGGCGCGCTGATCGACGTGGCGCAGGGAAACGGAAACTACACGGTTATCAGCGACGGGGGTGACACATGACGGACATCGACATGGCCGACATCCGCAGGCGCATGGACGGCGCACTTACCGCCCTCAAGCGGGAATTCGCCGGACTTCGGACCGGCCGGGCCTCGACCGCGCTTCTCGAACCGCTGGTCGCCGAAGCCTACGGCTCGAAGATGCCGCTCACCCAGCTGGGCAACATCAGCGTGCCGGAACCCCGGCTGCTGACCGTCCAGGTCTGGGACAATGCCAACGTGAAGGCCGTGGAACGGGCAATCCGCGAATCGGACCTGGGGCTCAACCCGCAGACGGAGGGTGCGCTGATCCGGATTCCGATCCCCGACCTGAACGAGGAGCGCCGCCAGGAACTGGTCAAGGTCGCCGGGCGCTATGCGGAACAGGCGCGCGTCGCCGTCCGCAATGTCCGGCGCGACGGCATGGACCACCTCAAGAGGATGGAGCGCGAAGGCAAGATCTCCGAGGACGAACACCGCACGATGTCGCAGGAGATCCAGGAGATGACCGACGAGCACGTCAAGCAGATCGACGACGCCTTCCACGAGAAGGAAGAGGAAATCACCCAGGTCTGACGGAATGGACGCCCTGCACGCCACAGACATCGGCGCGCCGCCGCCCCCGATCCATATCGCCGTCATCATGGACGGCAACGGACGCTGGGCGGAATCGCGCGGGTTGCCGCGTATCGCCGGCCACAAGCGAGGGGCCGAGGCGGTGCGCCGCACGCTGGAGGCGGCGGCGGAGCGGGGTGTGTCCTACCTCACCCTGTTCGGGTTTTCCTCCGAGAACTGGAACCGGCCGCAGGATGAGGTGGGGGACCTCATGGGCCTTTTGCGGCTGTACCTGCGCTCGGAAATCGACGCCCTGAACGAGAACGGCGTCCGATTGCGGGTGATCGGAGACCGCTCGCGCTTCGAGCCCGATATCGTCAAGCTTATCGACCGGGCGGAATCGGACACCGCCGGCAACCGTCGCATCACCCTCGTCCTGGCCCTGAGCTACGGCGGCCGTCAGGAAATCGTAAAGGCGGCGCGGCAGCTGGCGCAGCGGGCTGCCGACGGCGCGCTGGACCCGGATGCGATCGACGAGACGACATTTGCCGGCGCCCTCGAATCCGCCGGCATCCCCGATCCGGACCTGCTGATCCGCACCAGCGGCGAGCAGCGCATCAGCAATTTCCTGTTGTGGCAGCTGGCTTACACCGAGCTCGTGTTCACCGACGTCCTGTGGCCGGATTTCTGCGAGGCGGAGCTGGCCACGGCCATCGAGGCGTTCCACCGCCGTGAGCGACGCTATGGCGCCTCCGTCGGCTCAAGCTAAACCCGGTTCGGTCACCCTGCGCGTGCTGTCGGCGGCCGTGATGCTGCCGGCCGCGATCGGTGCGGCGTGGCTGGGCGGCTGGGTGTTCGCTGCCCTTGTCGCGCTCGCCGCCGGGCTGATGTACTGGGAATGGCAGGGCCTCTGCGGTGAAAAGGGCCGCAAGGCACAGGGGTTGGCCGCGCTCTGCGGGCTGACGACGTTCCTCTGGGGCTGGGCGGGACCGTGGACGACGATTGTCGCGGGTGTCTGTGTCGGCGTGGTTGGCGGCACTGCCCCAGCCACGTACCGGCTGTTCCTCCTATCGGGCTTCGCATATGTCTGTCTCGCCTGCGTCAGCCTGGTCTGGCTGCGCGGCTACGATGCGGCGGGGCTGGAGACCGTGCTGTGGCTCGGCGCCGTGGTTGTCGCGACCGACACCGCGGCCTATTTCACTGGCAGGACGCTGGGCGGGCCCAAGCTGGCCCCGAAAATCAGCCCGAAGAAGACGTGGTCGGGCCTGCTCGGCGGCATGGCGGGG
>JBFIFO010000101.1:0-14360 GCA_041602815.1 Alphaproteobacteria bacterium | reverse complement strand
GGTGGTGATGGGCCATGTGCTGCCCCTGGCGGTGCCCGGCATCCTGACCGGCACCATAATCGGACTGGCGCGGGCGCTGGGCGAGACGGCGCCGCTGCTGATGATCGGCATGGTCGCGTTCATCGTCGACCTGCCGAAAGACCCGCTGGATGCGGCGACCGCGCTGCCGGTGCAGATCTTCCTGTGGGCCGACAGCCCGGAGCGCGCCTTCGTCGAGCGCACCTCAGCGGCGACGATCGTCCTGCTCGTCTTCCTCATCTTGATGAATCTTGGCGCCGTGCTGCTGCGCCGCAAGTTCGAACGCCGCTGGTAGGAGGCAGATGCCATGGCTGTACCCCAGAGCGCGCCGTCCTCGATCTACGCACACCGCACATCGCGCCGGGCACCGGCGAAGATGAGCGCGCGCGGGGTCAACGTCTATTACGGCGACAAGCAGGCGCTGTTCGACGTCGGGCTGGACATCCCGGAGCATCACGTCACCGCCCTGATCGGCCCGTCCGGCTGCGGCAAGTCCACCTTCCTGCGCTGCCTGAACCGCATGAACGACGTCGTCGAGATCGCCCGGGTCGAGGGCGAGATCACCATGGACGGCGAGGACATCTACGGCCTCGACGTGGTCGAGCTGCGGGCCCGGGTCGGCATGGTGTTCCAGAAGCCGAACCCGTTCCCGAAGTCGATCTACGACAACGTCGCCTACGGCCCGCGGATCCACGGCCTGGCCCAGAACCGCGACGAGCTCGAGGAGATCGTGTTCACGAGCCTCGAGAAGGCGGGGCTGCTGAACGAGGTGCGCGACCGCCTCGACCAGCCGGGCACGAGCCTGTCCGGCGGCCAGCAGCAGCGGCTGTGCATCGCCCGCGCGATCGCCGTCAACCCCGAGGTCATCCTGATGGACGAGCCGTGCTCGGCGCTCGACCCGATCGCCACCGCCCGCATCGAGGAGCTGATCGACGAGCTGCGCGAGCTCTACACCATCGTCATCGTCACCCATTCGATGCAGCAGGCGGCACGGGTCTCCCAGCGCACCGCCTTCCTTCATCTGGGCGAGCTGGTGGAAGTCGGCGACACGCAGGATATCTTTACGAATCCGCGCGACGAGCGCACACAGGGATACATCACCGGCCGCTTCGGCTGACGGAGGACGCCATGACCGTTGAGAGCAAGCACATCGTCCGCGCCTACGATCAGGAGCTCAAGCAGCTCAACGAGCTGATCGGCCGCATGGGCGGCCTTGCCGAGGCGCAGGTCGACAATGCGATCCGCGCGGTGACCGAGCGCAATCTCGAGCTGGCCGAAGAGGTTGTCCGCAACGATGCGCGGGTCGACGAGATGGAGGCCGAGATCAACCGGCTGGCGCTGCGCATGCTCGCCCTGCGGCAGCCGATGGCGATCGACCTGCGCTACATCCTCTCCGCCTTGCGCATCGCCTCGGATCTGGAGCGGATCGCCGATCATGCGGAGAACATGTGCCGCCGTGCGGGCGACATCGCCGAGGAGTCGGGCGGCCCTGCGGTCACCGGAATCCAGCGCCTCGGCAAGCTGGTCCTGGCCATGCTCAAGGATGTCCTGGACGCCTCGCTGGCGGGTGATCTCGACAAGGCGGTCGAGGTCTGGATGCGCGACAACGAGGTCGACGAGCTGTACGGCAGCCTGTTCCGCGAGTACCTGACCTACATGATGGAGAACCCGCGCAACATCGGCGCCTGCACGACGCTGCTGTTCGTCGCCAAGAACGTCGAGCGGATCGGCGACCACATCACCAATATCTGCGAGACCGTGTATTTCCGGGTCAAGGCGCGACCGCTGAAGGACTCGCTGCCGCAGGATGCCGACGGCGACGACGTCGAGGCGGACGACAACCGGTGAGCCCGCGTGTCCTTGTCGTCGAGGACGAGTCCGCGCTGGCGACCCTGCTGACCTACAACCTGGAGCGCGCGGGTTTCGCCGTGCGCGTTGCGGCGACCGGCGAGGAGGCGCTGACGATGCTGGCCGAGGAGCCGCCGGACATCGTGCTGCTCGACTGGATGCTGCCGCATGTCAGCGGCATCGAGATCTGCCGCCGCATCCGCCGCGGCAAGGATATGGCGGACCTGCCCGTGATCATGCTGACCGCGCGCGGCGCCGAGGCCGACCGCATCCGCGGGCTCGACACCGGTGCCGACGACTACGTGACCAAGCCGTTCTCGCCGGCCGAGCTGGTGTCGCGGATCAACGCGCTGCTGCGCCGAGCCCGCCCCGCCCTGTCGGCCGACCAACTGACCGTGGGCGCCATCGTCATGGACCTTGCCGCCCACCGCGTGCATGTCGCCGGGCAGCCGGTCGAGTTGGGCCCGACGGAATTCCGCCTGCTGCGTCATTTCCTGGAAAATCCAGGCCGCGTCTACAGCCGCGGGCAGATCCTCGATGCGGTCTGGGGCCGCGACATCCACGTCGAGGAGCGCACCGTCGATGTCCATGTCGGCCGCCTGCGCAAAGCCCTGCGCGCCGCCGCCGGTGACGACCCCATCCGTACCATCCGCGGCGCCGGCTATTCGTTGGAGGCGGACTCGTCGTAGGCGGCGACGGGCGCGTTCAGGGGATCGATACGCTTGGCGGCGGCGCGCAGGCGCGGGTATAGTCCGGCACGAAGAATCACAACTTCGACCCGGAGGGACCGCCGCTGATGCCCGCCACGATCCGACCGCGCCGCAGTGTCCTTTACGTGCCCGGGTCCAACCCGCGCGCGCTAGAGAAGGCGCGCACGCTGGCGGCCGACGGCCTGATCCTGGATCTCGAGGATGCGGTGGCCCCGGACGCCAAGGAGTCGGCGCGACGGCAGGTCGTCGACGCGCTTGCCGCCGGCGGCTACGGGCGCCGCGAAGTGCTGGTGCGGGTCAACGGCCTGGACTCGGACTGGGGCCACGACGACGTCTCCGCCGCCGCCGGATCGGGCGCGGATGCGATCCTGCTGCCCAAGGTCGAGGGCGCCGAGACGGTCCGCGAGCTCGAGGCGTTCCTTGTCGCCTGCAAGGCCCCCGCCGAGCTGGCGATCTGGTGCATGATCGAAACCCCGCTCGGCGTCCTCCACGCCGAGGAGATCGCCTGGGCGTCCAAACGGCTCGGCGGCTTCGTCATGGGCACCTCGGACCTCGCCAAGGACCTGCATTGCCTGCACACGCCGGACCGTCTGCCGTTCGTGACCAGCCTGTCGCTGTGCATCCTGGCGGCGCGGGCCCACGGGCTCGCGATCCTCGACGGCGTCTACCTTGACCTCGAGGACGATGAGGGTTTCGCCGCCGCATGCCGCCAGGGGCTGGAATTAGGGTTCGACGGCAAGACATTGATCCATCCCCGGACCATCGAGACCGCCAATACGGTGTTCGCACCGTCTGCCGACGAGCTGGACTGGAGCGAGCGGATCATCGCCGCGCACGCCGAGGCCGAGACGGCGGGCCGGGGCGTCGTCGTCGTCGACGGGCGGCTCGTCGAGAACCTGCACGTCGAGAACGCGCACCGCCTGCTCCGCCTCGCGCAGATGATCACCGAGCTCGAATCCGCGGCCGGGTGATGGCGATGGGCGGCAAGACGGGCGGCGGACGTTTCTTCGAGGATTTCCGTATCGGCGAAATCATCGAGCATGCCACGCCGCGCACGGTGACGACCGGGGACGTCGCGATGTACCAGGCGCTGTACGGCCCCCGCTTCGCCCTCCAGTCGTCCGACCGGTTCGCCGCCGCCGTGGGCTTCGAGCGCGCGCCGGTCGACGACCTGATCACCTTTCACATCGTCTTCGGCAAGACGGTGCCGGACATCTCGCTGAATGCGGTCGCCAATCTCGGCTATGCCGACGGCCGTTTTTCCGCTCGCGTCTATCCCGGCGACACTTTGTCCGCGCGCTCCGAGGTCATTGGCCTGAAGGAGACCTCCGGCGGCAAGACCGGCGTCGTCTGGGTGCGGACAACGGGGTATCGGCAGGACGGCGAGGTCGTGGTCTCGTATGTGCGCTGGGTAATGGTGCGCAAACGGGACGAGTCCGCGCCGGCGCCAGAGGCAACGGTTCCGGCCCTGCCTGTGGCCACGGCGGACCTCGAAGCGCCCGCCGGCATCGATTTCGCCGGTTGGGACTTCGCCCTGGCCGGCGCCGGACATCGCTGGAGCGACTACCAGCCCGGCGAACGGCTCGATCACGTCGACGGAATGACGGTCGAGGAGGCGGAGCACATGATGGCGACGCGCCTGTGGCAGAACACGGCCCGGGTGCATTTCGACCAGCACGAGGCCGCGCAGGGGCGGTTCGGCCGCCGTCTGGTCTATGGCGGCCACGTCATCAGCATCGCGCGCGCGCTGAGCTTCAACGGGCTGGCCAACGCCGGCCTGATCCTGGCGGTCAACGGCGGCACCCACGCCAACCCCGTCTTCGCCGGCGACACGATCTACGCCTGGTCGGAAGTGCTGGAGCAGATCGAACTCGCCGGGCGTTCCGATGCCGGCGCCCTGCGCCTGCGCACGGTCGCGGCCAAGAATTCTCCGTGCGCCGGTTTTCCACTGCGCGGCGGGGACGGAAAATACCACCCCGACGTTGTCCTGGAGCTCGACTACACGGTGCTGATGCCGCGTTAGCGTTCGGCCCGACAGCCCCCATCGTTGCGCCGCCCCCCCGGGTCGGCGCCGTCACCTGCGGTCCGCCGAAATCCTCCTTAAGAAGGGAGGCGCCGCGTGCCGGCGCCTCCCGAGCCCGGAGCGGGCTCTTTGGCGTGATTCGGGGCTCCTCTTCGGTCGATCCCCCGCGAAGGGCGGCCGGAGCACGCTCCACCGCCGAACCGGACGCCTGCCGGCCGAAAACCGCGGCGTCCCCGAAGTTTCGCCGACCAACTTGGCCCGCTGCGCGACAGCCCCGAAATCGGGGGGCGCGGCTGGACCGTTCGCAAGCGGCGCGGCGACGACTTCAGCCTCCTCACGCACGCTTCATGTTCCCTCTAATTTTCCGAAAAGTCGAATCAAAAAAACGGTGATGTGCACGTATGCCGGGTGGCAGCCATCGGGCCGGATTCCGGCTCTTTCTGTCGCGCTGCGCGGCGTGCCCCGCCCGCGACGGTTTTGTGCAGGTGCGAACATTGACTTGCCGAACGAACAGGCGTAAGTCACACGCTGTCCGTTGCGGCGCCCACCGCAGAGAAACCGGAGCCGAGGATGAGCGAGCGCTCGAGGCCACTGTCACCGCACCTTCAGGTCTACAGTTTCCAGTGGCCCATGCTGCTGTCCATCACCCACCGGTTCACCGGGGTGGGACTGGCCGGCGGCGCGATCGTGCTGGTGTGGTGGCTGATCGCTCTGGCGATCGGGCCGGAGTATTTCGCGTTTGCACAGACGATCCTGGGCAGCTGGATCGGGCGTTTGCTGCTGCTCGGCTGGACCTGGGCCACGTTCTATCACCTGTGCAACGGCATCCGTCACTTGTGCTGGGATGCCGGCTGGGGTTTTGAGATCCGGACCGCGTGGACGACGGGCATGATCGTGGTGGTCGTTTCCGTCCTGCTCACCGTGGCCGCGTGGATGGTCGCATACGCTGCAAGGGGAGGCTGAGACGATGTCGGTACGCACGCCACTGGCCCGTGCACGTGGCCTGGGAGCGGCGCATGGCGGCACTCACCACTGGTGGACCCAACGCGCCACCGCCGTCGTCATGGTGCCGCTGGTTCTCTGGTTCGCGTTCTCGCTGGCGGCGCTCGGGCCGGCCGACCATGCCACTGCCTCGGCGTGGCTGGCCCACCCCGTCAACGCCGTCCTGGCGTTGGTGCTGATCGCCGCCATGTTCCACCATCTGCATCTCGGCCTGCAGGTGGTAATCGAGGACTACGTGCATTCGCGCTGGGTCAAGTTCGCCACCCTTATCCTGCAGAAGTTTATTACCATCATCTTCGGTTTCGGGGCCGCGTTCGCCGTCCTGAAGATCGCCCTAAGCTGACTCGAGGCAGGGAGACGCCATGCGCAAGGCTTATCCGATCACCGAGCATGTCTATGATGTCATCGTCGTCGGCGCCGGGGGAGCCGGCCTGCGCGCCACCTTCGGAATGGCGCAGAAAGGCCTGAAGACGGCCTGCATCACCAAGGTTTTCCCGACGCGCAGCCACACGGTCGCCGCCCAGGGCGGCATATCCGCCGCGCTGGGCAACATGGGCGAGGACGACTGGCGCTGGCACATGTACGACACGGTCAAGGGGTCGGACTGGCTCGGCGACCAGGACGCGATCGAATACATGTGCCGGGAAGCCGTGCCGGCGATCATCGAGCTGGAACACTACGGGGTGCCGTTCAGCCGGACCGCGGACGGCCGCATCTACCAGCGCGCCTTTGGCGGCATGACGACGCGCTACGGCGAGGGCACGGCCCAGCGCACCTGTGCCGCGGCGGACCGCACGGGCCATGCCATCCTGCACACGCTGTACCAGCAGTCACTGCGCCACAATGCGGAATTCTTCGTCGAGTTTTTCGCGATCGACCTGATCATGGACGATGACGGCGCCTGCTGCGGCGTCATCGCCTGGAACCTGGACGACGGGTCGATCCACCGGTTCCACGGCAAGATGACGGTGCTGGCGACCGGCGGCTACGGACGCACCTATTTCTCGTGCACCTCGGCGCACACCTGCACCGGCGACGGCGGCGGCATGGTGCTGCGGGCCGGCCTGCCGCTGCAGGACATGGAATTCGTGCAGTTCCATCCCACCGGGATCTACGGCGCCGGCTGCCTGATCACCGAGGGCGTACGCGGCGAGGGCGGCTATCTGACCAATGCCGAGGGCGAGCGCTTCATGGAACGCTATGCGCCGTCGGCCAAGGACCTCGCCAGCCGCGACGTGGTCAGCCGCTCGATGACCATCGAGATCCGCGAAGGGCGCGGCGTCGGGCCCGGCAAGGATCACATCCACCTGCATCTGGAGCACCTCGACCCCGCCGTCATCAATGAGCGCCTGCCCGGCATCTCTGAGACGGCGCGCATCTTCGCCGGCGTCGACGTCACGCGCGAGCCGATCCCGGTGATCCCGACCTGCCACTACAACATGGGCGGGATCCCGACCAATTATCACGGCGAGGTCGTCCTGCCCCGCGACGGCAATCCGGATGCCGTGGTGCCCGGCCTGATGGCGATCGGCGAGGCGGCCTGCGTCTCCGTGCATGGCGCCAACCGGCTCGGCTCCAACTCGCTGCTGGACCTGGTCGTGTTCGGGCGCGCGGCGGCCAACCGCTGCGCCGAGATCATCCACCCGGACGAACCGCCCCGGCCGCTGCCCAACGCCTCGGAGGACAAGGCGCTGTACCGGTTCGACCAGCTGCGCCACGCAGCGGGCGCGACGCCCACGGCGGAGCTGCGGCTCGACATGCAGCGGGCGATGCAGAGCAACTGCGCGGTGTTCCGGACCGGCGAGGTGCTGCAGGAAGGCGTCGAGATGATCGACAAGTTGTGGAAGCGGCGCGGCGATATCGGCGTCACCGACCGCTCGATGATCTGGAACTCCGATCTCGTCGAGACGCTGGAGCTCGACAATCTCCTGTTCCAGGCCAAGGTGACGATGGAATCGGCGAAGAACCGCGAGGAATCCCGCGGCGCGCATGCGCGTGAGGATTTCCCCGACCGCGACGACGAGAACTGGCTCAAGCACACCATCGCGTGGTGCGGCGAGGACGGCAAGGTCGCCATCGACTACCGGCCGGTGCACATGCACACCCTGACCAACGAAATCCAGCCCTTCCCGCCGAAGGCGCGGGTCTACTGAGGGTTCGGCCGAGGGAGATCAGAACCTCATGGTGGAATTCGCGCTGCCCAAGGACTCGAGAATTCGCAAGGGCAAGACTTGGCCCGCACCGGAAGGAGCCAAGCGTGTCCGGACCTTCCGGGTTTACCGCTGGTCGCCCGACGCGGACGAGAACCCACGGGTGGACAGGTTCGAGATCGACCTCGATGCCTGCGGTCCGATGGTGCTCGACGCGCTGATCAAGATCAAGAACGAGATCGATCCCACGCTGACCTTCCGGCGCTCCTGCCGCGAGGGAGTGTGCGGCTCGTGCTCCATGAACATCGACGGCACCAACACGCTCGCCTGCACGAAATACATCGACGACGTAAAGGGCGACGTGAAGATCTATCCGTTGCCGCACATGAAGGTGGTCAAGGATCTGGTGCCGGACATGAGCGATGCCTATGCGCAGCTCACCTCGATCGAGCCCTGGCTGAAGGCCGACACCCCGCCGCCGGACCGCGAGCGCCTGCAGTCGCCGACCGACCGCAAGAAGCTGGACGGGCTGTACGAATGTATCCTGTGCTTTTCCTGCACGACGTCGTGTCCCAGCTACTGGTGGAACGGTGACCGCTATCTCGGCCCCGCCGTGTTGCTGCAGGCCTACCGCTGGATCGCCGACACGCGCGACGAGCGGACGGGTGAGCGGCTCGATCAGCTCGAGGATCCGTTCCGGCTGTATCGCTGCCACACCATCTTCAACTGCACCAAGACCTGCCCGAAGGGCCTGAATCCGGCGCAGGCGATCGCCGAGATCAAGAAACTGATGGTGCTGCGCCAGGGCTAGCCGGCCATGCCCGCGGTCACGTCGTGACGACAACGCCGGCCACGCGCCTGTGCGGCGTTGAACTGCCGGTCTTCCAGGCCGGCATGGGCGGCGTCGCCGGGCCGGAGCTCGCGGCCGCGGTCAGCGCCGCCGGCGGTCTCGGCCATCTCGGCGGCATCAGGTTGCCGGCGCGGGAGCTGCGCGACCGCATCCGTCGGACACGCGGCATGACCGATCGTCCGTTTGGCGTGAACCTGGTGCCGCGCGGGGGCGGACCGGACGGGTTCACATCGCAGGTCGATGTCGTGCTCGCGGAACGGCCGGCCGTGCTGTCGCTGTTCTGGGGCGAGTTCGCAGACATCGTGTCGCGGGCACGGGACGCCGGCATCGTCACGATGATCCAGGTCGGTTCGATCGCCGAAGCGGAACGCGCGGCAGCGTCCGGCGCCGACATCGTCATCGCGCAGGGCATCGAGGCGGGCGGCCATGTGCGCGGCACGACCGGCCTCATGGCGCTGCTGCCGGCCGTGATCCGGGCCGTCGCGCCGGTCCCCGTGCTGGCCGCCGGGGGGCTGGTCGACGCCGCGGCGGTCGGCGCGGTAATGGGAATGGGCGCCGCCGGCGCCTGGGTCGGCACGCGCTTCGTTGCCAGCACCGAATCGCTGGCCCACGACATCTACAAAGAGCGCCTGATCGATGCCGGGCCGGACGACACGCGACGGGAGCGATTCTACTCCTACGGCTGGGGACTCGGTGCGCCGTACCGCATCCTGCCGCCGAAGTCCCGTTGGTCGGTGCGCGGTCTTGTCGCCGGCGGCCCGCGGCAGGTCGATCCCGACGCCTGGGCGCGCGGCATCAAGGCCTATGCCGGCCAGGGTGTCGGGAGCATCGACACGATCCTGCCCGCGGGCAATATTGTCCGGACCCTGTGCGCGCGGCTGGCATGAACGATCACACCGCGCCGCGCCGGGACGGAACCGCCGCAGCGCTGACCGGAGCCGCGACCATGTATGTCCCGAAGCCCTTCGCCATAACGCAGCGCGACGCCCTCGACCGCGTGATCCGCGAGAATCCGTTCGGCCTGCTGGTCGGCGCGGTCGACGGCGCGCCGTTCGCAACGCACCTGCCGTTCCTTTTGGATGGTGACCGGCTGCTGGCGCATGTCGCGCGCGGCAATCCGCACTGGCGGGCCATCGACGGCACGACGGAGATGCTCGCCGTTTTTTCCGGCCCGCACGCCTATGTCTCGCCGCGGTGGTATGCTGGCGGCCCCGCCGTGCCCACCTGGAACTACGTGGCGGTGCATGTCTACGGCGTGCCGCAACTGATCCGCGACCGTGCTTCGGTGCGCGCGCTGCTCGATCGGCTGGTCGCCGAATACGAGGCCGGCGCGTGGACCCTCGACGCGCAGGATGCGGACTTCGTCGACCGGATGATGCGCGGCATTGTTGCATTTGAGTTGCCAATCACGCGGATCGAAGGCAAATTCAAGTTGAGTCAGAACCGCCCGGCGGAAGATCGGCGCCGGGTGACAACAGAATTAGCGGCATCGGGGGATGATGCCGACCATGGGTTGTTGAGATATATGGCGGATTATTCCGGCAGTGGTTGACCTTGCGCCGCCATGGGGCAGCGGCTAGGGTCCGCGCGCATTTTGAGCGCTGCGCCGGGGCAGGGATGAGTGACACGGCAAGGGAACGGGGCGACCCCCGCGTCAAGACCCGCATCCGCACGACGCGGGTGGCGGCGGCCGTCGTCCTGCTGGGCCTGCTGTTCGTCGCGCCCTTGTGGGGGCGTCACGGGCTGGTCGCCGAGATCCTGCGCTGGACCGGGTATCTGGCGCTGATCGTCGGCGTCATGGGCCGGGTCTGGTGCGCCGCCTATATCGGCGGGCGCAAGGGCCAGGTCATCGTCGATGTCGGACCCTACTCGATGACCCGCAATCCCCTGTACGTCTTCAGCTTCCTCGGGCTTGCGGGAATCGGGCTCGTCTCGGGAATGCTGCTGGTGACCGCGCTGCTGGCCCTGGCTTTCGCCATCTATTACCGGGCTGTCGTGGCCGGCGAGGAACGGTTCCTTTTCGACCGGCACCCGCAGGAGTTCCGGGACTATGTGCAGCGGGTGCCGCGCTGGGTTCCCCGGCCCGGTCTCTACCGGGAGGCCGGCGAGCCGATGGGCTTGCCGCGCAACGTCCTGATCACGATCCGGGAAAGCTCGGTGTTCTTCCTGGCCCTGCCGCTGTTCGCGCTGATCGGCTGGCTCCAGGACTCCGGGGTCCTTCCGGTTCTGATCCGACTGCCGTGATGCCATACGAGAAGAGAGAGGGGCGAAACCGATGAACTACCATACCATGCTTGCCGAACGCGCCGCCGCCGGCCGGCCGGTACGGGTCGGCCTGATCGGCAGCGGCAAGTTCGGCTCCATGTTCCTGACGCAGTCGCGTCACGTCGACGGCCTGCACGTCATGGGGATCGCCGATCTGGCGCCGGAGCGGGCGCGCGCGAACCTCGCACGCATCGGCTGGGAGAAGGCGCGCTACGACGCGGGCTCGCTGGCGTCGGCGCTCAAGGACGGTACGACCTTCGTCACAGACGATGCCGAGGCGCTGGTCGCGGCGGACGGGCTGGAGGTCGTCATCGATGCGACGGGCGACCCCGCCGCCGGGATTCGCCATGTCGCCCTCGCCTGCAGGCACAAGCGTCACATCGTGATGGTGAACGTCGAGGCCGACGCGCTGGCCGGACCGCTGCTCGCACGGCAGGCGCGCGATGCCGGAATCGTTTATTCGCTGGCCTATGGCGACCAGCCGGCCCTGATCGCCGAGCAGGTCGACTGGGCACGGACCTGCGGCTTCGAGGTCGTGGCGGCCGGCAAGGGCACGAAATACCTGCCGGAATACCATGCCTCGACCGACCGGACGGTCTGGGACTTCTACGGCATCAGTGCCGAGCGGGCGGCGCTCGGCGGCATGAACGCCAAGATGTTCAACTCGTTCCTGGACGGCACCAAGTCCGGCATCGAAATGGCGGCCGTGGCCAACGCGTGCGGGCTGGACTGCCCGGCTGCCGGCCTGTCGTTTCCGCCGGTGGGCACCGACCGGCTGGCCGCCGTGCTCAGGCCGAAGGCCGACGGCGGCGTGCTCGATCATCGCGGCATGGTCGAGGTGATCTCCTGCCTCAACCGCGACGGCACGCCGGTCGATCGCGACCTGCGCTGGGGCGTGTACATCACCTTCGCGGCGCGCGACGAGTACGCCGCCCGCTGTTTCGCCGAATACGGCCTGGTGACCGACGACTCGGGCGTCTACACCGCGATGTACAAGCCCTGGCACCTGATCGGCCTCGAGCTTGCAGTCTCGGTGTCCAGTGCCGCCCTGCGCGGTGAGCCGACGGGCGCCCCGAAAGACTGGAACGGCGATGTCGTCGCCGTCGCCAAGCGGGATCTGGCCGCCGGCGAGACGCTGGACGGCGAGGGCGGGTCGACGGTCTGGGGCCGCCTGATGCCGGCCGCCGACAGCCTGGCGCTGGGCGGCCTGCCGATCGGCCTGTCGCACGACGTCCGGCTCAAGACGGCGATCAGGACGGGCCAGCCGGTGCGCTGGCAGGACGTGGAAATCGATGCAACGGACCAGGCCGTAAAGGTGCGCCGCGAAATGGAGGCGGTCTTCGCACCGAAGGCCCGCGCTGCGGAATGACGGGCATCGCGATCGTTACCGGCGGCGGGCGCGGCATCGGCGCGGGCATTGCGCGCACGCTCGGCCGCCGCGGCTACGATGTCGCGATAACCTACCTGCACAACGCAGACGCCGCCGCCGCAGTCGTCAAGGACATCGAGGCGGGCGGACATCGTGGCCTGGCGGTGCAGGCGGACAACGGCGTCGAGTCGGAGATCGTACGGCTGTTCGAGACCGTCGACGAGATCCTCGGCCGGCCGACGGTGCTGATCAACAATGCCGGTATCGTCGGCGGTGTCAGCCGCTTGGAGTCATTGACCGGCGACCTCGCCAGCCGCGTATTCGCCGTGAATATCGTGGGGGCGATGCTGTGCGCCCGCGAAGCGGTGCGCCGCATGTCCACGTCCTACGGCGCCCGGGGCGGGCGCATCGTCAACATTTCCTCCGTTGCCACGAGAGACGGGCGCCCCGGCGAGTGGATCCATTACGCCGCCAGCAAGGGCGCCATGGACGTGTTCACCATCGGCCTCGCAAAGGAAGTCGCGCAGGAGGGCGTGCGCGTCAACGGCGTTGCCCCCGGGGTGGTGGATACCGACCTGCACGCGGATGCCGGCATGCCGGGCCGCGTCGCGCGCCTCACGCCGAGCATGCCGTTGAAGCGGGCCGCCCTGGTCGAGGAGGTTGCGCAGACCGTTGCGTGGGTGGTGTGCGATGCGCCCGATTACCTGTCGGGCGCCGTCGTGCCGGTCTCGGGGGCGTGCTAGCGCGTTGTCCGTTAAGGTCGCTCCAGCCCGCTCCCCCACCCGGCCACCCGCAATGTACTGTGTCCTTGGGTCGCCGGGCGGGAAAGCGCGCAGGCGCCGATTCCACGTAACTGGATAGTGTGCTAAGCAACGCAGCCGTGACCGAAGGACCGCTGTTCGCATACCGGGCCCTGGTGGCCGACGGCGCGCTGGAGCCCGACCCGATCCAGGAGCTGGCGGCGGAAAAGCTGCAGTCGTTGTGCCGTGCCCTGAAGTCGTACGACCCCGGGGCCGGCCTGTTCGCCTGGAAGGCGGTTCTTGGCCTGGCGCGGCGCCGCGAGGACCCGCCGCAGGGGCTGTATCTCTACGGGCCGGTCGGCCGCGGCAAGTCGATGCTGATGGATCTGTTCGTCGCCGGCGTGCCGCTCGCGCGCAAGCGCCGTGTCCACTTTCACAGCTTCATGATCGAGGTGCACGAGGCGCTGCACCGCTGGCGCAGGGGCCAGAAACAGTCGGGCCAACGCGAGGATCCGATCGACCTTGTTGCCGCGGAGATCGCTCGGGAGGTCTGGCTGCTCTGCTTCGACGAGCTCGAGGTGCGCGACATCGCCGACGCGATGATCCTCGGCCGGCTGTTCGAGGCCCTGTTCGCGCGCGGCGTTGTCATGGTCTGCACCACCAACACGCCGCCGGACGAGCTGTACCGGGGTGGCCTGCAGCGCGAGCTGTTCCTGCCGTTCATCGAGATCATCAAGCGCCGGCTCGATGTGTTGGAGCTGAGCGCGCGCAAGGACTACCGGCAGGCGCGCCTGGCCGGCCGCGAGGTCTGGCTGACGCCCCTGGACGACGCGGCCACGGCGGCACTCGACCACATCTTCGACGACCTTGCCGACGGTGCCGGGGCGGCCCCGGAGACGCTGACCGTCAAGGGCCGCACGGTCACCGTGCCGGTCGCCGCACGCGGCGTCGCGCGCTTCCATTTCGACGAGCTGTGCCGCGCCGCGCTCGGGGCCGAGGACTATCTTGCCATCGCCGGGCGCTACCACACCGTCGTTCTGGACGGCGTGCCGGCGATGGACCAGGCGATGCGCAACGAGGCGCGTCGATTCATCACCCTGATCGACGTGTTGTACGAGAACCGGGTTCGGCTCGCCGCCTCGGCCGCCATCGCGCCGGAAGATCTTGTAACGGCCGACAGCCACGCCGCCGAATACCGCCGCACCGCCAGCCGCCTCGCCGAGATGCGCTCGCACGCCTGGGTGACGGCGGAGCGCACGGCGAAAGGCTGAATTCGTCACAAATTGCGCGCTTAACGCCGCGTTAGGCGGGACTCTGCAATCATACAGCCCTGAAATTGCCGCACATGTTTCGCGCATCACGCAATTGAGGGAAACACGTCATGT
>JBFIFO010000100.1:0-14493 GCA_041602815.1 Alphaproteobacteria bacterium | reverse complement strand
TGTTTCGGACTCCGGGCTTTCCTCGGAGCCATCGTCATCGTTTCCGGCGCCGATCTCATCGCCGTTCTGTTCGACCAGTTCGCCCTCTTTCAGGTACTGGGCCGGGTCGGCTTCGTCGCCCGCCATGATCGCGCCGGCCATGAGTTCAAGGGTATCCTCCTCTTCCGGCTCGTCGACTTCGACGTGGCGTTGCAAGCTGCGGATCAGGGAGTCACGCATGTCCTCGAGGCCGATCGACTCGTCGGCGATCTCGCGCAGGGCAACAACGGGATTCTTGTCGTTGTCGCGGTCGACGGTCAGGCTTGCGCCGGCGGATCTGCCGCGGCTGCGGTGGGCGGCCATCATTACGAGGTCGAAGCGATTGGGTACTTTGAGGACGCAGTCCTCGACAGTCACACGCGCCATGTCTTCCGATCCTTGGAATTGCCTGAAATTCGGGCAGGAATATAGGGTCGGCTCGGCCCGCTTGCAAGCGCTTTACCGGCCGGACGGGTCCGTTGGCGGCCCGCATAGAGCGTCCTCGCCGGCACTTTTTTTCCATTTTCCGGCTCCGACCCTTGCCGGATGCCGCGCCAGAGGGTAAATATTTGGTTTAGATGTACATGAGTCAGGCAATTCCGCAGTGCATCCATGGGTGGCAGGTTGCCCTTTATCACGACCGGTCAGGGTAATCGACGAATTGCACAGTAGTAATCGACTACCCTTCTTTGAAATTATTTTTGGGATCTTAACGCCATGCCGATGAATTTCTATCCCGATGAACGCGTCGCGCTGTTCATCGATGGCGCCAATCTTTACGCCGCCGCCCGGGCACTTGGGTTCGACATCGATTACAAGCGCCTGCTTGCCCTGTTCAAGAAGCAGGGACGTCTGGTGCGCGCGTTCTATTACACCGCCCTCATCGACGATCAGGAATATTCACCGATTCGCCCGCTGGTGGACTGGCTCGATTACAACGGCTACACCATGGTCACCAAGCCGACGAAGGAGTTCACGGACTCGTCGGGGCGCCGCAAGATCAAGGGCAACATGGATATCGAGCTGGCCACCGACGTCATGGAGATGGCGGAGCGGCTTGACCATGTGGTGCTGTTCTCGGGTGACGGCGACTTCCGCTGCCTGGTCGAGGCGACCCAGCGCAAGGGAGTTCGCGTTTCCGTCGTCAGCACGGTGCGGTCGTCGCCGCCGATGGTGGCCGACGAGTTGCGCCGGCAGGCGGACAACTTCATCGAGCTGCAGGAAATCGCCGACGCGATCGCCAGGGAGCATGCTCCGCGCGACTCCGCTGAGCCGGTCGACGCCACCGAGGACGAGGACGAACCCGAATACGATCTCGCCACGTGAGTGGCGCGCCCGTCCTCGCGCGCCCTTGGCGGAATGCGCCAAGAGATGGCCCGGACGAAGATTGCCGGTTGTGCCCCCGGCTGGCCGCGTTCCGGCGTGCCAATGCCGCTGCGTTCCCGGACTGGCACAACGGCCCGGTCCCCAGCTTCGGACCGCATGAGGCGCGGCTCTTGATCGTCGGGCTGGCGCCGGGACTGCGCGGCGCCAACCGTACCGGCCGGCCGTTCACCGGTGACGACGCCGGCAACCTTCTCTATCCGGCGATCGCAGCATTCACGTTCGGGTCCGGCCCGTTCGAGGCGCGGGCGGATGACGGCTTTCGCATGATCGACGCCCGCTTGACCAATGCCGTGCGCTGCGTGCCGCCGGAGAATCGCCCGACCGCGGCGGAGGTCAACACCTGCAACCGTTTCCTGAAGACGGAGATCGCGGCCATGCCCGAACTCCGGGCCATCCTGGCCCTCGGGCTCGTCGCCCACAAGGCAGTGTTGCGCGCCCTCGGCCTCGTCGCGGCCCGCTACCACTTCGCACACGGAGCCATTCACGAGCTGCCGACCGGCCATATGCTGGCCGACAGCTACCATTGCTCGCGCTACAACACCAACACGGGTCGCTTGACCGAGGCGATGTTCCACGCCGTGTTTGCCGACTTGCGGCACCGGCTGGACGATGCGGCGGCTTTGCCCTAGCCCTTCTCGCGCATCAGCCGCGCCTTCTGGCGCTTCCAGTCCCGGTCCTTCTCGCTCTGCCGCTTGTCGTGCCGCTTCTTGCCCTTGCCGAGGCCGAGCAGCAGCTTGGCGATGCCGCGCTCGTTGAAATAGATCTTCAGCGGCACCAGGGTATAGCCCTCGCGGCTGGTCGCATCGAGCAGGCGCGCCTGTTCGCGCTTGCGCAACAGCAGCTTGCGCGGCCGCCGCGGCTCGTGGTTGGCATGGCTCGCCTGTTCATAGGGTGGGATGTGGCAGTTGAGCAGCCAGATCGCGCCGTCTGCGGGGCCGGCCCACGATTCCTGGAGGCTGGCCTGGCCGGCGCGCAACGACTTGACCTCGCTGCCCAGCAGCACGAGGCCGGCCTCGATCGTATCCTCGATCAGATAGTCGCGGCGCGCGCGCCGGTTCTCCGCAGCCGCACGCGGACTTTTCGTCTTGGCCATGGAATCAGTTCAGGAGCCCAACGCTCCGCAGCGCACCTTCGACGCGCGCCCGACTGGCTTCGGCGATCGGCGCCAGCGGCAGCCGCGTCTCGGCCGTGCATTTGCCGAGCAGGCTGGCCGCATATTTCACCGGGCCAGGGCTGGTCTCGCAGAACAAGGCCGCGTGCAGCGGCGTAAGCTTGTCGCGAATCGTCGCAAATCCTTCGTAATCGCGGGCCTGCCAGGCCTTGTGCATGTCCGAGCACAGTCGCGGCGCGACATTGGAGGTCACAGAGATGCAGCCGTGCCCGCCCTGGCCCAGGAACGCACCGATGGTCGCATCCTCACCGGACAGCTGGCAGAAGTCCGGGCCGATCGCGCTACGTGTGGCAAGCGGCCGCGCAAGGTCGGCCGTTGCATCCTTGACGCCGACGATATTCGGCAGCTTGGCGAGCCGCGCCATCGTGTCGACCGACATGTCGACGATACTGCGGCCCGGGATGTTATAGATGATGATCGGGATGTCGACCGCCGTGGCGATGGCCTCGTAGTGGCGATAGAGTCCTTCCTGCGTCGGCTTGTTGTAGTAGGGCGTGACGATCAGGGCCGCATCGGCGCCGGCCTCGCGTGCATGGCGGGTCAGGTCGATGGCTTCCGCGGTCGCGTTGGATCCGGCGCCGGCGATGACCGGCACCTTGCCCTTGGCCACCTCGAGGCACAGCGCAACCACGCGTTTGTGCTCGTCATGGCTCAATGTCGGCGACTCGCCGGTCGTGCCGACCGGTACGAGGCCGTTCGTCCCTTCCCGGATCTGCCAATCGACGAACTCCTGGAACGCCCGCTCATCCACCTCGCCGTCGCGAAACGGGGTGATCAGCGCGGTGATAGAGCCGCTGAACATCGCTTACTCCTCGACGTTGCCCTGTGGGCGCCGGTTCCCGCGGTGCTTGTGTCCGCGGCCGGGCACGTTCGCCGCGAACATACCGCCCCGAACCGAACGGGGCAAGCGCACAGGACCGGATCACCGTAGCCGGACTTTACCGTTTCTTGGTAGTATGAGCGATACGATAGGATGGGTCAGGCCATTGCGACTCTGGAGAAACATCTCGATGCAGTGCTGGGGCAAGACAGGCCGGGCCGGGCGCAGGGTCTTGCCGTGCGCCCTGATGGTCGCCGCGGCGGGCTGGTTCGGTTCCTCTATGTATTCCGTTTCCTGCGCCTTTGACGGACGGGACGCGCTCGTCGCGCGTGCGGTGGAGCCGGAGGAACGCGAGCGCGAGGCCAACCCGGCCCCTTGGGGGCCCGTCTCTCCGGTTCTCGAACTGCCGGCGGTCGAACCTGCGCCGGAAACGGCGACGCCGCTGGATACAGGAGTGTCGACCTCGCCCACGGACGAGCAGTTGCTGGCCCTGCTCGTCGACTGGGTTCAACTGACCGACGACGGCGAAGAGGCGTCGTTCGGCGAAATCACGAGCTTCATCACGGCCAACCCTGGCTGGCCCCGCCCCGGCGCGCTTCGCAACAAGGCGGAGCGCGCCGTCACGGACACCGAGGACGACCGGTCCGTTCTGGCCTGGTTCCGCTCCTACCCACCTCGGACCGTCGAGGGCGCATCGGCCTATGCCTCGGCGCTCGAGCGCAGCGGGGCGGCCGACGAGGCGGTCGCGGTCATCCGCCGCGCCTGGGTCGCATTCGACATGGATGCGGCCGAGGAGAAGACCTTTTTCGAACAGTTCGCCAACCACCTCGAGATGGAACAGCACTGGGCGCGGCTTGACCGGCTGCTGTGGGATAATCGCAGGTCTGCCGCGAAACGGCAGTCAAAGCGGGTCGGCGGCGAATACGCCACGGTGGCCGATGCGCGGCTGCGGATGATGCGCCGCAAGCGCAATGCCGGCTCGGCGCTCGCTTCCGTCCCGGAGTGGTTGTCGAAGGATCCCGGGCTGATCTACGAGTGGGTGAGATGGAACCGGCGCAAGGAAAAGGACGACGACGCGATTGCCGCGCTCCTGGAATACGAGGGCGATCTCCGTCATCCCACTCGATGGTGGACGGAACGGCAGATTCTGGCACGGCGCGCCCTGCTCAACGACGATGCCGCAACGGCGTATCGGCTGGTACGGGAGCACGGGCTGGATGGCGGCGTTGCGCGCGCCGATGCGGAATTCCTCGCCGGCTGGATCGCCCTGCGCTTCCTCGGCAACCCGCGCACCGCGTTCGGCCATTTCTCGAACCTTTACGAGACCGTGCGCTATCCGATCAGCAAAGCCCGCGCGGCTTATTGGTCGGGCCGGGCCGCAGGGGCCGCCGGCGAGGAACAGATCGCCCGGCAATGGTTCCGCACCGCGTCCCGCTATCCGACCACGTTCTACGGCCAGCTGGCGGCGCGCCGGATCGGCGTGGTCACGGACCATCTGCCGCCGCGCGAACCCGAAGTGTCGGTTGCAGCTCGCGCCGAATTCGATCGCAATGAGTTGGTACGTGCGGTGCGCCTGCTCATGGCCCTGCGCAACGCCGCCGGCGCTTCCGCTGCCAAGACGACTGGCGATCCGGACCCGGACGTTGACCCGCAGCGGTTCCTGGCGCGTCAGGACGACGACCGCGTTCTGAAGCCGTTCCTGCGGCAGATCGCGTGGCAGTCCAAGGGCGAGGCACAGTGGACCCTGGCGGCTCAACTCGCCCGCGATGCCGGCCGCGTGGACATTGCCGTCTATATCGCACGTCGTGCCGCGCGCGACGGGGTCGTGCTCGGCGAACTCGGCTATCCGACAATGGCCTTCGCGGCGGACCAGCCGCCCGAACCGGCCCTGTTGCATGCCCTGATCCGGCAGGAAAGCGCTTTCGACGTTGCGGCTCGGAGCCATGCCGGGGCACGCGGGCTGATGCAGCTGATGCCGGCGACCGCCAAGCGGGTCGCACGCAATCTCAATGTCAGGGATCACTCGACGGCGCGGTTGACCAGCGATCCCGACCACAACGTCGCTCTGGGCAGCGCATATCTCGATTCCATGCTCGCGCGCTACGAAGGCTCAATGGTCCTGGCACTCGCCGCGTACAATGCAGGTCCGCATCGCGTCGACCAGTGGCTGCGAGATTACGGCGATCCGAGGGGCCGGCTGGACGATGCCATCGACTGGATCGAATCGATTCCGTTTTCCGAGACCCGCAATTACGTGCAGCGGGTCATGGAGGCGCTGCCGATTTACCGCCAGAAACTGCACGGCGCCCAGATCGCTGTTCTGCGGGCCGAGGATATCGCCGGGCGCCTTCCCGGGTACCTTGCTCCGGAGGAGCGCTGACGCCGACTGACGCCGACGCTGCCCGCGTCGACGCTTTACCTGGTTTCCACCATGCTATAAGCCAGCGGGGTGCGGGGCGCATGGGCCACTTGCGCCGGCGCCAGCGGACAGCTGTGAACGAGGGAGTACGTGATGGCCGACGCTGCAATTCCCGGCATTCGAGCCTGTGTGTTCGATGCCTACGGTACGCTTTTCGACGTCCATTCAGCCGCTGCACGATGCCGTGACGACCTCGGCGGCAAGGCCGGCACGCTCTCGGACATATGGCGACAGAAGCAGTTGCAATACACCTGGCTGCGCAGCCTGATGGGCACCCATGCCGATTTCTGGCAGGTCACGGGGGATGCGCTCGACTTCGCGATGGCGGCGATCGATCTCGACGACGCTGCCATCCGCCAGCGCCTGATGGACCTCTACCTCGAGCTCGACGCCTACCCGGAAGTCCCGGCGATGCTGGGCCGCCTCAAGGCGGGCGGCATCGCGACCGCAATCTTGTCCAATGGCGCGCCGGTGATGCTCGATGCGGCGGTCCGATCGGCCGGCCTTGCGGATACGCTGGACCAAGTGCTCTCGGTCGAGGACGTCGGAATATTCAAACCGGACCCCCGGGTCTACCAGCTGGCGGCCGACCGGCTTGGCGTCGCGCCTGGGGAAATCTGTTTTCAATCGTCCAACGCATGGGACGCCTATGCGGCCTCGCATTTCGGCTTTCGCGTGGTCTGGGTCAACCGCTTCAACCAGCCGCCCGAACGAATCCCCGGCATGCCGGACAGGCAGATCGGCGACCTCTCGTCGCTGCCCGATCTAATCGGGCTGGGCTAGGGCATGAATGCGTTCCGGGAACGCCGCTTTCTGTCCCAGGACGGGCGGACCCTATATTACCGTGAGTATGGCGACCCGCTCGCCTCGGCGGCACCTGTCTTGTGCTTGCCGGGGCTCACGCGGACCGCAAGGGACTTCAGTGGCCTCGCCAGCCGCCTTGCGTCGACGAGACGAGTGATCTGCCCCGATTACCGGGGTCGCGGCCTTTCGGAGTACGACAACGACCCGCGCAACTACCACCCGACGGTCACCCTCCTGGATACGCGTCACCTCTTGACGGTTACCGGTCTCGAGGGCGTGGTGGTGATCGGGACCTCGTTCGGCGGATTCCTCGCCATGGGCCTTGCGATCGTTATGCCGAGCAGCCTACGGGCCGTCGTACTCAACGACGTCGGGCCGAAGGTTTCCGACCGGGGTATGCAGCGGATTGCCGGTTATATTGGTACCGACAATCCGCAACCGGACTGGAACGCCGCGGTCGCCGAACTGGCACGCATGTTCCCGACGATGGCCGGCGAATCGCGAGAGACACTGCTGGAAGAGGCGCGCGCGACCTGGCGCGAGGGCGAGGACGGCAGGCTACATTTCAATTGGGACACGCGCCTAGCGCAAGTCGTCGTCGCTGCGGGCGCCGAGAACGATCCGTGGATCCTGTTTCGCGCGCTCGCTCGATTTCCCGTCCTGGCGCTGCGCGGCGAACTGTCGGACGTGCTCAGCGCCGAGACGCTTGAGCGAATGGCGCACGTGCATCCGGCGCTCACGGCGGTGACCGTGCCGGGGCGCGGCCATCCGCTGACCCTCAACGAACCGCTAGCGATGGAGGCTCTCGATGCGTTCCTCGCCCGGGTCTGACCGTTACGCCGTATCTTCGGCCGACGTCGCGAGCGCTTCGAAGCGCCTGGCCGGGATCGCGCGGCGGACGCCGCTCCTGGAATCGCCGCTGCTGAACGAGCGGCTCGGGGTCCGCGTGCTGGTCAAGGCGGAGTCGTTGCAGTTGACCGGCTCGTTCAAGTTCCGCGGCGCCTACAATACCATCGCGCAGCTCGACGATGCGGCCCGCAGGGCCGGCGTCATCGCCTACTCTTCTGGCAACCACGCCCAGGGTGTCGCTGCTGCTGCGGCGGCACTTGAGGTGCGGGCGACGATCGTCATGCCGTCCGATGCACCGCGCGTCAAAATCGATCATACGCGCGCCTGGGGCGCAGAGGTGGTGCTATACGACCGGATGCGCGAAGACCGCGAGGCAATCGGCGCAGAGATCGCTCGCAGGACCGGCGCGACGCTGGTGCGTCCCTACGACGAGCCGCAGGTTATTGCCGGGCAGGGAACGGTGGGCCTGGAAATCATGGAACAGGCGGACAATGCCGGCGTTCGCCCGGCGGCGGTCGTCGTCCCGTGCGGTGGCGGCGGCCTTACATCCGGGATCGCGCTCGCGTTGTCGGAGCGCTGGCCGGATACGCAGGTATTCACTGCGGAGCCGGAGGGATTCGACGATACTGCCCGTTCCCTCGCAGCAGGGTCCCGCTTGGCGGTGCAGCCCGGGGCCGCGTCGATCAGCGATGCCCTGCTCGCCCCGATGCCGGGGCAACTGACCTTCCCGATCCTCTCGGGGCTCGGCGTATGTGGGCTCGCTGTCAGCGAGGAAGCGGTCAAGGAGGCGGTGGCTCTGGCATTTGGATATCTCAAGCTGGTCGTCGAGCCGGGCGGGGCGGCAGCCCTGGCGGCGCTGGTCGACAGCAGCAACCGCTGGGGCGACGCGGCCGTCGTGTGCGTGTGTTCGGGTGGCAATGTCGACCCGGCGCTTTATGCCGCTATTATCGGGGACCGGGCGACCTAACAGGTCCGGCCGGACGCGGTGCCGGCCGGTTTTCCCTTGGACTGGCTCTGCGGCGTTGGGCGGGAAGAGTTCAGTTCGCCAGGCTCTTTGCCGAATCGCCGCCCTTCTTGTCGATCTTTTCGACGTCCGGGGCAACAATGGCCGGCTTGGTCTGGCTCGCGCCGTTCGAAGCGGGCTTCAGCTTCTGCTCGTCGACATGGCTCATCTGCCCCTGGACAAAGGCGCCCGGCTCGATGGCAAGGCTGAAATGATTGATGTCGCCGGTGATCCGGGCGGTGCGGCCGAGCTCGACGACACGCGCGGTGATCGAGCCGTTGACAGTACCGGAAATTCGCGCCATGTCGGCGACGATCGCGCCGTTGACGACGCCGGATTCGCCAAGCGTGATCTGCTTGCTGTTGACGTCGCCGTCGATCTCGCCGTCGATCTGCACATCGCCATCGGTACTGAGATTGCCGGTCACTTTCAGGTTGTTGCTAATGATCGAGGGCGCGCTCGACTTGGCCCCGCGTTCGGGCGAAGCGGTGGGAGTCACTGTCGGGATATCCTTCTCAGTTTTTGAAAACATAGCGTCCAGCCTTTATGAATTTCATGGGATCCAAGGGCTTGCCGTCGTACAAAACCTCGTAATGCAGGTGCGGACCCGTGCTCCTGCCGGTACTCCCCAAAAGCGCGATGCGCTGACGATGGCCAACGACTTCGCCGACCTCGACAAGAGACTTGTTGAGATGGGCATAACGGGTCTTGATGCCGTAACCATGATCGATCTCGACGACGATGCCGTATCGGCCCTTGCGGCCTGAATGGACGACGGTGCCGGGCGCCGCGGCCCAGATCGGCGTGTTCGTCCACCCGCCCATGTCGATGCCGTTATGCTGCGAGCGCCGCTTCTTGACCGGGTCGATGCGCGGGCCGAACGTGCTCGTCAGGTGATAGGTATCGACCGGCAGGGCCAGCGGCAGGACCCGCAGGATTTCGGTCAGCGATTCCCAGCGCGTCATGTTGCTGTCGAGCGACAGCATGGTGTCGCCGATCTTCTCGTCCGACGGGAACTCGGCGGCCGCGATGAACGGCCCGCCCTGGCCGAGCTGACCCTGGCGCGCCCGGGCCAGCAACCGGTCCGGATCGAGGCCGGTCATGGCCACGATCTTCTCGACTTCCTGAATGCTGCTGGCGGCCCGCTCGGTGGCGCGCTGCAAGACGACCTCCTCGACCGCCTGGCGGTTCGTCAGGTCGGCCAGCAGATTGTCGATCTGCGTGCGCAGCTGCCGCGGGCTGCTTTCCTCCAGTTCGGTGGCGTCACCGGTGACTTCCTGAAGGCTCATTGCGACGCCGCGCAGATCGTCCCAGATCACATCCTGCTGGGCGCGCGTCAGCAACAGCTCGCTGTCCGCGGCCGCAAGCAGCTCCTGCAGGCCGTTCCGTTCGTCGGTAAGGTCGGCGGCCAGGGCGCGCGTCGCGCCGAGATCCTCGGCGAGGCCGGCACTGTGCTTTTCGAGGCGATCACGTTCGTGCTCCAACGAGGCGACCTGGCTTTCCAGGTTGGCGATTGTGCCGCGCAGTTTCTGGCGCTGCCGCAACAGGCCGTCCCGCTCGGCCGACGTCACCTGAAGATTGGAGGTCAGGGCGGCATTGCGCTCCTGCATCTTCTGGTTGTCACCGACCACGGTTGCAAGGCGGTGCTCGAGACCCTCGGCCCGCTCCTTCAGACGGGTCCGCGCGTTCTCGACGAGCGCACGGCCACTGTCGCTTGCCGCGAGGTCGGCGCGGATCTTGGCGATCATGCTCTCGAGCTCCTCGCCGTCACTGGCGACGCCGCTCAACGCCCCGTTGACCTTGTCGAGATGCTGCTGCAGGGCCTGACGCGACTGCGCGACCGCGGCCCGCGGCCCCGCCTGGCTGTCGCCGGCCTCGGCCAGCATACGCTCGTACTCGCCGGCCTGCGCCAGCTGCGCTTCGAGCTCGGCCTTGCTCGCTCGCAATTCGGCCGCCACCTGGTCCACCGTATCGCGGTATTCGATGATTTCTTCCAGCAAGTCCTCGTAGGCGAGCTTGGCCTCGAAGATCTGGGACTCATTCGTCGAGATGGTCAACCGCTGCATGACGGCGACGGGAAGGGCCGTCGCAGCCCAGATCGTGCCGCCGACAAGCACGGCAGCCACAGCCATCTGGAAGCGCGGCCCGAACCGCAGGAACTTGACCTCGCCATCGCTGCGGATGAGCAGTTCGCGTTCCCGGAAAATCCGGGAGATGACCCGGCGAATACCTGTCTCTTCAGCCGCGAAACTGAAGGGCGAAGGGGGCTCTTTTTTCTTCCAGGGGAACATCACTGGCCCCCGAAAGAAATGATCGCAACCCGTTCTGATATATAAACATATTCACTGAAATTCATTTCCTTATCGTGCCCGGCGGTTGTTGAACGACATTGTTTTTCTGTTGCCCGATTCTTCCCCATTCTCCCGAGCGACCCTGATGCCAAACCTACTTATCTAACGCATCGAACTTCACCGATGCAAGATGCCATCCCAACGAACCGGTTATTATGGGAGCAGGCTGGTCCGTCGTGCTGGGCGAACCTGCCGCGTTCCTTATCGAACAGTCGCACGATATCGCGCCACACCTTTAGAATTCGTAAACGATAGATGGCACCGCAACGCAGATTTCTCGACGAATCTTGTGGCAGGATTAGGGCAAACTGTTGTCCGGGCCCGGGCGGCGCTCCGGGTTGTCGCGCGCGGCTTGGGCAGCGACCTCGTGGCGCCTGCTGATCAGTTCCTGCCGGTGCCGGATTTCCGCGGGCCAGCGCGATTTGATGAAGGCGATCGAAGCGGCGATTTCGCGGTCTGACAGGGCCTCGGAGAAGCCGGGCATGCCGGACAGGAACCCGGCGGGTGCCACACTTTCGCCACCTGACCTGGTGATCTCGAACAGCAGCGCGTCGGCGTGATGCCAGGTATGCCCGGATTCATCGTGCGGCGGCGCGGGCAAGGTGCCGTCCGGCTTGCGAACGCGCCAGTCGGCCTCGCCCTCGAGGTCGACGCCGTGACATGCGGCGCAATGCGCCGCGTAGACTTCACGGCCGAGCGCGACAAGCGCCGCGTCGTCGGCATCGATCCACGCGCCAGGGCGGCCCGACGAGCCCTGCCCTGCCTCGAAGACCCACCACAGCACCGCAACGGCGATGGCAAGTACTCCGACAGCAGCGGCCGAAAGGGCTTTCATGCGCCTGAATCCGCGTCCCGATTTTCCGGACTGTCCCGCCATGCAGCGCTCCGGTGTCATGTGAGCCGCCTGCGTAGCCGTTCCAGCAACCGGAAGGTCAAGCGCGGCGTCGGCGCCGATCGCTGCGGCAAGATATACAACGACGCGTCTGTTGCGTTAGACTTTATGCGCGTGAAATCCGGCACGGACGGGAGATCGGGAGAGTGTGCGCGATGCGCTCGGTGATAGCCGCGGTTCTGGCCGTACTCGCCCTGGTGGCCATCGCAAACAGGACGCCTGCATCGGAGCAGATCACGTTCTTCCGTATCGCCACCGGCGGCGTCGGCGGCACCTATTACCCGGTCGGCGGGTTGATCGCCCAGGCAATCAGCAACCCGCCCGGCTCGCGTCCCTGCGACAAGGGCGGCAGCTGCGGCGTGCCCGGGCTGGTCGCGGTGGCGCAGTCGGCGCACGGATCGGTGGCCAACATCGCCGCCGTGTCGGCCGGCCAGGTCGAATCCGCATTCGCGCAAGCCGACGTCGCCTATTGGGCGCATACCGGCACCGGCATGTACCTCAAATCCGGCAAGGTCGACGGCATCCGGGCCATCGCCGCCCTGTATCCGGAGAGCATCCACCTCGTCGCGCGCAAGGGGCTCGGCATCCGCTCGGTCCTCGACCTTGCGGGGAGGCGCGTCTCCCTCGACGAGGAGGGGTCCGGCACGCTGGTCGATGCGCGGCTGATCCTGTCGGCCTTTGGCTTGAAGGAGAGCGATCTCAAGGCGGAGTATCGCAAGCCTGTTCCGTCGATCGAGGCGATCGAGGCGGGAAGGCTCGACGCCTTTTTCTTCGTCGCCGGCTACCCTGCCAAGGCGATCACCGAGCTGGCACGGGCCGCCGGTGCCGAGCTTGTGCCGATCGAGGGCCCGGAAGTCGACGTCCTGGCCGAGAAATACGGCTTCTTTACGCGGGTGACGATTCCGGAGGGAACTTACGAGGGGATCGGCGCCGTGCGGACGCTGAGCGTGCCCGCGCAATGGATCGTCGGCGCCGACGTGGATCCGGAGCTGGTCTACCAGATCACGCGGTCGCTATGGCATGACAGCACACGCGCGCTGCTGCGAGCCGGCCACCCGCAGGCACGGGCGATCACCCGCGAGACCGCGCTCGACGGCATCGCTATTCCGCTCCACCCCGGTGCCGAGCGCTACTATCGCGAAGTCGGGATGATCAAGTAGCCGGGTCAATTCCCGGGCAGCCGCGCCTTCAGGTATTTCGGATTGGTGCGTGCAAGGCGGGCACGGACCTGCATCATCAGCAGGTCCTTCAGCGCGGTCGTTGGCTCGTCCCAGACGCCGGCGCGGATCTGGTCGACGAGACCCAGGTTCAGCGCAGCGATCCGCACACTGTCGTCGGGGTGGACCCGAATGACGATCTCCTCACCATAGAGTGCGGCAAAAAGGGCGATCTCCTCGGCCAGATCGGCAGCGCCATGCTCTCGGTCGTAGGCCGCAATAGAAAGCGCCTTGGCGGCGAGGCGCTGCTCGTAGCTGCGCGCTTTCGGATCCTCCGGCAACATCGCGCCACCGAGCATGACAGCCGCGAGCCGCTCCAGCTCCTCGGGGCCGGGGCGCTGCCTCATGGCGCCGCGCCCGCCTCGATCGCGGCGATATCGAGCAGCGCGTCGAGCTCCATCTCCGGCGCCCGCAGCCCGGTCAGCGCCAGCTCGAGCGACTCCTCGCCGCCGGACAGGTGGCGCTCGCCCTGCTGCAGTGCGATCACCGCCCAGCGCACCGCCGCCATCACCTCCCAGTACGGGATCGCGGCACGGTCGATCGCGCGGCCGGATTCCGCCTCGTAGCCGCTGTAGAAAGCGTCGCGCGAGCCGATGCCGCCGGCCTCGCGCTGCCAATTGCCGAAGCGCCAGCAGCGGGCGCAGAACCAGGCGACGTCCTCCATCGGATCGCTCCACGAGGCGAATTCCCAGTCAAGGATGCCTGTGATCCGCGTATCGTCGATCATGATGTTGCCGGTGCGGAAGTCGCTGTGGCACAGGGTGATCGCGCGGCTTTCCGGCGCATGCCGCTCGAGCCAGCGCAGGGCGTATTCGAGCGGCGGGTTCGGGTCGGGCATCTCGTCGAGATAGCGCCGGTAAGTGGCAATGCGCGACAGCGCCGGCGGACCGTCGGGCATGGGAAGGAAGACGAGGTCGTCGCGCGGCGGGGCGATCGCGTGGATGCGGGCGAGCTCGTGGCCGAGCCGCTCGACCAGCGCATCCCCCGCGGCGAGCACCGCCGCGTCGCGCACCAGCACGTGGCCCTCGGCGCGGCCGGCGGCGCGCGCCATCACGTAAAACGGCTTGCCGAGCACCGATACGTCCTCGCACAGGAACAGCGGCTCCGGCACCGTCACGCCGGCGTCGTGCGCTGCCGTCAGGAGGGCGAACTCGTGCGCGCGGCCGTGGCTGGTGGCAACGCCCGAGGGTGCGTCGGTGCGCAGCACCCAGTCGCGCCGTTCGCCGCCGAACTCGACGGTGAGGCCCCAGTTCTCCTGGATCGCGCCGCCGGAGAGCTTGTCCAGCGAGACGAGACGCAGATCGTCCACGCCGGCCGCCGCGGCAAGCCAGCGGGCCAGCGCCGTTCGGCCGGCTTGGTCCATCACACGCCCCAGCGCCAGAAGTCCGTGCCTTCCTGCATGTAGAAGCGGGCGAGCACCATCATGTGCACTTCGGAGGCGCCGTCGACAAGGCGTGCCTGGCGGGCGTAGCGGTACATCCACTCGAGCACCGTATCGCCGGAATAGCCGCGCGCGCCGCACAGCTGGATCGCCGTGTCGACCGCCTTGTGCAGCGTGTCGGC